>JADZAN010000024.1:0-300000 GCA_020852815.1 Gemmatimonadaceae bacterium | reverse complement strand
ACGACGCGGTCTCGCGACCAGCCAGCCCTGGCGGCGATCAGCTGCAACCCGGCGTCGACCCGGCGAAGATACGCGCCTTCTTCGTCGCGCCGGAGCAGGCGCGACGCGGCGTGGGGCGGTTTCTCCTCGATGCCTGCCTCGACGCGGCGCGCGCCGCCGGCTTCACGCGCGCCGAGTTGATGGCCACGCTCCCTGGCGTCCCGTTCTACGCTGCCCTTGGCTTTGCCCCGGTGCGCGAAGTGAGCGACCGCGTCCCCGACGGAACCGTCCTGCGTTTCGTGTTGATGCAGCGCGACTTTGCTCGGTTAGGGCGGTGATCGATGACGCGTTGAGCGACGCGCGCGTTCAGCTCCCGAACGCCCCTTCCATCCACTTGCGGCGCGCGAAGAGCCAGTAGGCCATGGCGGTGTACTCGCCGTCCCAGCTCCCCGTCACCACGCGATTGGGCCAGACCCAGGTGTTGAGGATCGGCCACTTCGCGAAGTTGCGCGCCTGCACCTTGCTCAGGTACTTCTGCCGGGCGGCGATGCGCTGGTCCACCTTGTCGAGCGTGCCGTTGGTGCGCAGTTCGTTCCATCGCGCCTTGACCCGCGCGGCGAAGGCGGGATCCTGGAAGAGCCGAGTGAACCACGCCGCGGTGCGCGTGTGCCAGCCCTCGGTGAGGTCGGCGCCATCGTAGGTCACGTTGCCCAGGGCCAGGTCGAAGTCCCACACGGGCCCGAAGAAGAGCTTCCCGTCGCGCTTCTTGTAGAGGTACGTGCTGAGCCGAAGGTTGCCGTCGACGTTCTTGAACAGCTCGTTGACCAGGTAGTAGCCAATCGCCGACTCGACGTCGATGTATGCCGCATATCCCGTTTGGGGGTCGGCAAACCGCGGGCTGAAGATCGCGTCGTCGACCTGCTTGATGTAGTTGGTGATGTACGCGCGCTGCCTGGCCCAGGCCGGATCGTTCAGCGTCTCGGGGTTGGAGAGGCAGAAGATCATCGTCGTGCGCGTCGAGTTGAAGCAGAAGTCCTCGCCGCGCCGCTCGTCGACTTCCATCAGGTATCCACCGCTCACCGCCGACGCCGTCGTGTCACTCACCTTGAGCTCGGGAATGTTCACGCGCTCAGGTGCAATGCGCACGTGCTCGACGAGCTGGTAGACCCCCTGGTACTCGCCGTTCACGGTGAGGTCGACGTACTGCGAACGCGGCGTCCACTCCAACCCCACCAGGCGCGAGAACTCGAAGGTGACGTCGTTGCGGGCGAGCGTCTTGTCGGAATAGTTGGCGAGCAACACCCAGTGCTTCGACGACGGCATGCCGAGGAGCGCGGCGCCGGCGCCCAGCTTGAGCCGATACGGCTTCTTGGGCATGATCCACGTGGTGTTCCCGCGTCCGCGGATCTCGAGCGCCCCTTCGTTGAGGACCTTGCTGTCGGTGTCGATGATGCGATAGGTCCCGGTGACGTACAGCTCGCGGGAGGTGATGGGGACCTGGTTGGTGGTGCTCACCATCATCGAGGGGAGCGCCTCGACGGCAGTGATCGTGTTGGTCGGCGGGACCTCCGGCGCGGGCGAGGCGGGATCGCTCCCGCACCCGGCGAGTAGCGCAACCGCGGCGAGTGATGCGAGCGCGGCGCGCGCGGAAAGCGCGGAGAGCGCTGGCACGACTCGCGGCAAGCGTGCGCCGGCAGGCAAAACCCACGCACGCACTCGCGCGCACTTCTCCTGCAACACAGCCGACGGCACAACCGACAACACAGCCGACAACACGACAAGCTCCCGTTGGAAGGACGGCGATGCGGGCGCCTCCCGCACGCGTGGCGCGTACGGGAAGAAATCTACGCGAACCGCCGCCGCTCGACTGGGCGCGGGCGACAGTCGCGACGGCGCCCGCCGCGCGAGCGCCCGCTCACACCTTCTCGATTCCCGGACGCCCGTGCTGCACCCGCCAGCTGGTCGCCGTCTCGACGGGCGCCCCGGGGCGGGAGACGTACGGCACAATGCGATAGTCGGCCGTCCACTCGTCAGGCGTCACGCGGCAGCGCACATAGCCGCGCCGGGCGTTGTGCCACTTGATGTGCGGGTTGTCGGCGCGCATCGCGTCCCACCCGCGGTAAGTCTCGTCGCCGTCCCCGCCTGACGAGATGCTCGTCCCCACGAACTCCGCGGCGATCACGGGCCTCCCCGGACGATCGAAGCCCGCGTGCAACTCGTTCACGAAGTTGGCGTGAATGTCCCCGGAGATGACGACGGCGCGCCCCTTCGCTCGCTCGGCGAGTGTCCCCAGCAGGCGTTCGCGCGCCGCCGGGTAGCCCGACCACTGGTCCATCGACAGCTGCACCTCCGCGCCCGGCCGTGAGTCGAGCGGCCCCATCATCACCTGCTGCGCCAGCACCTGCCACCTGGCCTGCGATGTCCCCAGCCCGTTGAAGAGCCACTTCTCCTGGTCCGTTCCCATCAGCGTGCGCCGGGGGTCGCTCCAGTCGCCGCACGGCACCACGCGATTCCCCTCGCCGCACGCCTGGTCGCTGCGATACTGCCGGGTGTCGAGGACCCAGAAGCGCGCCAGCGCTCCCCAGTTGCCGGTGCGCGCGATGTTGAGGTCGGCCCACGACTTGGCGCGCGGCACGCGCACCGGCTGGTGCTCCCACCACGCCTGGTACGCAGCCGCACGCCGCAGGTGCATCTGCTCCTCCGACTCGAAGACGTTCTCCCCGTTTAGCCCCGCATAGTTGTTGTCGACCTCGTGATCGTCCCAGGTCACGATCCACGGGCACATTGCATGCACCTTCTGCAGCGCGGGGTCGAGCTTGTATTGCGCGTAGCGATTGCGGTAGTCGTCGAGCGAGACGATCTCCTTCCCGTGGTGCGGGCGCACCACCTGCTCCCGCGTGGCCGTTTCGTAGATGTAGTCACCCAGGTGCGCCACCAGGTCCAGGCGCTCGTTGGCCATGTGCTCGAAGGCCGTATACAGCCCCTGCTCGTAGTGCTGGCAGGAGATGAAGGCAAAATCGAGCGGCTGCTGGGCACCATCCGGGGGGGTGGTGCGCAGGCGCCCGACCGGGCTCTCCACCCCCGACGTGGTGAAGCGGTAGAAGTACCAGCGATCGGGGGCGAGTCCCTGCACGTCGACGTGCAGCGAGTAGCCAAGCTCGGGCGCGCACGTGTAACGCCCGCGTTGCACGACCCTGGTGAACTGCTCGTCGTCGGCAACCTCCCAGTTCACCACCGGACGCCCGCCATCCATCCCGCCCAGCGGCGCAAAGGGATCGGGGGCCAGCCGCGTCCAGATGACGCAGGCGTTAGGCGTGGGGTCGCCGCTCGCGACCCCGAGCGAGAACGGCGACCCGGCCGCGTTGCCAATCGTGAGGCGATGCGAGAGCCGCCACAGCGTGGGCGTCCCCGCGCACAGGAAGGCGTAGCGGCTCACGTCGGAAAGGAAATCGCGACGAAGCATGTCGAGAGGACGAGAGGACGAGAAGACGAGGCTGGGAGGGCGTGGGGGATGGTGCGGCTTGCGAGAGGGTGGGGCAAGGGGAGCGTGCAGCTGCTTTGCATCGGCTTGGTGCCGCCCCGCAGATTCCCCTGCGGTCGTCCTCCGCTTTCGTTGAGATATCCTCTCTCGTCCCCAGCTTTCGCTGGGACAGGCTTCTCGTCCCCAGCTTTCGCTGGGGCAGGCTTCTCGTCTTCTCGTCTTCTCACGAAGATGCAGCCCATCTACTTCACCTCACCCACCGAATGGCGTGACTGGCTCCATCGCCATCACGCCACCGAGCGCGAAGTCCTCGTGGGCTTCCACAAGGTCGCCGCCGGACGGCCAACCATCACTTGGCCGCAGTCGGTCGACGAGGCGCTCTGCTACGGATGGATCGACGGGCGGCGCACCGGTGTGGACGAGACGCGCTACACCATCCGCTTCTCCCCTCGCAAGGCGACATCCACCTGGAGCGCCGTCAACATTGCGCGCGTAGCGCAACTCGAGGCCGAGGGGCGCATGCAGCCGGCGGGGCGCGAGGCGTTCGCCAGGCGCAAGGAGAATCGTTCCGGTACGTATTCCTACGAGCAGCGCCCCGAAGCATTCGACGAAGCGATGCTCGCCACCTTCCGACGAAACCGGCGCGCGTTTCGCTACTTCGAGGCGCAAGCGACGTCGTACCGGCGCGCGGCCATCTGGTGGGTCATCTCGGCCAAGCGCGAGGAGACGCGCGCACGCCGGCTCGCCGAGCTCATCGCCATCTCCGCCGAGGGAGAGCGGCTCGACCACATGGCGAAGTACGCCAAGCCCAGGACCGGCGCCGCCGCCAGGCCCAAGGAGGCACAGCGCGAGAAGCAGGTGCAACGCGCGAAGCAGGCGCCACGCGCGAAGACGGCGCTACGCGCGAAGAAGGCGCGCTGACTTCGGCGCGCCTTCCACATCGCGAGTCGCGGTGTTCGTCGTTCGCTACTTCGCCGAGCCCTGCGCCGGAACCGCTTCCATCAAGAGCCGGAGCGCATCTTTCAACGCCGCGTCACCGGTGCGGGAACCGCGATACTTTCCCAGGCGCACCACCACCAGGTCGCGATCGGGGACGATGATGGTGCTTTGCCCGCCGGCGCCGCGGAACGAGAAGGCGTCCTTCGGCATCGGGTCGCCGCCGTCGCCATTCACCCACATGAAGCCGCCGCCGTACACGGGGCGGCCATCGGCCAGCCACGCCGGCGCCACGCTCTTCACGTGGTCGACATACCCCTCGGGGAGGAGGCGCTCGCCATTCCACACGCCGTCCTGCACGTAGAGGTTCGCCAGCCGCGCCCAGTCGCGTGCCGGGAGGTACTCGGCCCCCTGCGTGAGGTTGTTGCCGTACGGATCGGTCATCAGCACGGCGTCGCGAATCCCGATCTTGTCGAAGAGGTTGCGCTGCGGCCAGGTGCGGTAGTCCTCGCCGCGCTTCTCGACGCCGAGTCGCACCAGATAGTTAGCCAGCACCGGGTCCGTGTTGCGATATCGTCCCACCGCGTTGGGACTCCACTGCTGCGGGCGGGTCGCCGCCCACTGGAAAGAGTTGCCCGCGCCCGTGTAGTACCAGAGATGGTCCGGATAGCCTAACGACGGATCATAGTCCGGGTCCTGCGGCGCCCGGATGCGGAGCCCGCTCGACATCCGCATGATGTCGACGATGCGGATTGCCTGTCGCGGATCGCCCGCCGACTGCCACTCGGGAATCGGCGCCGGCTGGTCGAGCGTGTATGTCCCCATCTGGATCAGGCGCGCCACCAGCGTCCCGGTGAGGCTCTTCCCCATCGACCAACTCTCGAGTGGCGTATGGATCCCGATCCCGGCGCCGTAGCGCTCGGCGATGATGCGCCCGCGATACGTGACGAGGAACGCCTCCGTCATCGCCGAGTCGGGCCCGAAGCCGGTGGCGAGCGCCTGCGCGACCTTGACCGAGTCGACGCCGGCGGGCCAGGGCGCAGGATCGACCTTGTCGCCCATCGGCCAGGGGGTGGTGGCGGCATCGGGAAGTTTGGGCTTCACCACCACCGGGGTGAAGAAGACGGAGTCCTTGTCCCGCGGGAGCGGGATGCACCCCTGGCTGCCATAGCGCTTGGCGCGCACCCAAACGCCGCTGGGGAGCTTGAGGCGCACCATCTGCTCCTTGCGGTCGATGACCGTGTCGGTGACGACCTTGCGATCCTCGAGCGGGCCGGTGAAGAAGCCGACGTTGGCCGCGGCGTCTGCCGGGTCGAGCCCGGTAATGAAGACCGCGGCGCAGAGTGTCGTGGCGAAGCCGGCAATCGCGTGCTCCTGCGCATCGCCCGGCGGCGCCTCCCACGTTCCGCCGGGGAGCTGCAGCGAATCGCCGCGGGCGATGAGTGCCTTCATCCGCTCGCTTCGCGCGCCCGCGGGGGTGGAGGCCGATTCCTTCCCGGATCCGGGTGAACAGGCTGCAGCGGCAAGGATGCCGACCGTCGAACACGTCGCCAGCAACCACGGGGCGCGGCGCAGGGGGGAGCTTCGCACGGGAAGGTGGGGGGAAGTGGGGGGAAGTGGTGCGAGAACGGCGAAAGGACAGCCCAGCGGGACGAGTCGTCGCGCCACGGGCGCCGCAGACAATGAACGCTGGACGGCGCGGGGGCAACCGGTACCTTCGCCTCGCGCGTCCCGAGCGCCGCGCGCGCCAGCGGATGTCCCGCGCGTGCCAGCGTGTGTTCTGGCGCGTGTCTGGCGCGCGCGTCGCACGATGTCAGCGCCGACGCATTGGTCGCGCCCGTTCTCGCTTCCCTGCCATGCCCGCACCCGACCGTTCTCACGGCGACCTGGTCGCCCCCTCATCCGCTCCGACGTCGCGCACGCACCCCGCGACGCTCCCACTCGCCGAGCTTGCAGCCAGCGGCGCGCGCCTCTCGCCGATCGTGGCCGGCGTGTGGCGCATGGCCGACTGGGGGATGGACGGCGCCGAGCGCCTGCGGTGGATCGAGCAGTGCCTCGACCACGGCGTCACCTCCTTCGACCACGCCGACATCTACGGCAGCTACACCGTGGAGTCGCTGTTTGGCGAGGCGCTGGCGCGCGCACCGGGGCTGCGCGACCGGATGCAGCTGGTGACCAAGTGCGGCATCAAGCTCACGTCGCCGAATCGTCCGGCGCACGCCATCAAGTCATACGACACGTCGGCGGCGCACCTGATTGCCTCGGTGGAGGAGTCGCTGCGCGCGCTGCGCACCGATCGCATCGACCTGCTCCTCCTGCATCGCCCCGACCTCCTGATGGACCCCGACGAGGTGGCCGACGCTTTCCGTCGGCTGCAATCGGCGGGAAAGGTGCTCCACCTTGGTACATCCAACCACACGCCGTCGCAGTTCGCGCTCCTGGCCCGGCGCGTCGCGCTCTCCACCAACCAAGTGGAGCTGTCGCCGTTGCAACTGGAGGTGCTCGACGACGGGACACTCGACCAGGCGACCGACCTGCGCGTGCGCCCGATGATCTGGTCGCCACTGGCCGGGGGACGCATCTTCACCGATACCGACGAGCGAAGCGATCGCGTGCGCCGCACGCTGGGGGAGGTGGGCGCTCGCCACGGCGTATCGGCAGCGACGACGGCCTACGCCTGGATCCTGCGCCTCCCGGCGCGCCCCGTCCCCATCACCGGCACTCGGCGCTTAGGTGCGCTGCGCGAGGCGATCGCCGCGCTCGACGTGACGCTCACGCGCGAGGAATGGTACGAGATCTGGCGCGCCGGCGCGGGTCGAGAGGTTGCGTAGCCACGGATTGGCGCCAGCGTCGTGGCCACGCCGTGCCGCCTAACCAGTCGCGGCACCGCCCTCGTCCACCGCGTCGCCATCCGTCAGCCGCGCCACCAGCGTCGTCGCCGCCACGTCGCCCGTCACGTTCACCACCGTTGCGAACATGTCGGGGATCAGGTCGACGGCAATGAGCACACCCACCCCCTCGGCGGGGAGGCCGATCGCGGTGAGGAGCGGGGTCAGGACGAGGAAGGCACCGCGCGGCACCCCCGGCGCGGCGAACGAGAGGAAGATCGCCGCCACCGCCACGATCGACAGCTCGCGCGCCCCGATCGGGACGCCATACACGCGCGACACGAAGAGCACTCCTGCCACCCACGCGATCCCCGCCGCCGGCTTGAACACCGAGACGGCCAGCGGGAGGACGAAGCCGCTCACGCGAGGCGGGACGCCGAGTGCGTCGGCGCTCGCCACCATCGCCGGGAGCGAGGCGATGGACGAGCTGCTGCTGATCCCGATCATCTGCGTGGGGAGGACGGCGCGGGCGAAGCGCGCGATCCCCGCGCCGCCGCCAGCCGCAACGACGGGATAGAAGAGCGCCGTGACGATCGTGGCCCCGATGGCGAACGAGGCAATGTACAGCCCCACCGCCCCCGCCAGCGCCCCGCCGCCGTGGACGGCCAGCGGCAGGACGAGCGCAAAGACCGCCACCGGCGCCAGGGCGATGATCCACCCCACCAGGCGCAACATCACCGCACCTAACGACTCGAAGAAGCGCACCAGCGGCTCCCGCACGCCGCTCGCGCTGTGCGCCGTGGCCAGCGCCACCAGGAAGGTGAAGACGACCAGCGACACCATGTTGCTGCTGGCGGCCGCCTCCACCGGGTTGGCGGGGATGAGCGTCGTGAACCACTCCACCACCCCCACCGGTGTCCCGCTCGCCTGGAGCTGCGTCGCCGCCTCCGCCGCCCCCGGCGGAAGCGGAATCGTCCCGGCGGGCCAGGGAAGGAGCGCGACGATGGCCGGCATGATCACTGCGGGCACGACGCTCCCCATCACAAGCAACGCCAGGAAGACGAGCAAGGTGCGGGCACCGAGCCGCCCCACCGCGCGCAGGTCCGAGACCGACGCCACCCCCGTGATGAGGAGCGAGACGACGAGCGGAATCACCGTCATCCGGATGGCGTTGACCCACAACGTCCCGATGGGCTGGATGGCCGTGGCCCAGCGCACCAACCGCTCGTTTCCCGAGGCGGCGATCGCGCTGCCTAACGCCATAGCGGCCATGAGGGCCGCCAGCACCACCACCCCGTCGCCGCCACGACGGCGCGCACGGGCCGTCATGGCCGCACGGGGGTGGTGTGCGGCTGCGGCGAGACCTTGGCGCCACCGCCAGCCGCGCGAAGCAGGGTGTGTGACACGGAGTATTGGCGAGGGAGAATGCAAACGCGGGCAACCGGCACAAAAGCTCACGATCGCGACCGGCGCCGGAATGTGACGACGCGCGATGGTGCGGGCCAGTCGCGCCGTTGCGAACGCTGTGTGCGCGGGACAGCTTCCCCGCGCGTTCCCCGACCCGCGGCCGGACTCGCCTCCGGCCCGCACCGCACTCTCCCCTTCCCCGCGCGCGCGCTGGCCGCGCGCCACCGAACGAGCCCATGACCTACGCCGCCATTACCGGTTGGGGAAAGTGCATGCCCCCGGCCGTCCTCTCCAACGCCGACCTCTCGACCTTTCTCGACACGTCGGACGAGTGGATCACGTCGCGCACGGGGATGAAGGAACGGCGCATCTCGCACGTCAGCGCCATCGAGATGTCGACCATCGCCGCGCAGCGCGCCCTTGCCTGCGCCGGCCTGACCGCCGCCGACATCGACCTGGTCATCTACGGCGGCGTCTCCAACGACGAACTGGTTCCCAACAGCGCCTCGGGGGTGCAGGTCGCGCTCGGCGCCACCAGGGCTGCGTCGATGGACATCAACACCGCCTGCACCTCGTTCTGCTACGGGCTTGCCACCGCCACCGGGATGATCCGCACCGGGATGGTGCGCAACGTGATCGTCATCGGTGTCGAGCTCATCTCGCGCTACATGGATTGGACCAACCGCAACGTTGCCGTCCTGTTCGGCGATGGCGCCGCCGCGGTGGTGTTGCAGCCGACGGATGAGGAGGAAGGGTTGCTCGGCAACGTGATGGGGTGCGACGCGGAGGCGCGCGCCTCGCTTCGCGTGCGCGGCTTTGGCTGCACCTATGCGGGGCGCGACATTTCCTTTGGCGACACCATCTGGGACTTCGACGGCCAGGTGATCTTCAAGCGCGCGGTGCACAACATGGCCGAGGCGTCGGTGCGCGTCCTCAAGGAGCGCGGGCTCCCGCCAGATGCGGTCGACATCGTCGTCCCGCACCAGGCCAACCTGCGCATCATCGAGGCGGTGGCCAAGTACGCCGGCGTCCCGATGGAGAAGGTCATGCTCACGGTGCAGAAATACGGGAACATGAGCGCCGCCACCGTCCCGGTTGCCCTGGTCGAGGCGCTCGAGGAAGGGCGCGTCCGGCCCGGCGCCAACATCCTCATCCCCGCCTTTGGTGGCGGGCTCACCTTCTGCGCGCAGTTGGTCAAGTGGGGAGAGCGCGTGACCCCGCTCGGCACTTCCGACGCCGAGCTCCCGCCGTGCACGCAGACGGCGTTGGAGATGGTCAATGCCGTGCGCCTGCACCAGGACCCGCACGGGCGCTCGGCGGCCGGGCTCATGGCACCCGAGTTCGCCGAGTCGCGTCGTTAGGCCCGTTGGGCGTCGTGCGGCTGCCGCGCTACCGGTAGAGCAGGTAGCGCTCGCGCGTGGTGCGAAAGGCATCGACCTCGCCGCGCCACGCGTCGGCGATCTCGCGCGGCGACTTGCCCGCGAGGAGCAACGCCTTGAGCCTGGGGGTGGCCACCAGGCGGTCGAGCGCCGCGTCGTTCCACACCAGGCGGTCGGCATGCAGCGTGTACACCGCCCATAGCAGCGCCACGCCGGTGCGATAGGGCTGGAACGTGTCGCGGTCGGTGACGTGCAGCCGCACGCCGCGCAGGCGTTCGCCCGCCAGCTCCGGCGGCCGTCCGTGGAACGGCTGCTGCTGCGGCGTGAACGCGACCGCCTCGAATCGCACCCCCGGCAGCTGCAATTCCTGCAGCATCGCCACGGTGCGAGCGTTGTCCAGCCACGGCGCCCCCACCTGCTCGAACGGACGGTCGGTGCCGCGCCCTTCGCTCACGTTCAGCGCCTCGAACAGGCACGTCCCCACGTAGGCCAGGAGCGACGACAGCGTGAGGAGGTTGGGCGACGGCTTGCGCCAAGGCAGCCCCGTCTCGTCGTACCACATCCCGCGCGTCCACCCCGTCATCGGGACCACGGTGAGCGAGGCCGTGCGCCCGCCGCGCAGGAGGCGCTCGCCGTTGTAGAGCATCGCCAACTCGCCCATCGTCATGCCGTGGACCACCGGGATGGGCGCGTACGACCCGAAACGGAAGCGCGCCGCCGTGTCGGTCACGAATCCCTCCACCGTGCGACCGGTGATGGGGTTGGGGCGGTCGAGCACGACCACGGCAATGCCCTGCTGCGCCGCCACCTCCATCACGAAACCCAGGATGTTCACATGCTCATAGAAGCGCGCCCCCACTTCCTGAATGTCGAAGACGATCACGTCGACGCCGGCCAGCGCCTCAGCCGTGGGGGCGTGGTGCTCACCGTACAGGTTGTACTTGGTGAGCCCGGTGCCACGATCGATCGCCACCTCGCCATCACGCACCGCCGAGTAGTCGTTGGAGCGGATGTCGTACTCCATCCCGAACAGGACCTTGAGCGTGGACTCGCGGTGGCGCGCCAGGGCATCGACCAGGTGCGTCCCGTCGGCCAGGCGCGCGCTGTGATTGGCGACCAGCGCCAGCGACTTGCCACGAATGAGGTGTGCGTACTCGGTGAAGAGCCGGTCGGCGCCGACGGTGACAGGCGCGGTGCGCGGTGCGGCCGCGGCGCCGAGCGAGAGGGCGAAGAGGAAGGCAGGGACGAGCACCCGTGATCGCTCCCGAGCGTTGGGGTGAGCAGTGAGAGTGGTGCAGCAACGTGAGAATACTGCCGCCGTCGCCTTGAATGCCATGCGATGTGGCGCGACGTTAGGGGGGCCGGTGTGATCGTCGATTCCCCCAACGCAGGTTCTCATGCGCTTACGCTCGCTTCGCTGCATCCGCTGGACCGTACGCCTGCACTCGCGCTCACTCGCGCGCGCCACGGCACGTGCCGTCGTGCACGCCACAGCGCCTGCTCTCGCCTGCGCAGTCGCTGCATCGGCGACGCTCGCCACTCCCGAGCGGCTTCACGCGCAGGGGGCGACACCCGACAAGGGGGCGCGCGACTCGGTGGTGGCCGTGGTGCAGGAGTTCTTCCGGTCCATGCACGACAACGATCCCGCCGCCGCCCAGCGCATCATGGTCGACAACGGCGCGTCATTCGCCACTCGGCTCTCCGGGGACTCGGCCATCATGCGAAGCGCCAGCTTTGCCTCGCACTTCGATCGCCTGCGCGCCGCCAAGGACACCGTCCTCGAGCGCATGTGGGACCCCACGGTGCACGTGCATGGGTCGGTCGCCGTGGTGTGGACGCCGTACGACCTGTTCGTCAACGGCCGCTTTTCGCACTGCGGCATCGACGCCTTCACGCTCGTGCGCGCGGGGCGCACCTGGAAGGTCGCGTCGGTGTCGTACACGGTGGAACCCGCGGGGTGCAAGCCGTCACCGCTCGGACCTCCCGCCTCGCGTTAGGGTACGCGAGCGCGCCCCCTCCTCCCTCCCCGCATGCTCCGCCACATCGTCATTCGTAACGTGCGCGCACTCTTCCTCGCACTGAGCGTGGGCGCGTGCGCCACCGTGCATCGCCCCGCGGCCACCGTGGCGTCGCTGGAGGCGGACGCGCGCGCCCTGCGGCAGGTGGAAGAGGCGACGACCGATTCGATCGTCGAGCGCCTGGCGCGCCGCGCGTTGGCGCGCGGAGACCGCACCGTCGATGTCCTCCTCCTGTCGGGGGGCGGACAGAACGGCGCGTATGGTGCCGGCTTCCTGCGCGGGTGGAAGGGGCGCGCCGACGCCCCCATGCCGACGTTCGACCTGGTCACCGGCGTCTCGACGGGGGCGCTGCAGGCGCCGTTCGCCTTCCTCGGCACCGCGACGGCGCTCGATACGTTGTCGGCGCTGTATCGACGTGCCGCGGAGAGCATCGCCCCCACCATCGACTGGTTCTCCTGGTTGCGGCGCAGCGGTGGCCTGGTCAGGACCGACCGCCTGCAACGCACCATGGCGCAGGTCTACGACTCGACCATGCAGGTGCAACTGCGCGACGCCTTCCGCGACGGACGGCAGCTCGCCATCGGCACCACCGACTTCGATCTCGCCGTGGGCCATACGTGGGATGTTGCCGCCGAGCTTGCGCCAGGGGCGTCAGCGCTCCCGCGCCTGCGCCAGCTCCTTCTCACGTCGTCGTCGCTTCCCGGCGTCTTTCCGCCGCAGGTGATCGATGGGCACGTCCATGCCGATGGCGGCATGACGGCGAACCTTCTCCCCGTGCTCTCGCTGGCGCAGTTCGAGCGGCTCGCCGCCGCCGCGCGGCGGTTGGGGTTCAAGGAGCCGCTCACGGTGCGGGTGTGGGCCATCATGAACCTCTGGACGCAGGCGCCGGTCGAGGTGATGTCGCCCGCCAGCCGCAAGGCGATGAACCAGCGGGCCACCATCCTCCTCTTCTGGGGGCAGCACCCGCTCCTGCTGCAGCAGCTGACGACGCTCGAGCGCGCGGTGAACGGCGGCGGCTCCGGGATCCGGATGGAGTTCCGCTACACGGCGATCCCGGCGGCCGTTGCCAACGATCCCGCCGCGATGAAGCTCTTCGATCGCGACTTCATGCATCGCCTGGAGCAGATGGGCTACGACCGCGCGCGCGGCTCGAATCCCTGGGAAGTGGCAGCGCCGTCGCCGTACGTGCGACCGTAGGAGGATCCACCGAATCAGCCGCCCGCCGAACGCGCGAGCACGCGCCGGCGAGCACCCCGCCACGCGAAACCGCCCCGCGAAGCCTGACGGCGTCGCGGGGCGGTGCGTTGTGTTTGTGCCAGCGACCCGAAGCTTACTTGAGCTTCGCCGCCTTCACTTCGTCGGGCGTCCACGGGGTGGTGCGCGACGTCGTCGCGGCACGAACCGCCGCCACCTGGTCGGCCGTCACGGCCGCCGCGGTGTTCCCCCACGAGGAGCGCTCGTAGGTGAGGATCGCCGCGATCTGCGCGTCGGAGAGCGACGCCCACGGCGCCATCACGTTGTTGTACTTCTGACCCTTGACCGTGATCTCGCCCTGCATGCCGTGCAGCACGATCGCGATGGCGATTTCCGGCTCACCGGTGAGCCATTCGGAGCCAGCGAGCGGCGGATAGAGGTTCGGAAGCCCTTCGCCGTTCTCCTGGTGACAGGTCTGGCAGACGAGGTACTCCGCCTTGCCATCGAGGCCAGCCGCCGGGGCCGCCGCGGGCGTCGCCGCAGGAGCTACGGCCGCCGCCGTGTCAGTGGTCGCCGCCTTCTCGCCGCCGCCGCCGCAGGCGGCCAGCGCGCCCAGCGCCAACAGGAGCGCCGGAGTCGTCAGTACAGAACGTCGCATGAAACTCTCGTCTTCTTGGGGTTACGTGGTGGGAGCGGGGAAAATACAACGCGCCCCCCCGCTGATGTACTGGTCAACGCCGCAACACCGAAAAAAGTGCGCTAACGTCGGGCTGCACGCTGCGCCTAGCCTGCGCTGTTCAACCAACGGTCACCGCACCACGCGGAAGGCGCGCTGCAGATACGCCATGTCGATCGTGCGCTTCGCGAACTCCGAGGAGTCAGCGCTGCGAGCGCCGAACGGGTTCGAGCGTGGAAGGCTGGCCACGTACACCACCCCCGGCCCGCGCTCGACCACCTCGCCGGGCGGCCCACCATCCCCTCCGGCGGCGCGCGCCCAGGCCGTGGAGTCGTAGACGTAGACGCCCAACAGTGCCTGTGGCCCGGCACTCGTGTCGCGCGGGAGGTACTGGAAGAGCGTCGAGGTGTGAATCCCCAGCGCGGCCAGTCGCGCCGCACCTTCCGCATCATCCACGACCCGCACCCGGTCATCCCAACTGGGCGGCGACGCAAGGCGCCACGACAGCGCGGGCATGGCGGTAGCGTGGCGGTCGACCGGGGAGGCCGCCGCCGAATCGGGGCGATCACCCTGCCCCGCCTCCTTCCGGCACGCCGCGGACGACGCAACCGCGACAACCACCAGCGCGCGAGCCGCCGCCCGTGTCCACATTCGCACGTCCATCCGCTCTTCCCTCCATCTGGCCGGTTCCAACTGCTGGTGCCCGCAACGGACGGGGCGCCATCTCGTCACATGCGCGTCGCGTCGCCGAGGAGCCCCTTCACCATCCGGTACCATAGCTCGCGCGACGCATTGAAGTTCTGGATCCCCACGCGCTCGTCGCGCCCATGGGCCCGGTCGTCGCCCTGCACGTACAGCGGGCCCGAAACGCCGTACACGGGAACGTTGAGGTTGCGCAGGTACAGTCCGTCGGTCGCCCCGTTCTCCATGATCGGAATGGTCACGGCCCTCGGCCACATTTCGGCTGCGGTGCGCTCCACCACGCCCATCACGTCGGGACGCAGCGGCGAGGCGGGGCTCGGCACACTCCCCAGGGCGAGTGTCACGTGAACCGCCGTATCGGCCACCACGCGCTGCAGCGTGGCTTGAACCTGTTGGGCGCTCACGCCGGGAAAGATGCGACAGTTCACCGTTGCCGTCGCCTTCTGAGGGAGGGCGTTCTCGGCGTGCCCGCCGCTGAGCATCGTCGCCACGCACGTTGTGCGCAGGTTGCCGTTGAGCGCGGGATCGCGGAACGCGCGTTCGACCGCGGGACCGCGCGTTGCTCCGCCGGCCAGCGCCCGCAGGTCGGCCGCCATCTGCCCCGATTCCACCGTGGCGCTGCGCGCGAACGACGCGCGCGTCACCTCGTTGTACATCACCGGGAAGCGATACGTCTCGAGCCGTGCGAGTGCGCGCGCCAGGGTGTAGATCGCGTTGTCCGGGCGCGGGATGGAGGAGTGCCCGCCGCGATTGGTGACATCGAGCGTGTACGTCTGGTAGAGCTTCTCCGACGACTGGATGAAGAAGCGCGGGCGGTTCTTCCCATCCCCCTCCTTGAGCCCGCCGGCGTCGGTGTTGAGCGCGTACTCGGCGTCCTTGAGGCGTGGGATGTTGGTGAGGAGCCAGTGGATCCCCGCTTCCTGGCTCGTTTCCTCGTCGGTGGTGAGGATGGCGATGACGTCGCGTGACGGGACGAACCCTTCGCGCTTCCATCGGATCATGTTGGCGATGATGATCGCCGCGCCGCCCTTGTTGTCGGTCGTCCCGCGCCCGTAGTAGTAGCCGTCGCGCTCGTTGAGGGTGAACGGGTCCATCGTCCAGTCGGTGCGCAGCGCCTCGACGACATCGACGTGGGCCATGAGGAGCACGGGCTTGGCACTGGGGTCGCGCCCGCGCAGCGTGGCCACGAGGTTCAGGTGCGTCGCGTCGGGCCCCGCCAGCTGCACATCCCCCTCGGCGAACCCGGCGGCACGCAGGCGGGCCGCCATGCCCTGCGTGGCGCGGCTCATCTGGGCGCCACTCGCCGTGCTGTTGATCGCGATGAGTTCGCGCAGGAGGTCGCGGGCGAGCGAGTCGTGCGCCGTCATCGCGGGCGGCGCTGCCTGCGGCGCGGATTGCGCGTGTGCGGCGGTCGCCGTGACGGCGGCGGCGCTGGCGGCGCTGGCGGCGCGAAGCACGACGGTGATGACGGCGGCGAGCGGCCGGGGCCGGGTCGAGGACATGGGGAAGCGGCGCAGGCGACGAGAAAACGCGGTGCGGGCACGATGACCGACAACCTATCCCAATGTGACCATGGCGGCACCACGCGCGGAGGAAGCGTCACCGGATTGGACGCGATACCTTTCCCGCGCTCGTCACGTCGTCACCCCCTTCGAATCCGCCAGGAGTCCCCCGTGTCCGCACCGGCCGACGCGTCCACGCTCGACGCGCTGTGCATCAATACGATCCGTACGTTGTCGATGGACGCCGTGCAGAAGGCCGAGAGTGGCCATCCCGGCGCCCCGATGGGGCTCGCCCCGTTGGCCTACGCGCTCTACACGAAGTACATGCGGCACAACCCCGCCGACCCGGCGTGGCCCAACCGCGACCGCTTCGTGCTGTCCAACGGCCACGCGTCGATGCTCCTCTACTCGGCGCTGCACCTGTCCGGTTACGACCTCTCGCTCGACGAGATCAGGAACTTCCGGCAGTGGGGGAGCAAGACGCCCGGGCACCCCGAGTACGGTCACACGCCTGGGGTGGAGTCGACGACCGGTCCGCTGGGCCAGGGGTTGGCGATGGCGGTTGGGATGGCCGCCGCCGAGGCGCACCTCGCCGCGACGTTCAACCGCGACGCTCACGCGATCGTCGATCACTTCACCTACTTCATTGCCGGCGACGGTTGCCTGATGGAGGGGATCTCGCACGAGGCCGCGTCGTTTGCCGGGCACTTCCAGCTGGGGAAGCTGATTGGCTTCTACGACGACAACGGGATTTCGATCGACGGCAAGGTGGGGATCACCTACAGCGATGATGCCGCCAAGCGTTTCGAGGCGTATGGGTGGCAGGTGCTGCGCATCGACGACGTGAACGACCTGGCGCAGATCGACGCGGCGATCGTGGCCGCCAAGGCCGACCGCACGCGTCCCACGCTCGTCATCACGAAGACGCACATCGGTTACGGCTCGCCCAACCGGCAGGACACGGCCAAGGCGCACGGCGAGCCATTGGGCGCGGCGGAGATTGCCCTCACCAAGGAGCGGCTCGGCTGGCCCGAGAGTGAGCCATTCACCATTCCGGCGGAGTCGCTGGCGCACTGGCGTCTCGCCGTGCCGCGCGGCGCCGAGGCGAACGACGCGTGGCGCAAGCAGGTCATTGCCTATGCCAAGGCGCACCCCGAGCTGGCCAAGGAGTTCGGGCGTCGCATGCAGGGTGAGCTTCCGGCCGCGTGGCAGCAGGCGCTCCCCGTCTTCACTCCCGAGAACGGGAACATCGCCAGCCGCAACGCCTCGGGGGTCGTGCTCAACGCGCTGGGCGCGAAGATCCCCGAGCTCATCGGCGGGTCGGCCGACCTCAGCGGCTCCAACATCACCGTCCTCAAGGACTCACCGCGCTTTGGCCCGGACGACTATGCTGGGCGCAACATCCATTTTGGGGTGCGCGAGTTCGGGATGGGGGCGATCATGAACGGGTTGGCGCTGCACGGCGGGGTGATCCCGTACGGCGGGACCTTCCTCGTTTTCGCCGACTACATGCGGGCGTCCATTCGCCTCGCGGCGCTGATGGGGTTGCGGGTGATCTACGTCTTCACGCACGATTCGATCGGCCTGGGCGAGGACGGCCCGACGCACCAGCCGGTGGAGCACCTCAGTTCACTGCGCTGCATTCCCAACGTGACGGTCATCCGTCCCGCCGACGCGGCGGAGACGGCCGAGGCGTGGCGCGCGGCGCTCCTCAACCGCAAGGGGCCGACGGCGCTCATTCTCACGCGCCAGAAGCTCCCGCTCATCGACCGTGCGGCGTTCAGCGCCGCGAGCGGTGTGGCGCAGGGGGCGTACGTCCTCGCCGATGCGGCTGACGGCGCTCCGGACGTGGTCCTGGTCGCCTCGGGCTCGGAGGTCGAGCTCGCGCTCCAGGCGCGCCAGGCGCTTGCTGCTGACGGGGTACAGGCGCGCGTGGTGAGCATGCCGAGCCAGGAGCTGTTCCAGCGGCAGCCCGCGGAGTACCAGGCGTCGGTGCTGCCGCCAGGCACAAAGCGCGTGGCCGTGGAGGCGGCGCATTCCATGTCGTGGCAGCGCTACGTGGGGCTCGACGGTGGCTTTGTCGGGATCGACACCTTTGGCGCGAGTGCGCCCTACCAGACGCTCTACGCCGAGTTCGGGATCACGGCGGCGCACGTGATCTCGGAGGCCAGGCGGGTGCTCGGGCGATAAGGCGCGGAGTGGTTGGGGCGCGGAGAAGACCAAAGATCTAAAGCGTGACACGGAGGTTCACGGAGGATTCACGGAGCGCGGGGTGGTTGGGGCGCGGAGAAAACCAAAGATCTAAAGCGTGACACGGAGGTTCACGGAGGTATCACGGAGGGGCACGGAGGAGGGTGGCGCGTCGCCGTATTCCGCCGTGCGCCTCCGTGATACCTCCGTGTCGAGCTTTTGTTGTTGTCGGCACTGGCGCCCGAGACGGGCGGTCGTGTGCGGGGCGAGGGCGAAGGGGTTCCCGCATTCGCTGGGAAGGGGGGCGGGGGGGGCGGGGGGCGGCGCGGCGATGCTTGATGCACCCCCGTGTTAGGGGAGGTTGCAGGTGCCGTTGCCCATGCAGGTGCCGTTGTCCTTGGTTTCCAGGATCAAAGGCGTTTAACACGGAGGTTTCACGGAGACACGGAGGGCACGGAGCAAAGCGGTACGAGGGTTTCCTCCGTGCCCTCCGGTCCTCCGTGTGTCCTCCGTGTCGAGCTGTGGTTGTTGCGGTCACTGGCGCCCGAGACGGGCGGTCGTGTGCGGGGCGAGGGCGAAGGGGTTCCCGCATTCGCTGGGAAGGTGGGCGGGGGGGGCGGGGGGCGGCGCGGCAATGCTTGATGCACCCCCGTGTTTGGGGAAGTTGCAGTTGCCGTTGCCCATGCAGGTGCCATTGTCCCTGGTTTCCAGGATCAAAGGCGTTTAACACGGAGGTTTCACGGAGACACGGAGGGCACGGAGCAAAGCGGTACGAGGGTTTCCTCCGTGCCCTCCGTGCCTCCGTGTGTCCTCCGTGTCGAGCTTTTGTTGTTGTCGGCACTGGCGCGAGAGACGGGCGGTCGTGTGCGGGGCGAGGGCGAATGGGTCCCAGCTTTCGCTGGGAAGGGGGGCCGGGGGGGGCTGGGAGGGTGGGCGGGGTGGCGGCCGGAGTCACTGGCGCGCTGCTCGTTAGGCGCTTGTCGGACAAGCGATCTAAAGCGTGCCACGGAGGATTCACGGAGTAGCACGGAGTAGCACGGAGGAGCGTGGCGCGTCGCCGTATTCCGCCGTGTGCCTCCGAAATACCTCCGTGGACCTCCGTGTCGAGCTTTGGTTGTTGCGGTCACCGGCGCCCGAGACGACCGGTCGCGTGCGAGGCGAGGACAAATGGGTCCCAGCTTTCGCTGGGAAGGTGGGCGGGGGGGCTGGGGGAGGTGGGGGCCTCTGGTTAGGCGCACGGACGGTTCGCGATCAAGCGCGTGACACGGAAGTTCACGGAGGGCGCACGGAGGCGCACGGAGGTCGGGGCGCGGAGAAGACCAAAGATCCAAAGCGCAACACGGAGGTTCCCGTAAGATTCGCGGAGGAGCGCAGAGGAGGGTGGCGCGTCGCCGTATTCCGCCGTGCTACTCCGTGATACCTCCGTGGACCTCCGTGTCGAGCTTTTGTTGTTGCAGTCACCGGCGCCGTAGACGAGCGGTCGCGTGCGAGGCAAGGGCGAATGGATCCCAGCTTTCGCTGGGAAGGAGGGTGTGGGGTCTGGGGGAGGTGGGCGGGGGGTGGTGGGCGGGGGGCAGGGAAGGTGGTCGTGCGCTCAGACCCAGCGCGGCGCGTCCGGCAGTGCCACGAGCGGCGCGCGGCCGGTCAGGGCGCCGTCCAGGTGCAACAGCGCCAGCCCCACGCCGGCGGAGCCCTGCATCAACCCCGTTTGGGCAACGAGAAGATCGGGGCGCACGCGATGCTCGTTCTGGATCCACTTGAGACCGTCGCCGTCGGCAGTCCCGCGTGACAGGGCATCGTCCATCACGCGGCGCGCGAAGGTGAGGTGGCGCGTGTCGCCCGTCATGGCGTGCATGGCGATGAAGAACTCGACGACGCCGCAGCTTCCGCAGCACTGCGAGATGTTGTTCCAGTAACCCGACCGGTCGGGGTGCACCTCGGGAACGCCGCTGTCGACGATGGCTTGCGCCAGCCTTGAAATGGTCGCGCGCCACCGCGAGTCGCCGGTCGACTCGGCCAGGCGATGATAGAGGCGCGCCGTCCCCGCAGGGCCGTGGCACCAGCTGAGGTAGAAGAGTTCCTCGCCCCCCGGCTCCGAGTGATGGATGCGGACGCCGTCGCCGGCGGTGCGCGTGGCGATGGCCGCGAGATAACGCTCGCCGGCCAGCGCCGCGTCGAGGAAGCGACGCTCCCTGGTCTCCTGGTACAGCGTCGCCAGCGTGTACGACACGCCGGCGGTTCCGTGCGAGAAGTTGGGATAGCGCCGCGGGACGCTACTCGAGATTCCCCACTTCACACCACCAAACTCGGGAATGGCGACTTCCATCAGCCGGTCGCCCGCGCGCGCGGCATCGCGGCGCCACCCATCCCATGCGCCGCCGTTGCGGTCCAGCCACGCAAGCGTGAGGAGGATCCCCGAGCTCCCCGAGATGATATCGGTCGACGGGTTCCACGCCGCCCCCGCGCTCACTGGCGCCAGCGTCTCGCGCAGAATGGCGACCGCGCGGTCACGCCCCGCGCGCAGCCGCGTATCGCCGGTGGCCCGCTGCGCCAGCTCGAGGACGTAGGCGACTCCCGCGACCCCCGTGTACAGCCCGTGCCCTTCCTCGCCTAACGTCGCCGCCGCGGCCGGGAGCGTCGCCGCCAGGTACAACGCCCCATCGCGCGCCGGCTCCAGCCACCGCCGGTCGCCGGTGGCCTGCGCCAGCTCGAGATAGAACAGGACGACGCCGGGACTCCCGCTGTACAGGTTGTCCTGCACGCTCTTGGCATCGCTGGGGTCGGCAGGCCAAGTGAGCCCTCGCGAGTCGCGCACCGCCGAGCGTGCGATCCATCGCTCCGCCTTGAGCGCGGCGTCGACGTAGGCACTGGCGCTCCGCGTCGCGGAAAGCGCGCGCCCAGGCGCCACACCGCTCGACAGCTCCCACGCACCATCGCGGAGCGACGGCAGTGCGAGCAACGCCGCCACCGCCCCGCCGCGTTCGAGGAGCGTGCGACGCGAGATCGGATCGGAGTTCGCGCCGCCGCATACGGCGCCGCCGGACTCGGCGCCGCCGGATGTGGCGTCACCAGACTTGGCGTCTCCGCCGGCCGGGGTGCCGGAACGTGCGTGGCGTGGCGGGAACGCATGGTCACACATGGGACCTCCAGGAATCGCGACGTGCTTGTGAACGGCTCGGCGGAACGTACCGCGCGCCGCGACACGTCGTCCAGCGCCGCGACACGCCAGCGACGCGGTCCCCGTAAAGTTCTTACGCGGTCCCCGCGAAGTTCTTACGCGGTCTTCGCAGCGCGCTGCAGCTCCTTCGCCGCGTCCTCGCCGCGTCCTCGCCGCGTCCTCGCCGCGTCCTCTCCCACGACACGTATCTCCCGCATCCGTACCGCCACAGGCTGGCGCGGTCGCCCTGCGGGGCACATTCTCCCGGCGTCAGTTTGCACCCGGGCAACTGCGCGATCGATCCCGTCACCGGAAAGCGTCCCATGGCCCGCAGGACCGAATCGCTGGTATACGTCGGCATCAAGGGACACGTCGTCGCCTTTCACAGGAAGACGGGCGCCGAGGTGTGGCGCACGCAACTCCCGGCCAAGTACAAGTCGTCGGCGTCATTCGTGAACGTGGTGCGCGACCTCGAAGGGCTCTTCGCCACGTGCGCCGGCGAACTCTTCGCGCTCGACGCGCGAAACGGCACCATTCTCTGGTCCGATCCCCTCAAGGGACTCGGCACCGGTCTCGTCACCCTCGTCACGGACCTGGGCGGCGCCTCGAGCACCCCGCTGCTTGCAGAATCCGAACGCCAGCAACAAACCACCACCGCCGCCGCCGCATCCGCCGCCGTGTAGCTTCCAGCACCGCCCTCTCGTCTTCTCGTCCCCAGCCTTCGCTGGGGCATGCCTCTCGTCTTCTCCCAAGAGAGTGTGATGTCCGCATTCGACTCCGCCAAACTCGTCTTCGCCGCCACCGGCGACGCCATCACCCTCGGCGCCGTGGTGCACGAGGGCACGTGCCAGCCCGAGCCCATCGTTCGCATCCCGTTGGCGATGATGAACCGGCATGGCCTCATTGCCGGTGCAACGGGGACGGGAAAGACTAAAACTCTGCAGCTGATCGCCGAGCAGCTGTCGAATGCCGGGGTCCCCGTCTTCATGGCGGACATCAAGGGGGACTTGTCGGGGGTGGGAGCCGCGGGCGAGGCGAACGACAAGGTCAACCAGCGTGCGGCCGACACCGGGTGCAAGTGGACGCCCACTTCCTTTCCGGTGGAGTTCCTGAGCCTCACTGGCGCCAAAGGGGCGCAGCTGCGGGCAACGGTCTCGTCGTTCGGGCCGCAGCTCCTGGCCAAGGTGCTGGACCTCAACGAGACGCAGACCAGCGTCCTCTCGCTCGTCTTCAAGTATTGCGACGACAAGGGACTCCTCCTCCTCGACCTCTCCGACCTGCGCAGCGTCCTGCAATACCTCACCGACGACGGGGCCGACGAGCTCAAGGCGTACGGCGGGATGTCGAAGCAGACCGTGGGCGTCCTCCTGCGCGAGATGGTCGAGCTGGAGCAGCAGGGGGCCGACAAGTTCTTCGGCGAACCGATGTTCGACCTGGACGACCTGATGCAGGTGGAGCGCGACGGGCGCGGGCTGGTGAGCATCCTCGAGCTGAGCGACGTGCAGAACAAGCCGGCGCTCTTCTCCACCTTCATGCTGTGGATGCTGGCAACGCTCTACAACGAACTCCCCGAGGTCGGCGACGTCGACCGTCCCAAGCTCGCCTTCTTCTTCGACGAGGCGCACCTTCTCTTCGACAGCGCCAGCAAGGCGTTGTTGGACCAGATCGAACAAGTGGTGCGGTTGATCCGCTCCAAGGGGGTCGGCGTCTACTTCATCACGCAGAGCCCGAAGGACATTCCCGACACCGTGCTCGCGCAGCTGGGCAACCGCGTGCAGCACGCGTTGCGCGCCTTCACCCCGGACGACGAGAAGGCGTTGCGCGCCGCCGCGCGCACCTTTCCCCGGACGGAGTTCTACGACGTGCAGGCGACGTTGACCTCGATGGGGATCGGCGAGGCCATGGTCGTGACGCTCTCTCCCAAGGGGACGCCGACGCCGCCCTTCGTGTCGCGCATGATCCCGCCCACGTCGCGCATGGGGCCGCTCACCGACGACGAGATGGCCCGCCGGCTGCAAACGCCGCAGGTGAAGAAGTACGCCTCGGCCATCGATCGCGAGAGCGCGCGCGAGGTCCTGCAGGCGCGCTACGCGGCGCAGCAGCAGGCGGAGGCGCAAGCGGAAGCCGACGCACCTGCGGCGCCTGCCGGCCGCGGGCGCGCCGCGTCGCAGGCGCCAGCCGACACCAGCGTGCTGGGGCAGGTGCTCAACTCGTCGGTGGGAAAGAGTGTCCTCCGCACCGCCGCCGTCGCCGTCACCGGCACGCTGGTGCGCGGCGTCCTGGGAGCGTTGCTCGGCGGGAGCAAGTCATCGCGCGGGACTACTCGCCGGCGTTAGGCGACGCAGCGACCATCACTGCCGCGCGAGCATATCGCCCCAGTTCACCGAACGGTCCAGGCCGCGTATCACGCGCAGCTCACCGACCAGCATCTCTGTGCGGAAGGCGTTGCCGTGGACGAAGAGGTGCGTCGGGCCAGCGTACTGATCGACGGGCGGCACGACCGCGAGCGGTCGCCCGTTGACGGCCACTGCGCATCGTCCGTCAGGGAGCCACTGGAGCACGAGATCGTACCACTCACCCGTCCGAAGCGATCGGTCGACGGCGACGAACACGGAGGCGCCCCCAACGTCAAGCAGCAACGAGTCGGCATACGTTGCACCTCGTCGCCCTCCCGGGTACCTCGCCCAGCAATGCGGCGCCCGGCCATCAATCCGACCACTGGCCCAGACGAAACCACGTTGGTGGTTCCAGGCGGCGAGTGACGTTGTGTCCACACCATCTTGCAGCGCTACCACCACCTCTTGCCACTGTTGCAGTCGAACCTTCGTCGCGAGGCGTACCCGCACGGCGAGTCCTTCCGCACGCTCGAACGGGACACGCGCATAGACACCGGAGCTGAAGCGCCCGTCGCCGCCAATGGCGAGAGCCTTCACCCCGCCACTCGTCACCACGCGCGACTTCGGCATACCGAACACTCGCCATCCGGTATCCCATCCACGTTCCCACCGCTCGCGCAGAATCGTCACCCCGGAGTTTGGGCGAACCTCGAACGTGCGGCGCGTCGAACGCCATCCGCCAACCGACGCGACGATGTCCACGCGGCCCGGCCGGCGCGCGTGGAGCACGCCGCTCGTGTCGATGCTGGCGATCGTCGTATCGGATGACGTGAACGTCAGCTCGCGCGCAGCGATCGTCGATCCGTCCACGCGCCGGGCGACTACCGTGAGCCGCGACGGAGTGCCGACGATGGCGATGGAGCCCTCGTTCCCGAACGTGATAGTCTCGATGTGTCTCCCGCGGCCGGGGCGGCCGGACCAGAACACGTGCCGTTCGTCCGACGTCTCCTTACCGAAGGCGGGGAGGCGCTGTGGAACCGCATGCGCGTGCACGGAAGCGATCGCACCGCCCAATGGCCCGAGCGCTGTCCCCGGTGTGACGCACGTGAGAAACGACGCATCTCGCGAGATGTTGAGCGGTCGACAAGCAAGGGTTCGCTCATGAATCGCTCCCGAGTCGAGTGCCAGCACCTTCATCCGCGGTAGCGAATCATCCGCCAGTCTCAGGATGAGGGAGTCGTTGCCTTGCCATGCCTCCAGATGCCAGTCGGTGCGCGGCGACAGGTTCCAGCACTTGCGATGGCTTCCGTCGACACGCACGGTGCAGACGCGCATCGACGTGCCGGCAACGTCGTCCGCGAGAAAGGCGATGCGCGAGCCGTCGGGACTCCAACGCGGCAAGAGCTCCGACACCGTGCTCGTGGACAGTCGCCGCACGACGCCGGTCGCAAGCTCGAGCACCGCGAGCGTGGGATGCTCGAGCGAATCCCAACGCGAAGTCACGAATGCCAGTGACCGTCCGTCGGGCGACCAGTCGGGGTGCACATCATCGCCGCGCGCCGCAGTGAGCCGGCGCGAACGCCCTTCCTTATCCACGGCGAACAAGTCGGTGACGCCACTATCGCCCACGGCGCGCACCACGATGTAGGGGAGGGAGTCTACGGGAGGCGGGAGGATCTCCTGTGCCTCCCTGAATGCGGAGTCCGCCATGCGAAGCGTGACCGCACGAAGCGTGAAGGAGGCGCCGCTCCCCGAGTCGGTGTCGAGCGAGACCCTGGCCATGGGATGCAGTCCCCGCTCGTTGAAGGCGGCCACGACGAAGTACGGCATCTCCTCGCGCGTCGCTTCGTCGCCCTGCGTCCGAATCGTGAGGGCGGCAACCGCCACGGAGATCAACAGGATCACTGTGAGGAATGCCTGCGCGCGCGCCGAGAACCCGACACGAACTCCGAAAGGAAGCGATGACGCCAGCTCCGACACCCGCGCGTCGTCGGGCACGGTGCTCAGCCATTCAGCGGCGATCGTCGAGATGCTTCGTCGATCGCGCCCGGACTTGCGCTGCCGGACGTACCGGACAAAGAGTGCCCGGTCACCGACCGTATCGCCCGCCAGGCGCAAATGCGTGCCGGCGCTCAACAGCGCCCGCCCGCCCGTCGATCCGGCGGCCAGGTCGTGACCGAGAAGATGGTGTAGTCGCAGTACTTCGGCGGGCGGCGACTGCGTCAACGCCTCCTCGGCGAACGTGTCGTGCGCGAGACGCCAGCTATCGTCGTCCTGCTGGACGATCCCCGCCTGGCCGAGTGCCAGCAACGAGGCGTGCAACTGGCTCCCCTGGACGCCGAACGCGCGCTCCAGCGTGCCAACGGTCGCGGGCTCACCGACCACCGCGAGCATGGCCAGTACCAGACGCTCGGGATCGCCGAGTGCGGACACTCGTTGCCGCAGCGGCGTCCCGGCATCGATGGTCGTCAGCAAGGCGTCGGGATGGCGCGTGACCCATCCACCCTCCTCGATGGAGAGAAGGCCACCTTCGCGCGTCAGCTGCAAGGTCTGCAGTACCGCGAGCGGCGAACCACCGGTGGCGCGGTGCAGGCGCGCCGGAAATGCCTCGGCCCACGACGCGGCGGGAAGCGTCGCGATGCTCACGAGGAGCTCGACCACGGCGGCCAGTGGCAGTCGCGCCAGCGCAAGGTGCCGGGCGTGCGGGAGGAACACGCCGCTCGACGACAACGAACGCTCGGCGACCACGAGCAGCACGCGTTCCTTGTCCAAACCGCCGATAGCGCCCGCGATCATGTGGCGAGAGTCCGCATCACACCAGTGCATGTCGTCCACGAGCAGCGCGAGCGGTCGATCCTCGACGACCGCTTGAACGAGGTCGCGCAATGCAATCATGCGCTGGCGCAACTCATCCGGCGCGTTGGACTCCGGCGCCGCGCGGTACACGCTCGAGAGCGAGGGATTGAGCCTCACGAGCGTGCGCGCCACCTCGACGCTCACGCCGCTCGCTCCCGGCAAGTGCGCGAGCGCCGCAACCAGGTCGCTGGCCAGGGCGCCGGGAATCTGCGCGGCACCCGCATTGGCGCGTACGCGCACGACGCGCGCGCGGGACGCGGAGAGTCGCACGCCGAGGTCGTGCAGGAGCCGGGACTTTCCGTTGCCGGCGGGCGCGGTGATGTGTGCGCACGAGGTGCGACCCGAGATCGCCTCGCCCCACGCGGCCAGAAGCCCCGCGAATTCTCGTTCACGACCCACCAGCGCCGCGCTGAGCCCGCGCGCCGCATCCGCACCTCGCGAATCCGGGAGGGCGCCCTTGCGAACCAGCGCCAGCACGGAGTTAGTCGCCGGTTCGGGCTCCAGATCCTCGGATCGCAGCCGGCGCTCGAGCGACTCCGCCTCGATCGCCGCGCCGAGGGCATCGCCTGAGGAGAGGAGCACGTCGAGAAGCACGCGCCAGGCCTGCTGGCTTTCGGGCGCGACGTCGCGCACGCGCCGAGCGAGCTGGCTCGCCTCGCGCGAACGGCCCTCCGCCATGAGTTGGTGGACGCGCGCATGCCCGCAGCGGACGAACGTCGAGCGAAGGCGGGCGCGTTCGAGGTCGAGCCACCGCTCGAACTCCACGGCACCCGGCGAGGCGAAGCCTGCCAGGAGGTCGCCCGTGTATCGCTCCGTCACGCCCTGATGATCGCCGGCCTCTGCGGCTGCGAGCAGTTCGTCACGGTCGAAGGCGAGCGGCGCGGTTAGCGCCAGAACCTCGCGCCCTTCGATCTGTAGGCGGTCGTCGAAACGACGCCGCAGCTGCCACAAGTGTTGACGCAGCGCGTGGCGTCCGGCCTCGATCTCTAGGTCCGACCAGAACATGTCGACCAGATGGTCACGCGACGCGCTTCGCCCCGGGAGCGAGGCGAGGTACGTCACCAACGCCAGTCCCTTCGACAGCTCGAGCGCCCGAGGCGGGCTATCGCGGCCCCCCTCCGACACCAGGATCGACTCACCCAGGGCCCTGAGGCGCAGTCGAACGCCGTCGGCGTTCGCGCCCGTCATAAGGTCGCGTGCATCCGGTATCCCACCGCCCGACTCCACATCTCGCGAAAGTCTGCTGCGAACGTCTCCTCAGCGTCTCCTGCTCGTCACCGCGAGCGCGACCCACCGTGCGAGCCTGACAGGAGTCGTGGACGAGACGCAGTCCATCGAAGATGTCGCCGACCATTCGACGGCTCAAGCGAGGGTTCGACCATGACATGTCCCAACTGTGCGCGTGCGGTCAATCCGGAATCGTTCTTCTGCTCCTGGTGCAACGTCCTCCTGGCGTCACCATCGAGGGGAACGCGGGCCGGTCTCTTCGCCCGATGGATGGCGCTGATGATCGATCCACTCATCGGGATCATTCTGTATGTAGTGATCGGCGGCGGGGCGCTGGCGATCTCGGAGACATTCGGCACGATCGTCGCCTTCGGCTTCCCGCTCGCCTATCTGATCTGGTTCCTCCTGCTCCTGCGCGAGGGACTCACACCCGGGAAGCGCATCCTGGGACTGCGAGTCGTGCGACCCGACAGCGGGGAGATACCGGGGTTCGGGACGATGTTCGTTCGCGAGTTCGTGGGGCGATTCGTGAGCGGCCTGTTCCTCGGCCTCGGATACCTCTGGGCGATCATCGATCGAAACGGGCAAGCGTGGCACGACAAGATCGCGCGAACGGTCGTGGTGCGAGCAGCATAGCCGCCGCGCGCCGTTCACTGCCCTGGCCCGATTCCCACGACAACATCTCAAGGAGCGCTGTCATGAAGGTTCGTCTTGCGTCGCGCCGTCTCGCTGCCTGGCTGGCATCGATTCTTCTTCTGGCCGTGAGTACTTCCTGCGCCGTTGGGCAGCTTGGAGGGGCCAACCAGCAGATTCGCGCCCCTCAGGCATTCGTGTCGCCCAACATGGACTTCACGAAGATCACGAAGGTTGGTGTCTTCCCGATCTTCCCCGCCTCGAATCCCGCCTCACCATACGCGTCCATCAGCGATGAGGACTTCAGCGAGGCACTGGCCAGTGCCCTCTCCTCCGAACTGCAGACGAGACAGGCGCAGTGGGGAATTGTCGACTACAAGTCGTTGCTGAACATCGTGAGCCGCGCCAACCTTGGCACCGGTTACAAGAACTTGCAGGCTGACATGAACACATCGTATGCCATGATGCAGGGTGGCTTGGTGCTCTCCCCCGCAACCAAGCGGTTCATGTCGGACATCCAGAAGGCGGCCGGAGTCGACGCCTTCCTGATCGGGACCTACGGGCTCACGCGTGAACCGCGTTCGGTGGGGAGCCTTGTTGCCGTGACGCGTGAGGTGGATGTGGCAAGCGTGCGATTGGTGCTGATCGCGGCGCGCGAGAGCGAAGCGTGGTGGACGGCCAGCGTCGGCCGATATGGCAACCGCGAGGGAGTGGTGCGCGAAATTGCGCAGAGTCTGGCGGCGAATCTCGGCAAGGGGACGTTACGGCAGATGTGAGTTGGCGCTCGCGCCTCAGCCGCATCATGCCATGGACGGGTGGTGATGCGGCTGTCGCGCACTGCGGATCAGCAGATCAGTCGCGCCGAGCCAGCGCGAAGGTGAACGGCTGCTCCACCAACTGGCGCACCTTCCGCCCGCCGGCCTCCGCGGGGACGAAGCGCATCCGTCCCAATGCCTCGCGCACGCTCTGCTCGAAGAGCGGATGATCGGCGCGGAGAACATCGAGGCTCCCCGACTCCACGCGCCCCAGCGTGTCGACGACGAACTGCATCACGACCGTCCCCTCCACGCTGGCGCTGGCGAGCATGCTCGGATAACGCGGCGCGACGCCACGCAACGGGACAACCTCGCGATCGACGGTGAAGGCGGTCATGGGAGTTCCGCTGTCGCCTGTGCCTGACGAGGATGCAGTCTCGCTCCCGCTGCCTTCACTCGCGCGCGCCGTGGAGTCGAAGGGAACGCCCAGCGTCGCGTCGACCGGGGGAATCCCGGTGGGGACGATGGTTGGATCGACGATGACGGAAACGGTCGTGGGAGGCACGACGAGCTCTCGTGTAGGGACGACCACCTGTTCGGGCGGCCGAGCGCTTGGGCGCGGCGCGGGGGGACGGTCCACCGCGTGCGGCCTCACGTAGACGAGTTGCTCCGGCTGTACCTTGGGATACCGCGGTCGCTCGGCCGACATCCCCGTCGCCACCAGCGTCCCGCCGATGACGGTGGCGTGGATGATGGCACTGGCAATGGTGCCGCCGACGGAACGCTGGCGGCGCTGTGACGATTCGGGTAGGGTGATGCGCATGGGGTCCTCCCCTGGTGAGTGGGGCCGCGTCGTGTTCAGGGTGCGGCCCACGAGGTCCTACCCCTAACGTCGGCGTGCTGGATGAGCCCCCGGTGAGCGCTGGATTACGGTTCGATGAACGACCGATGAGGCGTTGGTTAGCGCGAGAGGCGTTGTGGCTGGCGGCGTGGCGCGGGGTGGCGGTGTGCCTTGCGGCCGCCGGCGCGGTGGCGTGCGCGCTGTTCCCCGCCCCGCTCCGGGCGCAGGTGGTGCGCGGCACCGTGCGCGACCTCGCCAGCGGCGCACCCATCGCGGGGGTGGTCGTCACCCTGCACCGCGCCGGGGCGGTGGCCAACGACGTTTCGCGCGTCGCCGCCACGCTCACCAACGCCAGCGGCGCCTACGCACTCACCGCCAGCGACACCGGCACCTTCGTCGTCACGGCCAAGCGCATCGGCGTGCGGCAGTTCCAGTCGGAGGCGCTCACCCTGCGCGCGGGTGAGGCGCGCCAGCTCGACATCGCGCTGGAGGCGGTGCGCTTCGACCTCCCCGTGGTGACGGTGACGGGGGCGACGCTGTGCGACGTCCGCTCCGGCGACCGCGCGCGCATTGCCGCGCTCTGGGAAGAGGCGCGCACCGCCCTCACCGCCAGCGACCTCTCGCTGAGGGAGCGCCGCTTTCGCGCCACCATCACGCGCTACCATCGCACGCTCGAGCCCCGGTCGCTCCGGATTCGCCACGAGACAAACAGCGTGCGGCAGGGCGTCACCGAGCGCGCCTTCAGCTCGATTGCCCCCGAATCGCTGGCCGCCAACGGCTACGCGCGGCTCCTCCCCGACGGCGTCCTCGACTTCTACGCCCCCGACGATCGCGTCCTCCTCTCGGACGGCTTCGTGCGTGACCACTGCTTCTCCCTCGAACGCACCAGGCAGGACGGGGAGGTGGGGATCGCCTTCACGCCCACCAAGGCGCGCAAGACAGCCGACATCGCCGGGGTGATCTGGCTCGATGCCCGCTCGTATGAACTGCGGCGCGTGACCTTCCGCTACACAAACTTCCCGCTGCCAGTTACCGATGCGCGCGTCGGTGGCGAGGTGCACTTCGAGCGGCTGGCGCGCGGGGCCTGGTACGTCTCGCGCTGGTTCATGCGCGTCCCCCGCATCGAGCTCCCGCGCAGCTCCGTGACGACGTTGCGCGCCGGACGCGTCGCCGATGACCGCGCCCGGATCGTCGCCTTCATCGAGGATGGCGGGCTCACCTCCGCCGACGAGGGAGGCGGAGCTCGCACGGCGATCCTCACGGGGCAAGCGGTCGACAGTGCGCGCCGACCGCTGGTTGGCGCGCGCGTCTCGTTGGCGGGGCTCGACAAGTCGGTCATGGTCGCGGCCGACGGTTCGTTCCGCCTCGCGGAGGTGCTGGCCGGGAACTACACGCTGGTCGTCGAGCACCCCGACTACGCACGACTCGGCCTCGTGGCCGGAGAGCAGGTGCTCACCATCGAGGAGGGGAAGAACTCGAGCACCATTGTCATGGCGCTGCGCACGGCGCAGATCCTTCGCCAGCTGTGCGGGTACGACGAGGACGATGAGCAGCACATCTCCATGCGACTGATTCCCCCTGCTGCCCCCGTCGACAGCGCGCACCCGCGCGTGCTGCGCGTCACGCGACCGGTGCGACGCCTCATCGCCGGCAACACCTTTCGCACCGAGACGGAGTCGGTCGAGCTTCCGGTCGACGCGTTGGGCGCGGTGAACGCCTGTGGCCTCCCCGCGCTCGAGCGCGTCGTCGTGGAGGAGCGCGCCCCCGACGGCGCACTCGTCAGGCGGTGGGAGCTTCGCACCCCCGAGCGAGGGGTCTCTGTCGTGGAGTTGCGCGAGTGAGGACACGCTCGCCGCGCGCGCGGCACCTGCCATTCGCGTTGTGGCTGACGGCCATCGCCGCACTCGCCGCACCCGCCGTCCCCTGGGCGCCGCCGCTTTTGGCGCAGGTGGTGCGTGGCACCGTGACGCAGTCCACCTCGCGCGCCCCCGTCGTGGGCGCACTGGTTGAACTCGTTCGCGCCGACACGGCGGTCACGCGCGTCGCCTCTGCCCTCAGCGATGCCAGCGGGAGCTACGCGTTGCGCGCGCCGGGCGCGGGGCGCTACCAACTGGTCGCCAAGCGCATCGGCGTCCACCGCTTTGCCTCGCCTCCGTTCGAGCTGGCCACGGGCGAAACGCGCACGCTCGACGTCTCGCTGGAGCCGCTGGAGTACCGGCTTCCCACGGTGGTGGTCACGGCGAACTCGGTCTGCTCGGTGAATCCGGGGGAGCGCGATCGCGTGGCCGCGCTCTGGGACGAGGCGCGCACCGCGCTCGACGCCGCCGAGATCTCGCAACGCGACAGGTTGTTCACCGCGCAGGTCACGCGTTATGTGCGCGAGCTGGAACCGGGGACGCTCAAGGTGCTGCGCGAAACACGGAGCGAGGTGCGTGGCGTCGTCGCCCTCCCCTTCTCGTCGCTCCCCGCGGAATCGCTCGCCGTCACCGGCTACTGGCGCGACGTGGACAGCACGCGCACGCGCTACTACGGTCCCGACGCGCGCATCCTCCTCAGCGATGCCTTCCTCGACACGCACTGCTTTCGCCAGGTGCGCGGACACAACGGCCGCCGCGACCAGGTGGGACTCGCCTTTGCCCCAACGAGGCGCAGCGCGGTGCCCGACGTCGTGGGAACGCTCTGGCTCGATGCACGCTCGTTCGAGTTGCGCGCGGTCGAGTTTGCGTACGACCGCGTGCGCGCAGGGGTGGACAGCGCCCGCATCGGCGGCGAGCTGCAGTTCGCCCGCCTTGCCAACGGCGCCTGGCTCGTGCGGCGCTGGTTCATCCGTGTCCCGATGAACGGTCGCTCGCAGGACGCGGTTGCCACCGAGGGGAGTTCCCCCTGGGTCCTGGTGCGCCCGTCGTCGCTGGCACTGAGCGAGGAGGGGGGCGTGGTGACAACCGACGAACAGCGCCCCGCGTTGCGGCTGGCGACGCTGGCCGGCACGGTGCGCGACAGCGGCGGCCAGCGCCCGCTCCCCGGAGCCATCGTGCGCGTGGCCGGCTCCGCGCGCGAGGTGACCCCCGATGCCGACGGCCGGTTCGTCCTCGACGCGCTCCCACCGTCGCAGTTCACCGTCACGGTGCGCGCCCCGGGCTACGACGCGCTCGGCATCGCCGCGATCGAGCAAACGGTGGCCGTCGGCGAGGGCGAGGTGCGGCGAATCACCTTCACCGCCCCCAGCGCCCGCGGGATCGCCTCGCGGTTGTGCGGCGGACGCGAGGTGCCCTTTGGGCGCGGAACGGTGCACCTGACGGTGCGCGACTCGGCGAGCGGCGCGCCGCTGGCGGGCGTGGCCGCCACGGCCCGGTGGATGAGCACCCTCGCGCGCGCCGCGGGCGACTCGACCCCCGCTATTGTCGAGCGGCGGAGCGACGCGGGGGGCATGCTTACCCTCTGTGAGCTGCCGGCCGATCGCCCCATCACCATCCAGCTCGCATCACCGGCGCATGCGCCGGTTGCCCCACTGCACCTCACCATCGCCGGCCGCGAGCTGCGCCGGCTCGAGGTGCGGCTGGCGCGGCCTAACGAATGACCGTTCCCGTGGTGAAGTCGTACAGCGTCACCCGCCGCAGCCGGTAGTACGAGAGCCAGAAGCCGCGCAGCGACTGCAGGTACTGCGTCAGCGCCTGGTTCTTCTCGTTCTGGGCCAGGTACAGGTTGTCCATGTCGATGCGCCCGATCACGTAGCGGTTGTACGCAACCTCGAAGCGCTTGGCGGCCACGGTGTCGGACTTGGCCGAGAGGGCCAGCTGGCGCCGCGACTGCGACAGCTGCAACGCGGCGAAGTGCGCGTCCTGCACCAGCTGTTCGCGCGCCACGCGCGACGTGGCCGCCACCCGGTCCTGGTCGGCGCGCGCCGCCTGGATGTCGTTGCTGCGCGCCCCCCACTGCACGATCGGCATCTGCAGCGCGAGCGAGAATCGCTGCTGGTTGAGCAGGTCGCGATAGGCGGCATTGACGTCGCTCGCCGTCTGGTTGAGCCCCACCGACGCCAGCAACGTCGCCCCGATCCCGTTGTTGAGCCGCGCCTCGTTGATGCGCCGGCGTGCCTGCACATCCTGCAACTCCAGCTCCATCGTCAGGGCGCGGTTGCGCAGCGCCTGCTGCACCGCCACCAGCGTGTCGGCCTCCAGGTCGGGTACCACGTCGGTCACCGCGATGTTGACCGGCGCGTCGGGGGGAAGGTTGAGCGCGAGGCGAAAGGCGGCCATCGCGCGGTCGTGCGTGAGGCGTGCACCATCCACCGAGTTGCGTGCGCGCAGCAGCGCCAGCTCGCTCTGGAGCAGGTCGTTCTCGCCAATCTTCCCGACCTCGAAGCGCCCCTTGTTGAGCGTGTACAGCGTGTCGTTCACCGCCGCGTTCCGCGTCGCGTTCTCCAGGTCCAGGCGCGCCGTGTAGAGATCGAAGAACGCCTGCGTCACGCCAATCGCCACGTCTTCCCGCGCCTCGAGATACTGGCGCTCAGCCGCCTCGCCGCGCAGGTCCTGCTCGCGCCCATCCCACTTGAACGAGTTGGGACGCAGGATGTCCTGCCGCAGCCCCAGCGAGAGCGGCGTCGACGACCAGTTGCGCAGCTCGCGCGTTCCGTTCACCTCCAGCCGCGACAGCGCCGACGACACGAAGAACGACCCGCCGGTGAACGGAAGGCGCTGCGTCATCTGCAGGTTGAGCGACGCATCGGTCTGCTGCTGCGACTTGAACTCCGTCGACCCGTCGGGCTGCAGGACGGGGATGATTGCCCGGTTATAGGCGGGGATGTCGCCGGTGAGCGAAAGCTGCGGCAGCCGTCGCGCCGTGAAGGCGCGGTCTCGCCGCCGCGCGGCATCGCGCGTACTCTCCGCTGCCCTCGCCTGCAGCGATTGGCGCTGCGCGAGCTCGATCGACTGCGCCAGCGACAGCGTGCGCGACCCCTCCTGCGCCCGCACCTCGCACGCCCCCATGACAGCCAATGCGAGGGCGCCGAGAACGGCGCAATGAACGGCGCCACGGACGGCGCCCACGACGTGCCGCCGATACGTGCACCTGACGAGCGCCCCACTGGAATCCGTCATTCGTACCTCAGGCAGACGACGGGATCCTGCTGCGCGGCGCGGTGCGCCGGCACGATCCCGAAGATGATCCCCACGGAAAACGACACGCCGAAGGCCACGAGCACCGAGAGGGTCGAGACGATCGTGCGGATCCCCGCCAGCTGCTCGATCCCGATCGAGATCCCGCCCCCCACCAGGATCCCCGCCAGCCCGCCAGCCACGGAGATGAGCACGGCCTCGCTGAGGAATTGTGCAAGGATGTCCTTCTGCGTCGCCCCCATGGCGCGCCGCACGCCGATCTCGCGAATGCGCTCCAGCACCGAGGCGAGCATGATGTTCATGATCCCGATCCCACCGACGATGAGCGAGATCGAGGCAATGGCGCCCAGCACGATGTTGAAGATCGTCTTGGTCCGCTGCTCCTGCTTGAGGAGGAGTTCGGGGACGACGATCTCGAAGTCGACGACGCTGTTGTGGCGCCGCGTGAGCATGCGGCGGATGACGTCGGCCACCGGCGTGACGAGCGACGCCTCGCGCACCCGCACCACGATCTTGTCTAGCTGGTGATAGTTAGTCCGCTCGGCGCGGCGCTCCGGGTCTTCCTCGGTGCGCTGGTCGGGAGGCGTCTCGTCAAACTCGCGCGAGGCCAGCTCCATCTCCGCCTGCGTGAGCTGTGCCCGGTCGCGATAGCGAAGCAGCATGGTGTGCAGCGGGACATACACGTCCATGCCGGCGTCGCGAATCCCCAGCCGCTGCGACGTCTCGGCGCTCACCTTGCGGTCGGCGAGCACGCCCACCACGGTCAGCCAGTTGTCGCCCACCTTGATCGGCTTGCCGATCGGATCCTCGGTCGTGAAGAAGCGGGTGCGGACGCCGTGGCCGATGATCGCCACCGGGCGCCCGCGTTGCACCTGCAGCGGCGTGAACCACCCGCCGGTGGCCAGCGTGATGTTCGTCAGCCGGAAGTAGTTCGTGTCGACCCCGACCACCTTTCCCGAGCGACGCCGCCCTTCGCGCGTGATGAGGGTGTTGAGCACGATCTCGGCGCTCGTCGTCTCCACGCCCGGCACCACGCGCGCAATCGACTCGGCGTCGTGTACCGTGAGTCCCGGCGTGTACTTCTTCGGCTCCTTGGTCCCCTGGTCCTTCGCCTCCTCCTCCTTCTGCTTCACGATCGGGGTGATCACGATGTTGTTGGAGCCGAGGAGGCGCATCTGCTCGAGGATCTCCTGCTCCGCCCCCTTCCCGATGGCCAGCATGGCAATCACCGACGCCACGCCGAAGAGGATGCCGAGCGAGGTGAGCCCTGCACGCAGCTTGTTGTGTCCCACCGCCTCGAGAGCGGTGCGCATGCTGAAGGCCGCGTGCGCAACAAGCTGCTGGCGCGCATCGCGCCAGGTGGGATAGCCAAAGGGCATCGACTCAGCCTTTCCGCTTCGGGGCTGACGCGGCGTTGCCAGTGCCCGTCGCGGCGCCTGCCGCGGCGCCCGCGCCGGCCGGTGACGCGCTCGGCGAGGTGTCGGGCTTGACGGGCACAGGGCGCGCGCGCTCGGCGCTGTCGCCGGTGCGCGCCGGCGGCGTGTTGCTGCTGCCGGGGAGCCTGGACGTGGAGAGCTCCGAGGCGTTGGCCGGCGGCGAGAGCAGGACGCGATCGCCCTCGGCGAGCCCGCGCGAAACGACCACCTCGTCGTCGCTCATCGCCCCCGTCTCGACCTGCTGGCGCACCACCGACGACCCGTCGCGCTTGTACACGTACGCCGTCCCGCCCTCGTTCACCACCGCCTCCAGCGGGACGAACAGCGCGTCCTTGATCGCCATTGTCTCGATCGCGTTGGAGGTCGTCATTCCGGGGCGCAGCGTGGTGTCCGCCTGCTGCAACAGCACCTTCACCTCGAAGACTTTCGCGTCGGCGTTGGGGCGCTGCTCACCCACGTTGGCCACCTCGACCACCTTGCCGGGGAGTTTCTTGCTGGGATCGGAGTCGAGGGAGAGCAGGACCGGCTGGCCCACGGCGATCTTCCGCACGTCGATCTCGTTGACGTAGGTGATCGACTCCATCTGCGAGAGGTCGGGGAGCGTGGCCACCGTCGGGTCCCAGGCCCCCACCTGCGACCCCGCGACCTTCTTCTTCCCGTTCCATTCCTTCACGTAGATGACCATCCCCTGCGCCGGCGCGCGGATGGAGAAGCCGCCCATTACCGTCTGCATGAGGTTGAGGCGATTGCGCTGCCGCTCGAGGTCGGCCCCCACCTCGCGCATCTTGGCTTGCGCCTGTTCTGTTTTTGTCTTGTAGTCGACCTTGGCCTGGGCGAGGGCGCGCGTGGCTTTCTCGTGGTCGATCTCCGCCTGGCGCTTGACCGTGGGCGCCTCGTACACCGCCTGCTCCTTGGCCAGTCGCTTCTCCTCGAGCGACAGCTCCATCGTGCGCATCTCCTCGCGCGCCTTGGAGAGGTTGAGCGTCGAGTCGAGCATGGCCTGCTCGTACTGCGCCTGCGCCTTCTGCAGTGCGAGGTTCACCTCGGCCATCTTGGCGGCGATGCCCGAGCGATCCAGCTCGGCCACCACGTCACCCTCCTTCACCACCGTCCCTTCCGGAACGATCGAGGAGATCTTCGTCTGGTACGTCTCCGCCTGCTGCATGTTGGGCGGCCCCTGGATCTGCACGAACTTGCGCGCCCGCAGCTCGCCGGAGGTCGTCACCATCACGTGAAAGGCGCCGCGCTTCACGGTGGCCACCACGGCGGGATCGTCGCCGCCAGCGTCACGCGCCAGGAGCCAGGCGCCCGGGATCCCGAGCGCGACCACCACGGCGGCAAGGATGAACCAGCGATTGCGGAGACGCGACATGGCCCGGCACTCGGTCGGTTGGGGAGATGCGTCACAATGCGATTGCTCGCGCACCCCTGACCAGAGCGCGCGGATTACATCTGCATTAGGATGTGCGACGTCCGCGCCCGACGGAGGCAACGCGGGGGAGACGCTGGGCCGCGAACGACACCGACGGTTGGACAGCCCGTCGGGACCGAAAGGTTGGCTCACGAAGCTCGCCGGTTGCCGAGCGAGCCGCGCCGTGCGACCTCGACCGTTCGACGAGCGTCGTCGCGGGAGTTCCAGCGGCGGCGATCGCGCGTTCTACTCGTCCGCGAAGTCGAAGCGAATGGGCTGGGCGCCCTCCCACAACACGCGTCGGCCGAGTTCGGGGAGCAGCTCCTGCCCGCTCGTCAGCGTGAGCATGTGGTTGCCGGCCAGCTGCCCCACCTTGGAGGCGAAGCAACAACTGCCGTACGGAAAGAGGATCTCCGTCTCGGAGGCCGCCGCCTGGTAGAAGAGAATGTCGCCGCGCGACGGGTGCGAGGTGGCGTTCTCCGGCGGGACGCCGAGCTGGTAGTCGCCTAACGGCGCCCACGCCGCCTCACCGCTCCAGCGCGCCTGCACCAGTTGTGTCTCGAAGGGGAGGATGGCGGCGAATGCCGCGCAGGTGACGGGGGCCTTCTCGTGCTCGAAGCGTGCGGTGAAGCGCAGCGATCCGATGGTGATGGCGACGGGCTTCATGGAATCGTGTCAGGGGAGACGGATCTCGAGCGTGCGGCCGGCGTACTTCGCGGGGTCGATGCGCTGGAGTCGTGTGCGGGAGCGGCCCGTCGCCGATGGCGCGGTGACTTCGAGGTCGACCGGCGCCGCGCTGGGCAGGGTGATGAGGAGCGGAATGTCGTTCTGCGAGTCGTATCCCGAGCCGCCATCGACCAACCAGGCGCCTTGTGGTATACCGTTGCGGCTCACGCGCACCGTGGCGCCGGCGCGCGTCGCGTGCCCCTTGGCGTCGAGCACGCGCACGCGCAGCGCACGCGCGTGCAACGCGGGGTCGAGGTCGTTGCGTAGCAGGTAGTGCATCCCCGTCGGCTGCACGCCGGTGAGCGCAAGGTCCGCGTCGCCGTCGCCATCGTAGTCTGCCCACTGCGCGCCGTGATCCGACTCCAGCGCCTCGAGCGTGTCGGGCGTGACGTCCTCGAAGCGCGCCCCGGTGTTGCGCAGCAGGTAGTCGCGGTAGCTCTTGCCCCCCGTCACGGTGCCGTTGATGTACAGGTCGATGCGCCCGTCGTTGTCGACGTCCGCCGGGGCGCAGCTGTCGAAGTGCGAGTCGATGTTGACGCCCCACGCCGCGCTCACGTCCTCGAAGCGACCGTTGCCGCGATTGAGGAAGAGACCGTTGGTCCCGTAGTTGGCGGCGATGAGGTCGAGGCGTCCGTCGCCGTCGATGTCGGCCACGCAGGTGCGCACCGTCCCCTTCGACTTGTCGTTCGGCGCTCGAGCGCCCCATTGCACGCCGGCCTGCTCGGCGATGTCGGTGAAGCGCGCGCCGTCGTTGCGCCAGAGCGCGTTCGCGTCGCCGTCCATGTTCCCCTGGTAGAGATCCAGGTCGCCATCGCCGTCCATGTCGAACCAGGTGGCGCCCACGCTCTTGCGCGCGTCGGCCAGGCCTAACGAGGGAGCGATGTCGGTGAAACGCGCGCCGTCGTTGCGGAAGAGGACGTTGGGCTTGTCGCGGAAGGCCACGTAGAGATCGAGGTCGCCGTCGCCGTCATAGTCGACGAAGGCCGGCTGGCGCACCGCCCCCGAGTCGATCGCGATGCCCGCGTCGCGGGTGATGTCGGCAAAGCGACCGCCATCGTTGCGATAGAGACGCAGCACGCCGCCGGCTCCCGCGGTGAAGCCGACCATGAGGTCCGGATCGCCGTCCGCATCGACATCGCCCCACGCCGCCGCGCGCGTCGCTCGCGCGTCGGCCACGCCGGCTTGCGCGGCGACGTCGCTGAAGGTGCCGGCGTCGTTGCGATACAGGCGGTTGGGCGCGCCATTGAACCCCACAAACAAGTCCACGTCACCGTCGCCGTCGTAGTCCGCCCAGGCGTTCGTGAAGGTCCCGCCAGCCGCAAAGAGCGTGGGTTGCACGGGGGTGAAGCGCGGCGCCTGCAGCGTCGCGAGGGAGAGGGCCGATGCCGCCAGCACGGCAGCGACGATCGACCAGGGCGAGGCGCCGCGCGGTGACATGGGGGGTGGGTGGATGGGGGTGAGGGAAATACGGAGCTGGCAGTTGCGACCAACGCACGACGAGCGCCCTATGATGGACGCTCGTGCGCGATTCGTCTACTTGAACAGCTTCCGGTACTCGTCTTCGTTGAAGCCGACGATGAGCGTCTTTCCCTTGCGCAGCGTGGGCGCGCGCAGCGTCCCGAACGGCCCCAGGATTGCCGCATGGATGTCGGCGTCGGAGACCTTTCCCCGCTTGAGGTCGAGCTTCACGAAGCGCTTCCCCTTCATCGAGACGATCACCTCGATCCCCTTCAGCACCTCCTTCACCGCCACGGCGTCATACCGCTTCTTCTTGGCGTCTTCGGTCGGGCCGAGCGCCACCTTCTTCCGTCCCAGGAACTCCTGGGTTTCGATGCAGGTGTTTCAGCCGGGGCGCAGGTAGGCCCAGTCGAGGGTGGTCATGGGTGGCGGGGGTGGGGGGGGGTGGGGGGGAATCGGCCAAATCGGCGGCCAAACCGGGGTCAGCGGCCAAATCGGGGTCAGAGTCACCGAGAATTTGGTTCGGTGACTCTGACCCCATTCAAGTGCTGGACTTCGATGCGAGTCTTTGAGCGGGGGGCAGGCAGGCCCTGTTCAGGGTGGTCACGGGGGGGGCGTGCGGGGTGGGGGGGGCGAGTTGGGGGGCCGAATTGGGGTCAGAGTCAGCGAGAATTTGCTTCGCGGACTCTGAACTGGGGTCAGAGTCAGCGAGAATTTGGTTCGATGACTCTGACCCCCTTCAAGTAGTTTCTCGGTGACTCTGACCCCGATTTCCTCCGATTTCCTGACCACGAATACCACTGTTGGCGTGCGCCCCTTCAAGGCCAGTCGAACCGCTGCAACCACTCGAGGTCGTCATCATCCTTGTAGGCCACGTAGGCGGTACGCTTGCCGAACCCGAGCAACCGCTGGCGCTCGTCAAGTACTAGCCTCGCCGTCAGCGCGCCGCTTCGGTCAACTATGTCGTAACGTCGGACGCGATCCCCAGGGAGCGAAAAACGCTCGATGATGACCTGACCGTCAGGCGCAGCCAACGCGGCTTCGTTCGGAAATGGCGGCAATGTTGCTGGCCAACCCGGGTACTCGCTCGGGCGGATGACATCGAGGCTCCGCTTGGGCCAAAGTCGCCGAATTGCGGCTCGCTTCATCTCCTCCGTGACGGGGCGAGGCACGAAGGGGAGGGGCGCGCCTACGACCGACGCCCCTTTTGCCGTCCGCCATTCCACACGATACGGCGATGCCAGCACATAGGCGATCCATCCATCGGGGAAGACTACCGCTTGTTCTTCCACTCCTAGTGGGCTGTCGAGCAGGTAGTAGTGTGGTCCGCCATTCACCTCTCCACGCTGTATTCTGCGCTGCCCTCCGAACCGCCCGCGGAGCGTTCGAAGCGTATCCGCTCCGACGAGCCCGACCTCACGACCTAACGTGAATCGAGGGTACAGCACGACGGCGATCGACTCCGCGTTCTCGCGCATCGGCATAACGGGAATCCCGGTCTCTCGACCGGCGGTATGCGTCACCGTTTCGACAACGCGATCACGCGCAAGACCCACGATGGTCGGACCTCTTTGACCGCGCCCAGGCACACGAACCATTCCTCTCAGCTCGCCGCCGCGCATGACCAGCCAGCGAGCCGACTGTCGATCCTCGACAATCGTTGTATCGACGCCAATTGCGAACAGGCCGGAGACCTCCTTGTACTCACCCGGCCCTTCACCCCGTCGCGAGATGGCGGTGATACGTCGCGCCTCGAGGTCGACAACGACGAGCCGCCACTCGGCGAGGTCGAGAGCGACCACCCTACCATCGGGAAGCTCACGGATTGAACCGAGCTTCGAGAACCCTTCGATCGACTCCGCGGATGGTCGCCCCAAGCGCAGCTCGGGCGGCTGGGCGCGAACAGGAGTAGCTACTGATGTCGAAAGCACGACAGCGGAGGCAACGCACGCCCAGCGCTTCGCCGCAGAGAGATTAGGTATTCGCACACGTCCTCAAATGCGCGCTCAGAATGGAGCCCTGCCTGCCAAGAGGTCTCGCACGATCCTTTCGAAGAGCGTGTCGGGTGGCACTCCTCGGAACTGCCATCCGTTGATGATCACTGTTGGCGTGCCTTGTACACCTAGCGCGCGGCCGATTCGAGCGCCTCGATCGAGAGCGGGAAGAGGATCCTTGCTGCGCATGCATTGAGCGAATACCGCTGTATCTCGTATTCCGCTCTCCGACGCGAACTCGCTCCACGGTTTCAGGCCCAGAGAATCTTGCTTCTCGAACACGCGTTCGATGAACTCACTAAACCTCTGGTGCTCACCTGCGCACTCGGCCGCCCGCGCCGCAAGTGGCGCGAAACGGTGCCCGGAAACGGGAAAGTGCAGTAGCACATGCGCCACCGAATCTCCGTGCGGCCGACGAACTCGACCATTCCTACAAGCGATGCGCCGACCACGTCCATTCGCACATTCCGGCCGTCCTCGTGTCACCTTGGCCAAAGCGCCGACGGGATTCCATGTGATCCCTGCGCAGTGTGCGTAGGGCGTGCAGTCCACAAGCCATCGAGCGCGATATCCCCGTTCACGTTCATCGCGATTGATCAGTCGAAACTCGTTTCGTCCTACGCCAGCTCGGCTCGCTCGCGCTGACGCGTAGCTGAGGATCAGTACTTCGCCGCCCGAAACCCCACCCCCGGCACCCCCCACGTCACCGGATCCCCCACCACGCTGTCCGCCTCGCTCACCACCTCCAGCCGGCGCGGCACCATCTCGTACAACGCCGCCCCGCGCTCCCGCAGCGGGTAGAACGGCGTCCACTCGGCGTACCACAGTGCGGCCTTCCGCGCCGGGTCGCGCACCTCGCGCGCAACGCCATGAAGCGTCGCGTAACGCATCCCCCTGGCATCGAAGTAGTACAGCGTCACGCGCGCATCGCGCGCGATCTCGCGAACCTTGCGCGACTTGGGGTTGGTCACGAACCGGATCATCATCGCCGAGTCGGGAGGGGCGGGGTCGATGGTGCGCGCCGACGAAGCGGTGGCGGTGCCGCTCTGCGTGATGAGCGCGGCAAACCGCGCCGTGCGGATGATGTCGCGCGCCACGCGGACGATGCGCGCGCGTCGCGCCGAGTCCGGCGTCGTTGCGGCTGGCGGCTTCGGTAGCGCGTGTGATTGCGCCGGCGCTTGCGCCCGCGCCGGCACCTGCGCCTGCGCCTGCACGCGACCGGGCGGCACCGACGCGAGCCAGGCGACAACGAACGTCGCCACACGCAGCACCCCGCACACCCGATTCACCCCTCCCCCACAATCGCGTCCGCTTCCATCTCCACCAGGAACTCCTCCCCCACCAGCTCCGCGCGCACCAGCGTGTTCGCCGGCCGTATCGCCGCGAATCGCTCCCCATGCGCGGCCGCCACCGCCTCCCAGTGCTCCATGCGCGAGACAAACACGCGCGTGCGCACAACATCGTCGAGCCGCGCGCCAAGCGAACGCAGCGCCCCCTCGACCTTGTCGATCACGAAGTGCGCCTGCGCCGCGGCGTCGATCCCGCCAATGAGGCGGTCGCCGTGAGATGCGGTGGTCCCCGACACCACGATACGGTCGCCACGTCGCACGGCGCGCGAGTAGCCGAACCTCGTCTCCCACGTCGTCCCGCTCACACAGGAGCGCCGCCCGTCGGCGCCGGACACTACCTCGTACGGCGACGGGAACTCCTCGAGATGGTGCGAGAGGTCGCCCGATGCGGTGAGATACGGCGCCCTGCGATACTCGTCGCCGCAGTCGCCGGGGATCATGGTCATCGCCCGCGTCGCGCCCTCGATCTCCGCCAAGTCCTCTGCGCTCAGCGAGAACGAGAAGAGGCGCAGGTTGTCGTCGACGTGCGCGCTGGCGCCCAGCCGCGCGCCAATGATCACCCCGCCCACCGCCGGCTGCTCCAGCACCCAGCGCGACGCCACGTTGGCGATCGACACACCGTGCCGCCGTGCGATGCCATCCAACGTCGCCAGTAGACGCTGGAACGGCGCCCATCCGCCCGCCGTGCGGATGAATCGCCCGTACTTCATCTGCGACCACGTCTCCAGCTGTTCCCAGTTGGGCTCGGGCTTGCCTAACCAGCGCTCGGAGAGGAAACCCCCCTGCACGGTCCCGTAGCCGAGGAGCTTCACCCCGTGCGCCTGGCAGAGCGCCGCCATCTTCCCCGCCGCGCGCCGGTCGACGAGGGAGAACGAGACCTGGTTGGAGACAACCGGGATCCCACTCGTCAGGCAGATGCGCAGATGCGCGGTGTCGAAGTTGGTGAGGCCGAGGTGGCGGATGAGCCCCTCGCATCGCAACTCGTCGAGGAAGAAGAGGGCATCGAGCCAGCGCGGGTCGGCGAAGGTCCACGCATGGAACTGCATCAGGTCGATGGTTCGCCCTTGCAGCCGCTCGCACGCGCGCTCCACGGCCGCGCGCACGTCGGCGCGCGTCACCGGGCCCGGCCTGGGAACCCACTTGGTGAAGAGCTGCACCTCGGCGCCGGGCGCCACCTGCGCGCGATAGATTCCCGAGACCAACTCGGCGGAGCCGTAGTGGTCGGCCATGTCGAAGGTCGTGAAGCCGGCATCGACGTACGGCGCCATGGCCTGCGCCGTCGCCGTCAGGTCGATCGTGCGCCCGTCGCGCTCCATGTCGGCAATCTGCCAGAGCCCGGTGATGGTGCGGGCGATGGTGAGGCCGGGGGCCAACTGGCAGCGATCGACAGTCGAGGTCATGTGCGTCCGGAAGTGCGGGGCGATCGTGCGCGCTTGCGCAGACGCAAAGACGCAGCGATGTGAAGCGCGTGTCAAGCGTGAGATTGCGGTGGCTGGCGCTTCCACGCATGCGGCTGCGCTCCGTGCGCCCGCGGGTGTCCCTTCGCATCGGCAGTTGACGCCCCGTCATGTGCGGCCCTGGGCCCCGCAGTCGCAGGCGCGAGTCGCGGGTCTGCGGCCGCGCACCTGTGCACTGCCCGCATCGATTGGCGACGCGCGGAGACCCCTCCTACGCGCGCGCTTCACCGGTACGCATCGACTCACCCCCAGATGGTACACCCCCGGCGAAGTCTTGTCCGTCAGATGCAGCAGCCGCCCCCCTGCACCCCCCTCGAACCGCATGCGATACGTGTCGGTCCTCCCCTCGAAACGCTCGATCATCGAGCTTCATCCCCTCGGGGAGTGCAATCCCGGTGAGCGCCGATGTCACCGCCTGTGCCATGAGCATGCGCGGTCTCCCCGCCTGCAGGACCACCGCCAGAAGCAACGCCACGAATCGCGTTCGCTATTCCCCCATTCCCGGCGGCGAGAAGCGCCCGTCCACCGCCAGCCACCCGCCATCGACAAACAGGACGGTGCCGGTGATGTAGCTGGCGGCATCCGAGAGCAGGAAGACGGTCGGCCACGCCATCTCCTCCGGCGACGCCCAGCGCTGCAGCGCATTCTTGGCGGCATACGCGCCATACCAGTCGGCGTTCGCCTTGATGGGGGCGGTGAGCGGCGTCTCCACCACGCCGGGACCAATCGCGTTCACCCGCACCCCCCGGGGCGCGAACTCGGCCGCCGCGGTGCGCACCATTTGCACGATGGCCGCCTTGGTCGCCGCATACACGGCCTGCCCGGGCTCGACCACCTGCGAACGGATGGACGAGAAGAGGACGATGCTCCCGTGCCCCTGTGCCGTGAGGATGCGCCCCGCCGCCTGCAACACGTTGAAGTTCCCCTTCACGTTCACGCGCACCACGCGGTCCAACTCCTCCTCGGTGTACTGCAGAATCGGCTTGCGCACGTTGATGGCGGGGGTGCACACGACGTGATCGAGTCGCCCCAGCTTCTCCTTGGCCGCATCGAGCGCCGCGTGCGTCGCCACCGGGTCGGTGATGTCGAGCCCCTCGGCGTACGCCTCGCGATGCTGCTCCAGGAGCGACGCCGCCACACGCTCCGCGGCATCGCACTTGATGTCCAGACACGCCACGCGCGCCCCCTGTCGTGCACAGGCCCGCGCCACCGCCTCGCCGATCCCGGAGCCCGCGCCCACGATGGCGATCCCGCGCTCGCCTAACGAGAACCTGTCGTTCATCCGTTCACCCTTGCTGTTGTGGGCCCGCCGGACGGCGCAACGCCAGGTGCGCGAGCGCCGCCACGACCACCGACGTCACCACCCCCGCCAGCGCGGGCGTGACGCCGCCAACACCCCGCCCCCCTACCGTGAGCTGCAGCGAGAGCATGACCAGCATCCCGCCAATAGTCGCCGCCACCGCTTCGGCAGCTGCAAAACGCCGCACGAACAACCCGGCCAGCACCGGGACAAACAGGCACACCCCCAGCACACTGTAGAAGAACGACAGCGTCCCGATGATGGTCTGCGCCACCAGCGCCAGCGCGATCCCCAGCACTCCCCCGGCCATCGCCGCCAGGCGCGCCACGCGCAACACCTGCGCATCGCTCGCCTGCGGCCGCACGAAGCGGCGATACAGATCCTGCGACAACGACGTGGCAAGCATGAACAGGATGGCGTCGGCGGTGCTCACCTCGGCCGAGAAGAGCGCCGCCAGCCCCAGCGTCCCCACCGCCACAGGAACATCGTACATCAGGAGGGTCGGGAGGGCGAGTTGTTCGGAGGCGAGCGCGGGGTGCGTGGCCCGCGCGATGATCCCCATGATCGGGGGGACGCACGAAAAGGCGAGCAACGCCGCAGCATTCAACCCCGTCCCCAGCCGCACCGCACGATCGTCGCGCGCACCAAAGATCTTCTGCAGGAGCCCGGGCGAGATGACGAAGGCGGGGCCCAGCAGCGCCAGGTACTGCCACCCCGAACCGCCGTTCTGCCAGAGCGACCAGTAGCCGGCGCCGGGCGGGGGGGCGGCCGCCGTCCCCGCATCGACCGCCGCCACCACCCCGCTCCACCCGCCGGCATGCGCCAGCGCCAAGGGAAGGGCAATGGCAAACCCCACCATCTTCACCGTCAGTTGCAAGACGTTCACCCAGGCGCTCGACAAGAGCCCCCCGGCGGTGAAGTACGCCGTCACCACCACCCCGCCCAGCACGCACCCCACCCACTTCGGCATCCCCACCACAACGGTGAGAAGCGTGGACATCGCGATCAGTTGCCCCGCCAGTATCGCCACGGTCCCGAACCAGAGCAGCACGGTGGCGATGAGCCGCACGCTGGTGGAGTAGCGCTGCTCGAGATAGTCGCCGACGGTCTTGAGCCCGCGCCGCTCCGCCTCGCGCCGCATCCACGGCCCCACCCAGAACGCCTGCACCAACGACCCGATGCCGGCCGCCCCCACCCACCACCACGCCGCCAGCCCGTCGCGATAGCCAAGCCCGGCCGCCCCCACGGTGGAGCCGGCGCCGATGTTGGCGGCCAGCAGCGTGGCGAACAGCAGCCCCGGGCCTAACGAGCGCCCGGCGACGAAGAACCCCTCGGTGCTGCGCACGCGTCGCCCAATGTACGCCCCCAGCGCGATCATCAGCGCCGAGTAGCCGAGCAGGAGGGCGAGCTGCGTCGTCACGCGCGCGGCGCGGCTGCCTAACGCGCCGGCGCCAGGTCGCGCGCCGCGGGATAGCCGTCAATCCCCCGCGCCTCGCGCACGGCCCGCACGATCGCCTCGGCCAGCACGTCGGCGGCCAGGGCGCCAATCGTCGTCACGTCGGCCGCCTCGGCCCGCTCACCCGTGGCCATGGCAAAGATCGTGTCGCCGTCCCCCATCGTGTGCGCGGGAGAGATGGCGCGCGCCATACCGTCCTGCGCCATCTGCGCCACCTTCCTGGCCTGCGCCTTGGTGAGCGCGGCGTTCGTGGCCACGACACCAATGGTCGTGTTCTCCCCCACACGCGCCGACGGACGCGTGGCACCCGCACGGATCAGCGCCCGCGCGTCGGCCAACCCCTTCCCGTCGGCGGTGCGCACACCGGCCACCACGGCGCCGGTCGAAGGATCAATCACGTCGCCCACCGCATTCACCACGACGATCGCCGAGACGGTGAGCCCATCCTTGAGCGTGATGGCGGCCGTGCCGACGCCGCCCTTCATGGCGCGCGCGCCACCAAGGAGCTTCCCCACCGTGGCGCCCGCACCCGCCCCCACGTTCCCCTCCTCCACCGGCCCCGGAGTGGCGGCGCTCGCCGCGCGGTAGCCGCAATCGGCGCCGGGGCGCACCTTGGCGTCGCCCACACCGAGGTCGAAGATGACCGCGCCGGGGACGATGGGGACGCGCGCCACGCGCGTGTCGAAGCCCACGCCGTGCTCCTCCAGGTAGCGCATCACTCCACCGGCCGCGTCGAGGCCGAAGGCGCTCCCGCCGGTGAGGAGGATCCCGTGCACCGCCGGGACCATGTTCACCGGGTCGAGGAGGTCGGTCTCGCGCGTCCCCGGCGCGGAGCCGCGCACGTCGACGCCGGCCACCGCCCCCTGCTCGGCGAGGATGACCGTGCATCCCGTGGGGCGCTCGGCCAGGGTGAAGTGCCCCACCTTGAGCCCGGTGACGGCGGTGAGCCCACCGCCTGTGGACGACCTGGGTACTGGAGGCGGCGCTGCCCCACCCTGCGCCGGAAGCGCGGGGGCGCAGGCGCTCAGCGCGAGGAACCCCGCCCCGAGCACGCACGTCGTCGCCCGGCGCACGCGCACGTGGCCCGTCATCCGCTTCGTGTGTTGTCCCGGAGATGGTAACGTGCGCATCATCCCTCCGGCGCATGTGGCGCCAGTCGCTGGCATCGTGCGCCAGGCGTTGGCGCTCGCTGCGCCAGTCACTCCCCGGCTTCCCACGGCTTCGAGTTCGATGGGCAAACCTACCGCGCGGGACTCGGTGCTGCGAGCCGTGGAAGCGGCGCGCGACGAGATCGTCGCCCTCACCCAGGACCTCATCCGCATCCCAACGGTGAACCCGCCGGGTGAGCGGTACGAGGAGTGCGCGCAGTTCCTTGGCGACACACTGCGGCGTCTGGGTTTCTCCATCGAGTACTACACCGCCACCGGTCGGCCGGAGCACACCACCCTTCATCCGCGGGTGAACGTGGTGGGGCGCAAGCGCGGGGTGCACGACCGTCCGTGCGTGCATCTGAACGGCCACATCGACGTGGTTCCGGTTGGGGAGGGGTGGACGCGCGATCCCTTCGGGGGCGAGGTGATCGACGGACGCCTGTACGGTCGCGGCGCCAGCGACATGAAGAGCGGGATCGCTGCCGCGGTGCTGGCCGCCGAGTGTGTGCGGCGTGCCGGCGTGGAGCTCCTGGGGACCGTCGAGATCAGCGGGACCGTCGACGAGGAGAGCGGCGGCTGGGCGGGGGCCGCGCATCTGGCGCAGGCGGGGCGCCTCACCTCGGCGACGGTGGACCACGTCATCATCCCCGAGCCGCTGGAGGTGGACCGCATCTGCATCGGGCATCGCGGCGTGTACTGGTTCGAAGTGGTCGCGCAGGGGCGCATCGCGCACGGGAGCATGCCCTTCCTGGGGGCCAACGCCATCGAGCACATGGGGGAACTCCTGCACGACATGGCCGCGCGCCTGCAGCCCTCGCTCGCCGCACGCATCACCGCGATGCCGGTCGTCCCCGCCGGCGCCCGGCACGCCACCCTCAACATCAACAGCATCACCGGCGGGCAGGCGGGGCACGTCGTGCAGTCGCCGTGCGTGGCCGATAGCTGCAGCGCGATCTTCGACCGGCGCTTCCTGGAGGAGGAGCCGTTCGAGCAGGTGCGCGGCGAGGTCACCGACCTCCTGGCCGAGGTGCAGCGCCGCATCCCCGAGGCGCGCTTCAGCATGCGCGACCTGATGGTGGTGCACCCGGTGCGCACCCCGGCGGGGTCGCCGCTGGTGGCGTCGCTCCAGCGGGGGATTGCCGATGCGGTGGGGCGCGAGGCCGCGATCGTTGCCTCGCCCGGGACGTACGACCACAAGCACGTGACGCGCATTGGCGGGATCGAGCAGTGCGTGGCCTACGGCCCGGGGCGACTCGAGCTGTCGCACCAACCCGACGAGTGGTGCGACATCGACGAGTTGATGCGGGCCACACAGGTGATCGCGCTGTCGCTGGTTGACCTCCTGGCGCCAGCGTCGTAGCGCAGCACGGGTTGGTTTGTCCTAACCCGAAGTTCTGCGCCTGCGGGGCGTGCTTTCGCGGGCGCGATGCCGATACTCCCTGGTAGCGGCGCTCGCCCGAGCGCGATGAGCCGGTCCGTCGCTGTCACCGTTCGGCTCCATGTCCATCTGGCCGTTGTTTCCTCACTTCCTGCAATCGCAGCCAACGCTGCCATCGGGGCATCACGTCCCGCTCGGGCTGGTCTGGGTGGCAATGGAGGCGCTCACGGCGCTGGCCGCGTTCGCGGTGATGGAGCGCATGCGCACGGCACGCGCCGGGCGCGGTCGCAGGATCTGGCTGGCGATCGGGGCGCAGGCGTTGCTGCTGGCGGGAGCGCTGGTGACCATTCACGTCGTCACGGTGACGTCGGCACCCGCCGTTCCATTGGCGCCCGGGACGCCGCGTCTCCCGTTGCTCCCCAACTCCCTCCTGGCCCTGCTGGTCACCACCGCCGTCGCGACCGCGGTGGGCATCACGCTCGTAGGACGGCGCGTGGATCGCACACTCACGGCGATGACCACGGAGCTCTCGGGGCGCGAAGCGCGCTACCAGGCGGTGCTCCACGCCATGGCCGACGGGCTGGTGACGTTCGACGCGACCGGGACGATCGAGTCGGCCAACGTGGCCGCCGAGTGCATGCTGGCCAACGCAGGGCCACTGGCAGGCGGCCGCTTGTCGACCTACATCCCGGCGCTCGACGTCGCGGCACTGGCGCGCCTGGCGGCCGACGGGCGGCGCACCCCCACGTTAGGCGGCCGCCGCGAGATGACCGCCCGCCGTGCCGACGGGAGCGAGCTTCCGGTGGAGGTCGCGATCTCCGAGGTCCCGCTCGAGGGGCATACGGTGTACAGCGCGGTGATCCGCAACATCACCGAGCGCGTCGAGGGCGAGCGCCACCAGCAGGAGTACCTGCAGAAGCTCGAGGCGACGCACGCCGCACTCAAGGAACAAGCCGAGCAGCTGGCGGTGGCCCGCGACCGCGCCGAGGAGGGGGCGCGCGCCAAGAGCGACTTCCTGGCGATGATGAGTCACGAGCTGCGCACGCCGATGAACGGCGTCCTCGGCATGGCGCAGCTCCTCCTGCATACCCCGCTTAGCGAGGAACAGGCGGCGCGCGTGCACATGCTGCGCGCCTCGGGCGAGTCGCTGCTGCGCATCATCAACGACGTCCTCGACTTCTCCAAGATCGAGGCCGGGAAGCTCAGCATCGAGTCGCATGTGTTCGACCTCCCCGTGTTGCTGGAGGAGGTGCGCGAGACGCTGGCCACCGCCGCCGACGTGGTGGGGCTCGACCTTGCGGTCGAGGTGGATGCGTCGTGCCCGCGCCTTGTCGTGGGCGACGCCGGCCGCATTCGCCAGGTGCTGTTCAACCTCGCGGGGAACGCCATCAAGTTCACCGACCGCGGGCGCGTGGTCATTCGCGCCTGTCGCGCCGCTTGCGCACCGGGCACCATGACCGATGCGATTGCGTTCTCGGTGCAGGACACCGGAATCGGGATGACGGCGGAGACGCTCGAACTCCTCTTCGCGCCGTTCACGCAGGGCGACGGCTCCTCGACGCGTCGGCACGGCGGGACGGGGCTGGGGCTCGCGATCTCGCGCCGGCTGGCCGAGATGATGGGGGGCGAACTCACCGTCACCAGCGCCGTGCGCGCGGGATCGTGCTTCACGCTCACGCTCGCCCTCCCGGCGGCGCCGGCCAACGCCCGCGTGGGGGGGAGCGTCTCGCCTTCGGGGCGCATGTCGAGTGCCAGCTTCCAGGCGGCGCCGTTCGCCGCGCACGAACAGGGGCACGGCGTGCACGTCCTGCTGGCCGAGGACAACATGGTGAACCAGGTGGTCGTCGTGGCGCTGCTCGCGCATCTCGGGTGCACCGTCGATGTTGCGCCTGACGGATCAGCGGCGGTCCGGCGCTGGAGCGAGGGGCACTTCGACCTGATCCTGATGGACTGCCAGATGCCGGGGATGGACGGGTTGGAGGCCACGCGGCAGATCCGCGCCGCCGAGGCGGGGTCGACGCACGTTCCCATCGTCGCCCTCACGGCCAACGCGATGCCCGAGGACCGCATGGCGTGCCTGGCGGCGGGGATGGACGACCACATCGCCAAGCCGGTGACCGAGGAGGCGCTGCGCAACGCCATCGCGCTGGCGCGTCACAACCGCCAGCCGCAAGCGGCGATCACCGGCGCCCGTTAGGCGGGGATGCGGGAGGGAGGCGGGAGGAAAGCGGACCGATTGCGGGCCGGAGGCGCGCGGAATCCCGGCGGCTCAGAACGTCCAGGTGTGCACCGGCTCACCCGTGAGGGAGCGGATGATGTACTGCTCCATCATGCAGGCCAGCGCCTCGCGCCGCGCGAGCTGCGGCAGGCAGCGATCGAGCGCCTGGCGTTGCCAGCGGGCCCCGGTCTGCCCCGTCTCCAGCCGCCCGTTGATGACCGTCAGCATGCGACGGATCTCCGCATCGGCCACACCTAACGATTCCAGCCCGCGCGCCGCGTCGGGAAGAAAGCGCGCCACCATCGCGCGGGCACTCACCGCCATGGGCGACGGGGCCACGGGCGACGGCCAGAGGAGGCGCGCGTCCAGCCCGCGCTGCGCCGCACGGTAGAAGTTCCACTCCGCATACGGGAACGGAAATGCCGGGAGCAGGGCATCGACCTCCTCGCGCAGCGCCACCGTGAGCCCCACGAGGAAGGCGGCGCTGGCTGCCATGTCGATCGGCGTCGGCCCCGCCGGGAGCGCACGCATCTCGATGCGCAGGTGTCCGTCAGCTGCAGGGTCGTAGATCGCGCGGTTCCACCGCCACACCGTCCCCTGCTGCAGGCGCAGTTCGGAGAGGCGCGGCACCGCGCCGGCGCACGCCACGGCGACCGAATCCTCGTCGTCGACCAACGGGAGGATGGGCGGGAAGAGCGCGGCCGACTCGGCGAACAGCTCGAAGGCGCTGCGCCGCACCCAGCCGTGCCCGAAGCTCACGCGCGCCGGCGGGTGCCAGACCTGCTCTACCAGGTCGCGCACGTCGAGCGCCTGCTTGAACAGCGCCACGCGCGTCTCCTCCCACAGGCGGTGGCCGCAGAAGATCGGCGAGTTGCCACTGACGGCCAGCGCAATGGGAGTAGCGAGCTGCGCCGCGTTGTAGGTCGCCGCGAATGCCTCGGGGGTGACGCGCAGGTGCACCTGGAACGAGGTGTTGGCCCCCTCGAGCGTGATGTCGTCGCCCGTCATCTGCAACGGGTCGGCACCGTCGATGCGAATGGTGAACGGGGCCGCGCGCACGCGCCGCAACCCGTTGGACAGGGCCCGGTAGCGCGGATAGTCGGTGAGCGCCGTGCGCGCAACGTCGTCGGGCGTGAGGGTGGGGAGGATCCCGATGGGAATGATGCGCGCGTCGAGCGGCGCCGCGGTGACATTGAGCGAGGCGAGGGCGTGCGTGAGCTCTTCCTCGATCGCCGTGAACGGGTGCCCCTCGCCCTCCACCGGCGTGAGGTTGTACTCGAGGTTGAAGGTGTCGAGTTCGAGCGCCAGTCGCGGATCGACGTGCTGTCGCAGGATGTCGCGATTGATCCCCCGCGCGCGTCCAGCGAAATCGACGATGTAGAGTTCGAGCTCGGCGCCCAGCGTCGTGGGGCCGTGGCCGAACCCCGGACGCGCGAGCACGATCTCCAGCGCCTCGAGGTTCTCCCGGAGCCGCAACTGGAAGCGCCCGTACTCCTCATCCGTGAAGTGCTCACGGTCGATCGCGCGCGACATGAGCACCACACTCGGGCGAGGGCGCGCGCGCAAACAGATGCAGTTCCCCTACGCCGCGCGAGGGAAACGGCGGCTTGTCGTCACCCGACGCTCGACGTTTAGGGTAGGGCACCATCGGCCGCGCCGCCTCGCCGTTGACGCTCGGGCGCGCCCGGCGGAGATTCGCGACGTCGCCCTGCCGGCAAGCCGGCTCGTCCGCAGCACACCCAAGTTCGCCCGCATACTCCCGCTCGTGCCCAGTCGCCGATCACCCATGCTCCGCGCCGCAGTACTCGCCGCCGCCGCGCTCGGGCTCGCCTTCTCCGTCCCCTTCACCGTCGTCGCGCAACGGCTCGCCAGCGACGACCACGGCGAGCGCGCAACGGCGCCCAGTGCACCCGGTGCATCCGGTGCACCCACCGCGCGCGCGAGCGCTCGCATGGCCCGGCTTGTCTGGAGCGACGAGTTCGACGGCCCCGCCGGCGAGCGCCCTGACTCCGCACGCTGGCGCCATGAACTTGGCGACGGGTGCGCCGCCGGGAACTGCGGGTGGGGGAACAACGAGAAGGAGCTCTACACCGCCGAAGCCGCCAACGCCTCGATCACTGGGAGCGGCATGCTCGCCATCACGGCGCGCGTTGCGCCTGGCGGTATCACCTGCTACTACGGCCCCTGTCGCTACACCTCGGCCAAGCTCTCCACCAAGGGGAAGTTCGAGCCCACCTTCGGCCGCGCCGAAGCGCGCATCCAGCTCCCGCGCGGCCAGGGGCTGTGGCCCGCCTTCTGGATGCTCGGCGCAGGCTTCCCCACCACGCCGTGGCCAGCCTCCGGCGAGATCGACATCATGGAGTTCCGCGGGAGCCGCCCGTTCGAGATCTCCTCGGCCATGCACGGCCCCGGCTACAGCGGCGACAAGACCCCCTTCGTGCATCGCCACGGCCGCGACGGCTGGTCGTTTGTCGACGGCTTCCACAGCTACGCGGCCGAGTGGGAACCCGGTCAGGTGCGCTTCTATGTCGACGGGACGATGCACTATACCGTGAACCGCAGCGCCACGTCCTCACTCGGCGATTGGGCCTTCGACCACTCGTTCTACATCATCCTCAACATGGCCGTTGGCGGCGGCTTCGACGGCGATCCTGCCACCGACGCGATCTTTCCGGCGACGATGCTGGTGGACTATGTGCGGGTGTACGCGCCGTAGCTGGGGCTGGGCGGCTGCGGGAGATCAACTGCGGAAAGCGCGACACGGAGTGGAAAGCGTGACACGGAGTAGCACGGAGGCAGCACGGAGTGGCTGTGTCGAGAGAGTCGAGCGGTGGTGGCCGCACCGGACTTCAACCGCTGCTGGGTCGTGAGAGTCACGTTGAGGTTCGGGGCGCGGCGCGGCGCTCGTTCGTCTTCCTCCGTGTTCCCTCCGTGTCTCCTCCGTGCGCCTTCGAGTCATGCGAAGTTGACCTTGCAGTTGCCGTTGCCGTTGTTTTGTCCATGCAGTTGCCGTTGCCTTTGGTTACAAAGATCAAGAGCGCCTAACACGGAGGTCTCACGGAGACACGGAGGGCACGGAGAAGGCGTGCCTTTTGCTCTCCTCCGTGTTCCCTCCGTGTCTCCTCCGTGCGCCTCCGTGTCGAGCTTTGTGATTGCGGTCCCTGGCGCCCGAGGCAGCCGGTCGCGGATGAGGCGAGGACAAATGGATCCCAGCTTTCGCCGGGAAGGTGGGCGTGGGGTGGAACCAGTGGTTCATCGCCCGCCCGAACGCACCGCGGGGGGCACCAGCGGTGCCCCCCGCACTCCCGTCTCCCGTCTCCCGTCCGCCCTACCCCTTCCCCCCAAACCGCGCCGACGCCGAGACAAACTCGCGGAAGACGTGTCGCGTATGCGGGTCGGTGAGCTCGAAGACTTCCGGATGCCACTGGACGCCGACGCAGAAGTGATCGCCGGGGACCTCGACCGCCTCGACGAGGCCGTCAGGGGCAACGGCTGACACGGCGAGCGCCGGGGCCAGCGTCTTGATCCCCTGGTGGTGCATCGAGTTCACCTGGATGCGCTCCAGCTCCATCAGGTGGCGCAGGCGGCTCCCCTTGGCCAGCGTGACTTCGTGCGCCAGGTGGTCGCGCTCATAGCCGTAGTTGGGGAAGTAGTCGTGCTTGATGGCGTCGGGGTACTGCGCCTCGAGGTCCTGGTAGAGCGACCCGCCGAGTGCCACGTTGAGCACTTGCAGCCCGCGGCACAGGCCAAGCAGTGGCTTCTTGTCCTCCACCGACCACTGCGCGAGCTGCATCTCCGTGCGATCGCGCGCCGGGTCGATGCGCCCAAGCTTCTGGTGCGGCTCCTCGCCGAAGTATCCGGGATCGACATCGACGCCGCCCGGGATCAGGATCCCGTCGCAGACATCGTAGGCCCCGCGCAGCGCTTCCGGCTCGTCGTCGAGCAGCGGGATCAGGATCGGCGCCGCGCCGATGAGCGTGATCGCCACGTAGTAGCGCTGGTTCATGACCACCGACTGCGGGAGTCCGGCCGGGATCCCGTCGATCGAGTGGAGGGTTTGGGTGGTGACGCCGATGATCGGGCGCTGCGACATGTGCCTCTCCGACGGTCCAAAGTGTTCACGCAAGGGCGCGACCGACCACGGCCGGTCTCCCTTCGACGTCTGCATGTCCTGCTCTCCTTGCATCCCTGGCAACGCCAGCGAACTCCGCAAGCTTTGCATGGTCACGCCGATGATCGGGCGTTTCCCCATATGTCCTGCGCCATCCCGTGTCGCGCCCCGAACCCCGGAGACGACACGACTCCGTCACGTGCAGGTCACGCGCCCAAGCTAGCGGCCGGGGTTCTCGTTTCCAGTGCGCCGCCAGCTCACTCTCCCCTGGGAGTGTCGGCGCCCCCCGGCCCCGATCGCAGCTCATCTTCACGAGAGCGCGCTAATGCATTGACCTCGTGTGAGTTGCCGTTGGTCACCGAACTGGGCGGTCAGCGGCGCGAACCGTGTTGGTCGTGATTGGTCGCGCGGGCCGCCGCTCACGGCACCACGACCCCCTCTTCCGTCTCCCGGATCAACTGATCAACGACCGCCTGCAGGTTCCCCCCGGTCTCCTCGAAGGTGCGTATCTGCCGGTCGGCGCTGGAGCCGCCTTCGAGGATGGTGAAGGCGTACTCGACTTCCTTGCGGCTGCCGAGTTCGTCGAGCACGTCATCGAGGAACCACTCGATCATCTCGCGGATGAGCGTTGCAGCCGGAAGTTCGATCTTCTTCCCGAAGTCGATGAGGTTCCCCTCGAGCCCGTAACGGACGGCGCGCCACTTGTTCTCGTCGATCAGCTCCGAGGAGTACAGGCGCCACGTCGTATTATCGCGCCGCATCTTGTACAGCTTGAAGACCAGCGCCTGCAGGATCGCGGCGATTGCCACCGCCTCGTCCACGCGCGTGCAGACATCGCAGATGCGGAACTCGAGCGTGGGGAACTGGTGATGCGGGCGCACGTCCCACCAGATCTTCGAACCGTTCGGGATGCAGTTGGTCTCGACCAGCGTCTCCAGGTAACTCTGGAAGTCGGCCCACGACGGGAGGTAGCGCGGGATCCCCGTACGCGGGAAGGCGCGGAAGACGGCGCTGCGGTACGATTTGAGCCCCGTCTTGCGCCCGATCCAGAACGGCGACGACGTCGACAGGCAGAGGATGTGCGGGAGGAAGTACCGTGAGGCGTTGCAGGCCTCGATGAGGAAGTCGCGATCCTCGATCCCCACGTGCACGTGCGTCCCGAAAATCAGCAGCTGCTGCGCCAGCTGCTGCATCGCTTCCTTGGTCCCGATGTAGCGGTCGAGCTGCGTGATCTCCTGCTCGGCCCAGTGCGAGAACGGGTGCGTGCCGGCAGCTGCAATCTTGAGCCCGCGCTTGGCGGCGAGCTCCATCACCCCGCCACGCAGCTGGATGAGCTGCGCCTTCACCTCCTGCGGGGTCTTGCAGACCGTCGTCCCGACCTCGACGATCGACTGGTGCAGCTCGGGCTTCACCTGGCCGAGGACGAGGTGATCCGACTCCAGGATCTGCGTGATGTACGACTGCAGCGCCCTGGTCTTGGGGTCGATGATCTGGTACTCCTCTTCGACGCCGATGGTGAGGCTTGGGGGCTTCATCCTGGGGACGGGAGACGGGGAAAGGAACTCAGGTGCCCCAGCTCAGCCAGGGCGGACAGGACTCGGGGCGACGCGGCGCGCTGCACGCTATCACTTGGGTTGCACGACGAGCGTGGGAACGGTGCTCCCGCCGCCGGCCGTCACGTTGAGCAGCGCAGCGGTCGACAGGCGCGTCAGCAAACCCTCCATGTGGTCGCCGTGCGAGACAAACGGCGCGGTGTCGAGCATGCGGTCGAGGACATGGATGCGGCCGTCGACCCAACTGGGATAGGGCTCGCTCGGGATAGCGACCTTTTCCTGCACGATGAACGGCTGCGCGAGCGCCTCGGCGATGGCCGCCTCCCATTCGGTTCCGTTCACCGTCCACCCCAGCGTGATCCCCTTCCCGCCATACTCGTCGTTAGGCTTGAGGACAAGGCGATCCCGGTTCGCCACCATCCACGGCACCAGGTCGATCGACTCGCCGCGGTGGGTGGTGCGGCGCTCGCGCACGACGCGCGTCCACGGGATGCAGTCGTGGATCGCCTCCAGCTCGTCGGGGGAGAACCACTCGGCGTTGGCCTCGTCGGACAGGACGGCGAGCGACGCCTTCTTGTGGAGGATCTTGCAGCGGAAGCCATCGACGAGGCAGACGGCGCGCTCCCGCACCGCGCGCACCACGTCGTGCTCGAGCCCGCAGGTCTCGATCAACTCGCTGATGAGGACGCGCTTGTAGATCAGCTCCGCCGGCTTGCCCGCCACCCACAACGCCCCGTCGCGATACTCGCAGCGGCGCGGGTCCTCGATCACCGCCTCGATGCCTAACGTGGCGAAGTGCTGGCGATACAGCTCGAACTCGGTGCGCGTGGGAACGTCGTCCCAGTCGAGGATCGCGATGCGCGGCCGGCGCCGTGTCCCCGCCCACTCATGCCACGCGGCAAGGATCGCCCCCACCACGCCCGGCACCGCCGGCATTGTCATGATGTCGTAGTGACGCGCGAACTCGCGCACCGCCGGCGCATCCATGAACACCTCGGCCAGCGCATCGTCGTACGCCGCCCCGGCCGGCGTCTCCGCGTTGTACTCCGTCAGCCCCAACTGTCCCGTGCCGGCGACATAGAAGAAGTCGAGGCGCGACGTCGGCGACGGCCAGTCATAGCCCGGCGCATCGGCCAGGAGCGTCTCCTCCCAGTCGAGCAGCCCGAACTGGTCGCGGAACGCACGGTCGGCCATGGCGCGCCCATACGCGCGCTTGAAGGCGCGCATCAGCGGGCGAATGCGCGCCTGCAACGACGCCACCTCGCGCGGCGTGGACAGTCGCGGGCGCAACACCGTGCACAACGCTCGCCCCCCGAACACCAACCCGCGCCGCGTCAGCGCCGCCTCGATATGCGCGTGCGTCTCCTCGGCGATCTCGGGGGTGAGGAGTTCGTGGTAGCGGTGAATAAGGTCGGAAAGAATGTGCCCCTCAACCGTTGACGTCCACTCGTCCCCAGCCTTCGCTAGGGCAGGCCTCTCGTCCTCTCGTCCTCTCGTCCTCTCGTCCTCTCGTCCTCTCGTCCTCTCGTCTTCTCGTCTTCTGCCCCTATGGCCGTGACGCCGTGAACAGCGCACTCCACTTCGCCTCCACCGCGGTGCGCCGCGGGTTGATCGCCAGCTTGATCGCCAGGTCGGCCATCCCCTTCACCACCCAGTCGAAATACGTCGGCGTGAGCGAATAGATGTCCATGTCCGGCGCGCAGTTCATGAAGTCGATCGCGTACGGAACGCCGTCCTTCACGGCAAACTCCAGCGAGTTCATGTCGTAGCCTAACGCCGAGCAGAGCGTGCGCGAGTCCTTGACGATGCGATCGCGCATGGCCGGCGTGAGGTAGTTGTCCTCCACGATGTACTTGCGCGCCTTGGGGTCGTAGTGCATCGGGAGCACCTCGTCCTGCCCCAGGCACAGGCAGCGCACGAACTGGTCCCACTCGATGAACTCCTGCACGATCATCGTGAGGAGCCCCGACGAGTTGTAGTTCTGGATCAGCTCCTGCACCGAGTGGCAGACGTAGACCTCCTTCCACCCACCGCCGTGCGCGTCCTTGAGGATGCACGGCATCCCGATGTAGCGGGCCAGCGCCTCCCAGTCGAGCGGGAACCTGAGGTTGCGCAGCGACTCGCTGGGGACGATCCCGGGGACGTAGTCCTTGTTAGGCAGGAGGACCGTCCTGGGCGACGCAACGCCAACCTTGGTGGCCAGCGCCGCGCCAAAGAACTTGTCGTCCGCCGACCACATGAACGGATTGTTGATGACCGTGCGCCCCTCGAGCACCGCCTTCTTGAGGTACGAGCGGTACATCGGCACCTCGTGCGAGATGCGGTCGATGAGGACATCGTACGGCACCGGGCCATCATGGTGGTCGCCCCCAAGCGTCGCGAACTCGGCCACCACGCCGGCATCGCGCTTGTTGACCTCCTCGATGAAGGCGGGAGGCCAGCTCCATTCACGACCGACGACCAATCCGACTTTCTTCGCCATGGCGCGTAGCTCCTTGGGGCTAGAGGACGAGAAGCCTACCCCAGCGAAGGCTGGGGACCAGAGGACGGAAAGACGAGTGACGACAGCCGCGATGAGAAGGGGGCACGAGACACCGGCCGCGCTCCAACGCGCCCGTCCTCGTCTTCTCGTCTTCTCGTCTTTTCGTCTTCTCGACAAGGCCTAGTCATGCCCCCCCACGTACCGCTGGATCATCTGCTCCCACACCGGCCAGTCGTGGGCGAAACCATCCCATTCGCGCAGGGCGTTGCCGATGCCCTTGTGCAGCAGCGACGCCGAGAACGCCTGGTTCTGGTGAAAGTGCGGGTCGGTGCGGCCAATCGCCATGATGATGTCCTGCCGCCGCATCGCCTCCAGCCGCCACTGCTCCCACTCGTTGGGTATGAACTCGAACGGGTTGCAGGCGTACACGTTCCCGTCCGAGTAATCCTGCGTCATCCCGCGAATGTCGTACATCCCGCTCATTCCCAGGATGCGGTGCACGCGCGTGGGGTGCCGCAACCCGAACGACATCGCGAGAAATGCACCGAACGACGCGCCAGTCGCAATCACGTAGCCGTGGTTGTTCACGTGCTCGGTGAACGGGAGCAGCTCGTCGGTGAGGTAGCGATCGTAGGCCAGGTGACGCCAGGCCCGCTCCCCCGGATGCACCGCCTTGTTGTACCAGCTCGCGTTGTGGTTGCTGTCGAGGCACCAGAGCTGGAACCAGCCGCGCCGGATGGGTTCGTACAGCACATCCGGCATGTAGCGGTTGGGCCACTCGTTATGGTCCCCCATGGTCGTTGGAAAGGCAAGGATGCGGGCCCCGCCGTGGCCAAACCAGCGCACGTGCATGTGGCGCCCTACCGCCGGCGAGTACCAGACATGATGGTGACCGTGGACGCGCGTGCTCATGCGGCGCCCTCGTGCCCTTCCGGCCAGTGGTCGTGCTCATCCAGCCCGTGCTGCGGGTGCCCCGCCGCGTGGGACGCATCGTGCAGCATGAAGGGAAGCGCGTGTTGCAGCCGCCGCCCCCACGCCTGCTCGTTGTGCATCCCCTCCTCGTCCTCGACCCACGACAACGTCTCTCCCATCCGGTAGCCCTTCTCCTGCAGGATGTCGCGCATCTCGCGCGCGTTATGCAAGGTCCCCTCTCCCTCGCGCATGCCAACGTCCAGGTACAGTCGCCCCTCCACGAACGGCGCCGAGCGAACATAGGGAAAGACCGCGCGCTCGGCGAACCAGAGCGCCGGCGACATGATCCCCGCGAAACCGAATGCGTGCGGGTGACGGAAGAAGGCGTACAGCGAGATGAGCCCCCCCATCGACGAACCGGCGATCCCCGTCCCTTCGCGAGCGGGGAATGTCCGGTACTGCGCGTCGATCATCGGCTTCACCGTGCGCAGCATGAAGTCGACGTAGGCGTCGCCCCCGCCCCCGCCGGCGCGCGCGTCGACAAAGGGGGAGTACTCGCGCAAACGATCGACCCCCATGTTCGGGATCCCGACCACGATGGCCCGGCGACCGCGATGCGGCGCGTGCGCCATTGCCGTATCCACCCCCCATTCACCGGCGAACGACGTGGCCGGGTCGAAGAGGTTCTGCCCGTCGTGCATGTAGATGACGGGATACGGCTGCTCGGTGCGGTGGTAGCTGCGGGGGAGGTAGACGAGGATGTCGCGCCGGTTCCCCAGCTCGGGGGAATAGACGTCGGGGATGACCTCCAGCGAGCCGGGGGGAGTCCGGCGTCGGGATGACCATTTGCGGAGGTACTGGGTGCTCACGTACATGCGGCCATGGAGATGACGCCCGCGCGGGTCCGGATGCCGCAAACTGGGACATCGTGCGAAAGGGGGGAAGGGCGGCCGATGATCACTTCGCTCCGCCATTCCCCCCCTGTCTCGCACCTCCAGGGTGCTACTCCACGCGCACCACGATCCCCCGCAACGCCGGGACCGTCAGCCGCAGCGTGCTGGCCCCGCTCTCTACCGTCCCGATCACCGTGCGCGCGTCACCTTCCTCATAGCGCACCAGGCGCGCGCCGGCGCGCAGCCCGTACGCGCGCGGGTCGAGACGCAGCTCGACCTCCGTGGGTTGGTCGGCAATGCTCGCCAGCGCGAACGCCACCCGCCCGTCCTTGGCCCGCCACGCCCCGCCCAGCACCAGCGGCGCGCGCGTCACCGCTTCCGTCGCCCCGCCACGCCGCGCCGCGTAGATCGACACGCGCGACATCAGCACGTTGGCCGAGTCCACGCGCAGCGCCGGCGCGCGCAGCATCGTCCCTTCCTGGAACCAGTGGCGGAAGCCGTAGCGCAACCGCGCCAGGCGCTCCAGGTAGTCAATCTCCGCGCGACGCGCCGTCAGCTGCTCGGGGAGGAAGTTGGCAATAGTCGGCTGCATTCCCCACACGAACATGCGCGCCTGCTCCAGCAGGTACTGCTGCCGGTACTTTGTGTCGAGGAGCGTCATCGCGTTCGCGGGACGCGTCGAGTCGGGCCACAGGTCATCGTACGGCGGCCAGGTGAGCGAGCCATACGTCCCGTACGTGACGGCATACGGATGGTAGGCCGCCTGGAAGATGGGGAGTGGCTCCCACCCGCTTGCGGGGTCGATGTAGCGCTCCTGGCTCACCTGCAGCGTGAGGAAGGCGTCGAGGTCGGGGAGCCAGCTCTCTCCCCCACCCTCCCCCGCGTAACCCGTCGGCAGCGTCCCCGCGCGGCGGCGCAGGTCCTTGGCCAGCGCGCGGAAGCCGTCCATCCAGTAGTGACCGCCCCCCACGGGGTGCCCGTGATCGGGGCTCCAGCAGGCAAGGCTCAGCACCGCCTGGTCCATGTAGATCCCGTCGAGCTTGTATTGATGGATGACGGTGTCGGCGATTCCCGCGTACTTGTCGCGCCAGAACCGCGTCGAGACGTCCATCGGCGCGCAAGGAATGGGGTCGAAGACGTTGTACGTCTCCTTCCTCACCGTCCCGTCGCGTTCGCGCACGGCAAAGCGCTCGGCGTTCTCCTTTGTCCAGCTCGGCGTCTCGACGCACCAGAGCCGCTGGTTCATGTACACGATGGCGTGCAGCCCGGCGTCGTGCGCCCTGGCCACCGCCTGCGTGAACGCCTCTGCCCCCTCGCGCGGCGGGAGGTAGTCGGGGAACGACGTGTCATACGGCCCGCCGTGCCACCAGTGCCAGAAGACGCTCACTGGGAGCCTGGCGTCGGCTTGCAGCTGTGCCGCCGGCTCGAGAACGACGTTCGATCGCCCGCGGTTCCACACCCAGATCCCGGTATCGTAGACCCACTTTGGCGATTGTCGCGTGGCAAAGCGGGAGGTGCGTGCCCAGTACTGGCGCGTCCCCCATCGGCGGTAGCGCTCCACGGCGCTGAACCAGTCGCCATCGATCACGCCGACGATCGCCGAGTAGGCGGGTGCATAACGAGCGTTCTTGCCGGGATCGGACAGCGCGTGGATCACTTCGTAGCCGGCCGACCCATCGCCGGTGCCCCAGAGGGCAAAGAGCTTGCGATAGGCGAGCGTATCGTCGGCGGCGAGATAGAGCCCGCCGCGCCCTGGCGCGGTGAGCGAGAGCGCCTGGATGGAGAGCTGCCCCGGATAGGTCCACTCCAGCCGGCGTCCGCGCCCATCGGCGCCGGCCAGCAGGCGCCGCGGCTCGCGCGTGCGCTGTCCCATCCACTGGGGAACGGCCAGCTCCTCCGCCGAGCCTAACGAGGCGATCCCCGTGAGGCGCGGGAAGTGCACCGTTTCCACCGCGAGCCCAGTCATCCCCTCGAGGGCGATGTGCCAAGCGGTCGTCGTGTCGGCGCGCGGCCGCACCGTGGCCACCACGCGCAGGCGCGACGCACTCCCGGCGAAACCTTCCCAGGTGAGCTGCACACCACCCCGCGCGAGGCGTGTCCAGCGGAAGCGTGCCGCCTCGGCGGCGCGGATCGATGCCGGCGTGCTCCCCGGCGACAGCTGCACGCGCCAGAGCCCGATGGAATCGGCGGCGCTCCCGGCCAGCGTGCGTCCCGCGCCGTCGGTGAGCGACTCGACGTGACCGTCGGCGGCCGAGAAGCGGAGGCGCATCCCCGGCAGCCGCAATTCCGGGGCGGTTGGCTCGCGCCTTCCCTGCGCCGTGGCGGCGTGCGGAAGGGGAGCGAGGACGACCAGCGCGGCGAGCGACGCGCGCAGCAGCACACTCACGATGGGATGCTCCGAGTGGGGGAAGTCGAAGGGGGCGTGCGAGGCGCGGGCCTCACGCCCGTGCTACGCACGCCCACCGTCAATCGTGGCGCCGCGAGGGCGTGGTACGCCAGACTCCATCAACTCCCGTACACTCCGACATCACCTCCCACTTCCCGACCGGTGCGCGCGGGTACCGATCCCGTGGGCACCCTCGCGCACTGGCCGTTGACTTGCGTCAGAAGCGAACCCCGAATGTGAGAGGCATTACACGGAAACTCGTGTACGGATCTGCGTCGTTCTTCTTCTGCAGGAACGGCTGATACAAGCGCGATTCGATGAAGAACACTCTCGAACCGGCTTTCCACGTCTGCCCAACACCGACGACTGCGCCGACGTCCACGTTGGTGATATCATGTGTTAGTGCCTCGTCCGGACATAGGCTTCCAGGGTTGCACGCGGCGTAGCGTTCGGCGACGCGAGCCGACACGAGTGCAGTGAGTCCGAGCGTTCCATAGTACCGGTGGACACCGCTATCGCCTCCTCGGCCGAACGCACGCTCGATACCCAGGCTGGTGCCGAAGACAGCACGGCTCGACGTTGAGTAGCAATCGCCTTGAATCACGAGAAGACAGGGATAGAGGCGTTGAGCGCCAAAGAGGTGCGACGACACGTCCGTGCGAATCCACGTCTGGGAGCGTTTGATGCGCAGCATCAGGCTGCCCTGCAGGTGCACGCCGATAGTATTGCCTTCGGCGCCGTAGAAGAAGCTGGGCCCGGTTGCAAACCCGGCGAGTCGTCCGCGTAACGAGTCCGCCTGCGCGAAGACCGACCGGCAGGGCAGCAGCAGCGCGATCCCGCATGCGATCGCGATGCCTACGTATTGTCGAAGTATCGACCGACTTCGTACGACTCTAGTGGGCACCTTGCGTGATGAGCATCGCGCGTCCATTGATCTGCCCTCCGTCGATGTAGAGAACGTGATTAGCGTCCGAGTACGACAGACCCACGGCAGACGCATTCACATACGTGCCGAGAAAGTCATCGTTGGTCCACAAGAACGTCAAACTGGAGTAGACCGATCCCAGAAAGGTCGCCGCAGCAATCACTGTCGGACCGATCCCCGTCGCGGCGCTCACCGCCACATAGCCGCCGGCGGCCGAGGCGATCGTGCTCAAGCGCCCAGCAAGGTTGAAATCTTCCTTCTTGATCTGACAGACGGTGTTGTCATCCTCCCACACGGAGACGTTGAATCCGTTCGACTGAATCGCGTTGTAAGCATTGATCTGCGACTGGTCGAATAGGAGTGCCTCGCCATTCCAGAACGCGTCGTCCTGGTTGAAGCCTCTCGGAAAGCCGACACGATCGCCTGAGCAGGCCAAGTCGGCTCCGTACTGAGGTGCGCTGCTTGTCTGCGGTCCGTGAATGTGGACTTCGATCTCCGGTGCACCGAGAGTCCAAGGCTCGCCCTTGTCCACAAGCCGTTGAAATGTGATGTAGAGCCCGGCGGGGAATGTGCTGTTTCCTCCACCGCCTCCGCCGCAGTCAGGGGTATCGCACTGCACGGCATACGTGGTTGGCGAGGACGGAGTCGCGGGATCTTCTATCGTCTCTCGCTGTGGGTTTCCACGCGCGGCAACGCGTTCGGGGGTTAGAACGCGTGCGAAATCGGTCTCTATCGGAACGAGCACGAGCACCGGCGTTTGCGGAGGAGCAGCCAAGCTGAGACTGACCCGCGCTCCGTTCAGGTCCCACGCAATGGGTTCGTCGGTGTCATCAAGTTGCGTGGCGACGATGAGATCACGTCCTCCAGTCCACGCCTTCCGGTGAGCGGCAACCGGCATGTAGAACTCCAGCCCCGGCAAAGTACTCAACTCCGATAGCAGTGCAGCGTCGGTTGTACCGCCCCGCAAGGCCGCTGCAGATCGAAGCTGTGCTCCGGCGCCCCGGAGGAACATGGCGAGATCCAGCTTGTACTCCGCTTGCGGTGCATCACGCATGCTCCGTTTTCCGAGCTGTCGGAGCGCGTCATCTTGAAGGGCCACGGCGACACGGCGTGCGAGCTCGCCCTGTCGTGCCTGTATCGGCGTCTTACCCTCAGAGATGAGTGCGGGATATGCAACGACTGGAGTCGCTATCGAAGTGTCGAGCGCACATGCAGCCAGGGTAAGTGGCACCAAGAGCGTCAGCAGTGACCACATGCCATGCGGTACGGTACCGTATCGTATCGTACCGTACCGTACCGTACCGTACCGTACCGTCCCGTCCCGTCCCGTCCCGTCCCCTTCCGAGCCATGTCCTCATACGTCCGCCTCCGGTGAATGTGAAGCGACACAGCGGCTGCGTCCTTGGCGCAGCTCGTCGCCTGAGGTCGCTCGCTGGAGATTAGGTCGCGTCGGCGCGCGCGTACACTGTGGCTAACCCTAGTGAGTCGCTTCGATGCGTGACGCAATTGCTTCACACCTCAAATAATCTTCAACTGCTCAACAGAAGTGTTCCAAGGGTCCGTCGAACCCGCCAGACCGAGCTCAAGAGTGGGCGGGCCACGCGCGGGCGACACACCAGTGGCATACGTCGGATGAAGTTGACGTTGAGTTCGATGCGACGTACCACTGTTCGGCCCGGCGCCGGTGCATCAGCGCGACGTGAGGTAGCCTTGCGCCCCCATTACAGCGGTGTAAGGGCGCATCACCTGGACGCGTCAGCATGAATTAGCTAGTCGCCGCGCACTACCACCGCCGGCGCCACCTGCGACGCACGCCACGCGGGGAGATACGACGAGGCCAGCGCCAGGACCGTGACGACTACCAGCGCCCCACCGTACGCGAGCGCGTCGGTCGGCGAGACGCCGACCAGCACGTTCCCCATCATGCGCGTCACGATGAGGGCGACGATGCCGCCGATCCCCAGCCCGACCACGACCAGGCGCGCGCTCTGCCACAGCACGTCACGCAGCACGAGGGCGGCGCGCGCGCCCAACGCCATCCGGATCCCGAACTCCTTGTTGCGCTGCGCGACGGAGTACGACAGCACGCCGTACAGTCCAACGATAGTCTGCAGCAAGCCGAGGATGCCGATCGCCGTCGCCAGCGTCGCACCCATGTTCACGAAGAAGAGGGCAATCCCCTGGTCGAGATGGTTGGCCATCGTCCGCGTCCCGTACAGCAGGATGCGGGGGTCCACCGAGGCGATGGCGCGCCGCACGTCGGGGATGATCGCGGCCGGGTCCGGGCCACGCGACTTGATGAGGAAGGACGTCTGGCGCGACGGGCTCTGGCGCAGCGGTCGAAAGACCATCGCCCGTGGCGACTCTCCCAGCAGTACGACGGTGGACGTCGCCACCACGCCCACTACCTCCACCCACGGACCATCCTTGTCGATGCGCAGCTTGCGCCCGATCGCGTCCTTTCCCGGCCAGAGGGCGTCGACCAGCGCCTGGTTCACGATCAGCGCGCCCGGGGCGAGCGAATCGTCCTGCGGGGTGAAGTCGCGCCCCGCGAGGAGCTTCATGCCGAGCACGGTGATGTAGCCCGGCGTCACCGACGCGATGGCCGAGCCGAAGTACCCGTTAGGCGCCTGCGGCGACTGGTCGTCGAGCGAGAGGGCAAGCGGCGTATAGTTGAAGTTCCCCGACATGGGGAGAAAGGTCCCCAGCGCCACGCGCTCCACCCCGGGAAGTGCCCCCACGGTCTCGATGAAGCGGTCTTGCAACTGGCGGGACTCCTTCTCGTCGATGCGGTGCAGCGAGAGATCGACCTGCGCCAGGAGGACGCGCTCCCGCGTGAAACCGAGGTCGATCCTGCTGGCGTTGCGCGCCGAGCGGATGAAGAGCCCTCCGCACACGAGGAGGATGAACGACACCGCGACCTGGGCCACCACGAGCGCCGAGCGCATGCGCGCGCGCCCGGGACCGGCGCTCCCGCCACGCCCACCATCACGCAGCACCTCCGCCACCTGCGAGCGCGCCCCGAGCAGCGCCGGCGCCAGCCCGGAGAGCACACCGGCCAGGAGCGAGATCGCCGCCGTGTAGGCAAAGACTCGACCGTCGAGCTCGAGCCCGAAGTTGACCGGGACGTCGATCGCCACAGGAAGCGCGGTGAGCCACCCGATGCAGAAACGCGCCAGCACATAGGCAACCGCAAGCGACGCCGCCCCCAGCAGCACGCTCTCCGTCAGCAGAAGGCGCACCACGCGCCCCGGCGACGCGCCTAACGCCGAACGGATCGCGATCTCTCCGCGGCGCACGGTCGCGCGCACCAGCAGGAGGTTGGCGACGTTCGCGCACGCCACCAGGAGCGCCAGCACCACCATGCCATAGAACACGCCGGCAATCCACGGCGTGAAGCGCGACACGGCATACTCGGGGCGTGTTCGAATCTCACGCTCCATCACCAGGCGATAGTCGGCGAATTCCGCGGGGAAGCGACGCCTGAGGTCGTCGCCGAGCTGCCCGAGCGCGGTGCGCGCGGCGGACATGGTGACGCCGGGCTTGGTGTAGGCGAGGATGCGGAACGCGGTCCACCCCATCGACTCGAGGTTCCGCTGCATCGGCGGGTCGAACGCCACGGTCGACTCCACCGGGATCACGGCGTCGATGGCGACGAGCGGCTGCGTCCCGCGGAAGCTCCTGGGAAGGACGCCGACGATCGTGAACGGCGTCTCGTTGATCCGAATCGTCCGGCCGACGACCCCGGGGTCGCGACCGAAGGCACGCTCCCAATAGGTGTCGGTGATGGCGATGACCGGCGTGCGTGCCGCCGCCTCGGCCGGTGTGAAGACGCGCCCCAGCGCTGCCTGCACGCCGAGCGCCGTGAAGTAGTTGTCGCTGGCGGCGAGGATGAAGCCGCGCAGCGGCTCGCCATCCGTGCGCAACGCCGCCTCGACCCCCATCCATGCCACCGCATCCTCGATGACCGGGAGCTGTCGCACCTCGCGGTACGTGGGATAGGCGACGCTGTTGATCATCCCGTTCGACTTCTCGGCAGCCGCAACGACTGTGAGGCGCTCCGGTGAGCGCACCGCCAGCGGCTTGAGGAGGAAGGTGTTGACGGCGGAGAAGATCGAGGCGTTGGCGCCGATCGAGAGGCCGAGCGTGAGGATCACCGAGAGGGCAAAGACCGGTTGCCGCACGAGCGTGCGCACCACGAAGGCCACGTCGCTCCCCAGCGTTTGCCAGCCGGCGCGCCTGGCCTCGCCGCGCGTGCGCTGCCGCTCCAGGTGACGCATCTGCGCCTCCACGCGCGCGCGGTCTCCAAAGCGCCGCTGCGCCTCATGGCGCGCCTCGGCCGGCGCCATGCCGCGCTCGACGAGTTCGCGCTCGCGCATCTCCAGGTGGAAGGCGATCTCGTCCTCCACATCGGCCTCCGGACGGGCGCCGAGGAAGCGCAGGTAGCGACGACCGCGATCGGGCTTCATGCCGTCCCCCCGGCCGCGAGCGTCGGCGTCACGTCGAGGGCGCGAAAGATCGCGCGGGCGAAGCGCGTGAATTCATCGACCTCTACCGCGAGCTGGGCGCGCCCGACGGGGGTGAGCGCGTAGAACCGCGCGCGCCGGTTGTTCTCCGAGAGCCCCCATTCTGAGGTGATCCACCCACGCTTCTGCAGGCGGTAGAGGGCCGGGTAGAGGGAGCCTTCCTCGATCTTGAGCTCGTCGCCGGTGGCGCGCTCGATCCAGCGGAGGACGCCGTAGCCGTGGGTGGGGTCGACCTGGATTGCGCGGAGGATCAGGAGGTCGAGGGTACCGCGCAGGAGTTCGAGCGATTCGGGCTGCACCGTGGTTCCCCTAGGGTTTCTAGGAAGCTTACGAGGAGTCTCCTCGATACGCGAGGGGAGCGGGGAAGTTTCGGTGGGCTGGCGTGCGGGGGCTGGTGACGGCGGAGGGGCGAGGTTCGCGTTGTAGAAGCTTTGACACGGAGGGGAACGGAGGACGCACGGAGGGGCACGGAGGAGAGCCTTGGGGTGCCGATGGTCTTTGTGGGACTTCGAGCGCTTTCGGGTCGGCGGAGGTGCGAATCTGCACGGGTGCGCGACACGGGTACCCGTTGCGGTGCTCGTCTCTGAGGAGCTTTTGACACGGAGAACGCGGAGGGGAAGCGCTGCGGAGAGGTCCACCCCGAATCGGGGTGGGGGGGTAGCGCGACGGAGCTTCCTTGTTTTCAAGGACGAGAGCTGCTGTGGACGAGGCAGCAACGCCCGATTCGGGGTGGACCTCGGCGCCGTGCGCTCCCCCTCCGTGAACTCCGGGGTAAGGGCTCGTGACCTTCGCCAGGAACAGCGCCGAAGCAGAAGCGCCCGCGGAAAACCTTCGCTTGCTCGGGAATACCGCATTCGCTATGTAATGGAATGCTCAGTCACCACCTCATTCGCGAAGCGCGCCGGCGCGCTGGCATTACCCAGGCCGAGCTCGCCGAACGCGCGAGCACGACGCAGTCGGCGGTCGCGCGGTGGGAGTCGGGGCGATCGCTCCCGTCGCTCGAAAAACTGAGCGAGCTGGTCGAGTGCTGCGGGCTCGAGGTGGCGGTCTCGCTCACCCCGGTGCGCGACTCCGATGACCAGCTTCTCGCCGACCGGAGCGCCGACACCTACCTGGCGCGGCTGGAGCATCTCCTCGCCGCCCTACCATATGAAGGGGGTGACTTGGCGTCGGACGCGACGGGGGCCTCGGATGTGCCGGAGCACTTCGCGCCGCTCGAGTTGCTCTCGGCGCTGGAGCGCCATCGCGTCCGCTACGTCCTCGTGGGCGGATTGGCCGCCGTGCTGCACGGGGCACCGATGCTCACCACCGACGTCGACATCGCCCCCGAAGGCGGAAGCGACAACCTGCGACGGCTGGCGCTCGCGTTATCGGAAGTCGGCGCGGTCGCGCGCGGCCACCATGATCCGCGTGCCTGGACGCCCGACCTCTCGGCGAGCGGGTTGGCGCGCGCCGCGCTCCACCGATTCGAGACTCGCCACGGCGGGCTCGACCTCCTCTTTCAACCCACGGGAACGGCGGGCTACGACGACCTGCGGCAAAAGGCGCTGTCCGTCGCGCTGGGAGACGTGACGGTGACGGTCGCCTCGCTGAGCGATGTAATTCGCTCCAAGGAGGCGGCCGGTCGGGGCGATGACCGCGTCACCGTGCCCATGCTCCGCCGGCTGCAACGCCTCGCCGCACGCCAACGCCGGAGCAACGCATGACCGATCCACACGCACCGCCGCCCCCCTCCTCACCAGTAAGCGCCTCGAGCGCCGCGCGCGCAGGGCTCGTCATCGCTGCGCTCATGTGCGTCCTCGGCCTCTTCGTTGGCGGTCGCGTCCTCCTCACCGACTCGCCGCCGCTCACGGGAACGCGCGCCCTCGACGTGGCCTTCGCCGTCTTCTTCGTGGCACGCGGCGGGCTGGCGTACGGGCGCTTCCGTCGCGCGCGCGCCGCTCGCTAGCATCCACGCCTTGCGTGCCTAACGCGCTGCCTGCCTAACGGGCGCCGAGTATGGCGCGACCGCGCGCCGTGCGCTCGAGCGGCTCGAACTCGCGGAAGGCGAGCCCCGGGACCCATGGGAAGCCGTCGACCCCTGCCTCGAGCGCATCGGTGAGCAAGGTGATGGCGCGCTCGCCATCGCCGTCGATCGCCGCCAGCCGCGCCTCGTAGAGCAGGAGCGCCCCGCGCTCACGTGGAGGTGGCGTCGCCAGCCAACGTGCCGCCGCCGCGCGATCTCCCGTGCGCGCGGCGGAGAGCGCCGCCATCCCGCGGAAGCTCAGGCGCTCCGGAAACTCCTTCGCCAACCCCTCGAAGTACGGGCGCGCCTCGGCGTAGCGACCAAGGTCGTACAGCCCCGAGCCGATCCAGTAGCGATGCCCGCGATTGGTGGGGAGCGCCACGAGCCGGTTCGTCAGCCATGTCACGCCGCGCCGCGCGTGCGCTTCGCCATCGGCGGTACGTCCGCGCCGCATCAGCTCCTCGCCGGCCACGATCATCGCCGCCCCTTGCGACCAGTAGACGTCGGCGGGGAGCGAGTCCCACGCCGTCAGCGACGAGTCGAGCTGGCGCAGCGCCGCCGCCGAAGCCAGGGCGCGCGCTTGCAGCACCTGCGCCACGCGACGGTCGGGATAGCGTCGTGCCATCTCGCGCGCCGCCTGCAGCGCCTCGCCGTGCTCGCCCAACAGATACGCAGCATGCGCGCGCTGCGTCCAATACGAACTCCATCCACGCAACTCGCCGCGGTCCGGGTTCATCGCCAGCAGCAATGCACGGGCCTCGCGCGCCTGGCCGCTGTTGAGCAACGAGGCGGCGTAGTCGAAGTTGGCCCGCGCGTTGGCCGTGGTGGAGGCGGCGCGCTGGATCGCCACGCGCGCGGCCGCCCCGTCGCCGGCGAGCAGCGCCTCGAGGAAGCGCAGCGACGACTCGTGGTAGACGCCGAGGTCGCGTTTCTGCCCACGCGCGCGCGCCACCAGCGACTCGGCCACCGCAAAGAGATCGCTGTTCCAGGCGGCGCGCGCCCCCATGAGGAGGGCGAGCGTGAAGGTCGTGTCGCGCCCGAACGCCTCACGGAACGACGTCAGCGCCTCTGCATAACGCTGCCCCAGGAAGTGGTCGAAGCCAACGTCGAACGCCTGATAGGCGGGGAACGACGGCGGCGAGCTGGCGAAGCCGGGGAGCGCCGCGACCCGCTCATCGCGCATCGATGCCACCGCACCCATCACGCGGTCGCGCAGTTGCGAGATCCCCGCCTCGTTGCTGTCGATCGGGACGATGACCGGCGGGAGCGAGACCACCACGCGCCCCGAGCGCGAGTCGATGAGCTGCGCGTGGAAGTGGAGCGAGTCGCGCCGGCGATAGATGGAGCCGGTGACGACGGTGCCCGCACGCAGCTCGTCCTGCAGCGACGACACCAGCGGCATACCGGCGGCCCGGGCACGTTCCGACGCATGGCGCGCGTCGCTCCACGGCACCACGCGCACCGCACCAACGCGTTGCAGCCCCTCCGTGACCCAGTCGCCGGCGAAGCGGCCCAGCACGTCGAGCGTGCTGTCGCCAGTCTCGTTCTGCAGGACGGACACGGCGACCGGCTGGGCGATGGGACCCTCATCCACGGGTGTGCGATCGCGCTGCCAGGCCGCCACTACGGCGACGATGATCACCGCGCCGATCACTCCAACTGTCCACAGCTTCCTGCGCGCGCCCGCGCGCGCACCCGGTGTCGGCTCGCCCGGCGCCGGTCGCTCGGACCAGATGGCGTCGAGGCGCTGCACCACTTCCGCCATGCTGTCCGGACGGCGCACCGACTGTTCGGAGAGGCAAGACTGCAGCAGCGCCGCCAGCGGCACGGGGATGTCGGGGCGCGTCGCCAGCAGGCGCGACGCTGCCGCCGACGCACCCACCGGCGGGACGGCGATCCCGGTCAGCGTCTCGACCCCCAGGATCCCCCACGCGAAGACGTCGGCGCGTGCATCCACGTCGGCGGCACCAACGGCCTGCTCGGGGGCCATGTAGCGGCGGGTGCCTAACGGCAAGCCCGGCGACGTGATGGACAGCGCACCCGGCGCCTCGTCGAGCAGCTTGGCGATCCCGAAGTCGAGGAGGTACGCGTGACCGGCGGTGAGGAGGACGTTTTCCGGCTTGAGGTCGCGATGGATGATCCCCGACTCGTGCGCGAAGGCCAGGGCGCCCGCCACGTCGCGCAGGATGGCCCGGGCCTCGTCAGGCGCCAGCGGGGCGTGGCGCATCCGCTCGCGTAACGTCTCGCCCTCCATCCACGGCATCACGTAGTAGAGGAAGCCATCGGCCTCCCCCGAGTCGATGAGCGGGACGATGTGCGGGTGCGCCAGCGTTGCCGCGATGCGCACCTCGCGCAGGAAGCGCTCGGCGCCAAACAGGTGCGCGATGGCGGGATCGAGGACCTTGATCACGACGTCGCGGTCGTGCTTGCGTTCGTGCGCCAGGAAGACCGTCGCCATCCCGCCGCGCCCGATCTCGCGCTCGATGGTGTAGCGCCCGTCGAGCGCCGCACCTAACGACTCCGCCAACCCGCCCTCCATCCCCAGCACCGGATTGGTCTCGAGGATCCCGTCCGAGCGGTGCGCCGCATCGAGCAGGCCCAGCACCTCGCGCAGCAAGGCCGCGTCGCCCGCGCACTCGCGCGCGACCCACGCCTCGCGCGCCTCGGCCGGCACCTCGAGGGCGGCGTCGAACAGCGACAGGGCGCGGCGCGCGCGCTGCGTGTCGCTCATCGCACTTCCTGGTCGGCGTAGAGCTGGCGATACAACCACGCGCGCGCCTTGACCCAGTCGCGCTGCACGGTGCGTGTCGTGACGCCGAGGGCCTCGGCCGTCTCCTCCTCGGTGAGCCCGCCCAGGTAGCGATACTCCACCACCTGGCGCAGGCGCATCTCCACCTCGCCCAGTCGTTCCATCGCATCAAACAGCGCCAGCAACTCCTCGGGCGACGAGCGGTTTGCCCCCACGCTGTCGCCGAGCGTGACGCGCACCGCCCCTGCACCGCGCTTGTTGGCTCCGCGTCGGCGCGCGTGGTCGATCAGCACCTGCCGCATCGCTCGCACCGTGATCCCCACAAAGTGCGACCGGTCTGCAGCGGGCACCGCGACGCCGCTGCCCGCGCCAAGCCCGAGGCGAAGCCACGCCTCGTGCACCAGGTCTGTGGGATTGAAGGTGTGATCGGCGCGCTCGCCCGACAGGATGCGTCCCGCCACTCGCCGCAGCTCGTCGTACACCAACGGAAAGATCCGCTCGCCTGCGTGGGCATCGCCACCTCGCAGGGCGGCGAGCAGACGCGTGATCTCCGTCGCGTCGGTCTGACTCATTCCTCTGCCTCGTGATCGCGCGCGAGCGCGCTGTCGTGAACATGCCGCGCGCTGCGCAAGCCAGAACGTATCGGGGGTGCACACGAGAAGCCACCCTGTGGCGTCGATGCCACCCCCACCTCCGGCAGAGCCATGACGTCCATGCATCGCACGAAATTCGTCCCATGCGCCGGCACCTTCCGCACGCCGGTCGTGGTCGTGGTCGCTTCCGCCATGTTGTCGGTGTGGCCATCGGACACACCACTCGGCGCACAGCACACGCATTCCGCCACTGGAGAGAGCGCCGTCGCGGCTGCCGTGGAGACCGCGCCGGGGAGCGTCCCCCTCATGACGAGGCTCGGCAATTGGCGTCGTCGTATCGACACGCGCCTCCCGCTCGCCCAGCGGTACTTTGACCAGGGGCTTCGCCTGTACTACGCCTTCAACCACAAGGAGGCGCTGCGGGCGTTTCGCGAAGCGCAACGGCTCGACCCACGTTGCGTGATGTGCGTGTGGGGCGAAGCCGCGGCGCTGGGCCCAAACATCAACGCCCCCATGGATGCGCAGAGCGAGCAGCAGGCAATCGCCGCCACGCAGCGTGCCGTGGCAATGGTGCGTCGCGCCCCGGTGGATGCCGAGGAGCGGATGTGGGTCAACGCCCTGGCGGCGCGCTACCTCGGCAGCACCTCGTTGGGTCGCGCGGCGCGCGACAGTGCGTATGCGCTCGCCATGGGGCGCCTGGCCGACGCGACCCCTAACGATCCGGACGCGCAGGCGCTCGCGGCCGAGGCGCAGATGACGCTCGCGCCGTGGAGCTACTGGACGCGCGACGGCCGCCCGCGTCCCGGAACGTCGCGCATTCTGCGCTGGCTGGAGCGAGGACTCCGAAGCGCCCCACAGCACCCGGGGCTCTGTCACTTCCAGATCCACGCCCTCGAGGCAGCGCAACCCGAGCGAGCCGTCGCCTGCGCCGAGCGCCTGGCCGCGAGCATGCCCGGTGCCGGCCACATCGTCCACATGCCGGCGCACATATACATCAGGGTAGGGCGTTGGGCCGATGCCATCGAGGCCAACCGTCGCGCCGTGCATGCGGACGATGGCTACTTCGATGGCCCACACACGAGTGACGCCGCGTTCTACACCGCCGCGTATCGCTCGCACAATCACCACTTCCTGGTGCTGGCCGCGTCCATGGCCGGTGCGTCGCAGGTCGCGATCGAAGCCAGCAAGCACACGGTGGCGCTCGTCGCGCACGACGCGGCACGTTCCGTCCCGGCGCTTCAACCGATGCTCGCTGTACCGGTGCAGACGCTGGTAACCTTTGGTCGTTGGGATGACGTGCTGCGCACACCGCTCCCTCCCACCGATCTGCGGATCGCCACCGCGCTCACCTGGTACGCGCGCGGCGTGGCCTTTGCCGCCACGCATCGCCTGGCCGAGGCGCGTGCGACGGTCGATTCCGTGCGCAGCGTGGCGCAGTCGCTCGAGCCGGGCGAGGCGCGCACGGTGCTCGACATTGCCGCGCTCGCCGTGGAAGGCGAGATGGCGCTGCGTCACGGCGATCCCTCGACGGCCATCGATGCCTTCTCACGGGCGGCAGTGCTCGAGGACCGGCTCGGCTACATGGAACCGCCCACGTGGTACTACCCGATACGTCACTCGTTAGGGAAGGCGCTGCTGACGGCCGGGAAGGCGCGTGACGCCGAGCAGGCGTATCGCGCCGACCTGCGCCGATCTCCGGAGAACGTCTGGTCGTTGCGCGGGCTCGCGCTGGCGCTGCGCGCACAGGGACGCGGCGGCGACGCCGAGTCGGTGGAGCGGCGTCTGGCCAAGGCGATGCGGCTGGCGGATGTCGCCGTCGAGTCGTCGCGGTACTAGGCGTGCACGGAGGAGTTCACGAAAGCGCAGATTGCCTTCGTGCGCCTCCGTGAAACCTCCGTGAGCCTCCGTGTCGAGCTATGTTCTGTGGGGTTGGGTCGGCGAGACCATCGCCCCGCGCGCCGTTCGGCGGTTAGGTTGGAGGGGACCATCCCTTCACTCCGCCACCGATGCTCGAACCGTACGTGGTCGCACGAATCGCGCGCCGCGCGCGCATCACGCGGTTACTGCTTCTTGCAGCCATCGCACTCCCCGGGGGAACGCATGCGCAGGCCGCGGCGAGTGCCGCGCCTGCACGTACCATCCTGGCCATCGGCGCGCACGCCGGCGACATGGAGCTCACCACCGGCGCCGTGCTGGCCGGTGCGCGCGCTCGCGGCGATCGCGTCGTCCTCCTCCACCTCACGCTGGGGGAAGGAGGGAACCCGGCGCTCACGCCGGCCGCGTACGGCGAACAGAAGCGGCGCGAGGCACTGGCGGTGGCGCAGGCGTTAGGCGCCGAGGTGCGATTCGCCCCTTATCGCGACGGCGAGCTTCCCAACGATGATGCCACGCGCCGCTGGGTCGCCGATCAGATCCGCGAGGTGCGTCCCACGCACGTCTTCACGCACTGGAAGGACGGGATGCACAAGGACCACATCACGGCGAGCGCGGTGGTGCGCGACGCCGTCCTCCTCGCCTCGCTGGCCGGCGTGGTCACCGACCATCCGGCGTGGCGCGGCGTGCGCGCTGTGTGGTACGCCGACAACTGGGAGGATGCGGCGGGCTTCATCCCGTTTGTCTACGTCGCCGTGAGCGATGCCTTCGAGCGGTGGCGCGATGCGGTGGCGCGCTACGAGTTCGTGCACGGGAAGACGTCGGGGTTCCCCTACCTGGAGTACTACAGTGCGCTGGCCACGGTGCGCGGGGCGGTGGCCGGGAAGGGGCGCGCGGTCGCCTTTGCCATCGAGCCGTTCGGGCAGCGGCGCGTGCTGGACTCGTTGCCATGATCACGGCTTTCGTCGCACAGGGCGCGGCGTTGCTGCTGGCGGGTGGCATCGCCGACAGCGCCTTCATCCGCGTCAACCAGCTCGGCTACGCCCCCGACGCCCCCAAGGTCGCCGTGGTCTGCGCACTTCAGCCCGTGGCGCTCGACGCCTTCGAGCTGCGCGATGCGAACGCGCGCGTCGTGCTGCGGGGCCGTGCGAGGGTGAGTGAGCCGTTCGCCGCCTGCGCGCAGACCTGGCACCTCGACTTGTCGCGCCTCACGCGCGAGGGAGCCTATCGCCTCAGTGCCGGCGCGCTCGAACCTGTGACCGTGCGCATCGGGCGCGCCGCGTATCGCGCCGCCGCCGACTCGCTCCTCGTCTACATGCGGCAGCAGCGCTCCGGCTACAACCCGTTCTTCAAGGCCAGGGTGCACCAGCGCGACGGGATCGTCGTCGGCGACTCACCGCGCGCTGGCGACTTCGTCCCCGTCTCCGGCGGGTGGGCCGACGCCTCGGACTACCTGCAGTACGTGACCACCTCGGCCAACGCCACCTTCGTCATGCTCAAGGCGGCGCGCGACTACCGGCGCGCCTTCGGCGATGCCTTCGCAGCCAACGGCGACCGCGGGGCCAACGGCGTGCGCGACATCCTCGACGAGGCGCGCCACGGGCTGCAATGGCTGGTGGCGATGTTCCCAAACGATCGGGAGCTGTACAACCAGCTCGGCGACGACCGCGACCACACCTTCAACGATCTCCCCACCACCGACTCGTCGGACTACGGCTGGGGGAAGGGGAAGGAGCGCGCGCTGTATCCGTGCACCGGACAACCACAGGGGCTCTTCAAGTACAAGAACCGGGCGACCGGCTACGCCTCCACCGCCGGCAAGGTTGCCGCGGCAATGGCGTTAGGCGCGCAGCTGCTCCGCGAGCGTGACTCCACCTTCGCCGACACGCTCGCGCGCAAGGCGGCGGCGGCCTACGCCCTCGGCGTCGAGTTTCCCGGCGCCTGCCAGACCGCGCCGGGGCGCGCGCCATACTTCTACGAAGAGGACAACTGGGTCGACGACATGGAGCTGGGGGCGTCGCAGCTCTTTGCCCTCACGCGCGACGCGCGCTACCTGCGCGACGGCCTCGCGTATGCGGCGAAAGAGCCTGTTACCCCGTGGATGGGAGCCGACACCGCGCGCCACTACCAATGGTACCCGTGGTTCAACAGCGGGCACCACGAGCTGTGGCGCGTGAGCCGCGGCGCCGATCGCCAGGCGATGATCGACTACTATCGCCGTGGGCTCGAAGCCGTCGTCGCGCGCGCCGGCAACGGCTTCCGCGTCGGGATTCCCTTCATCTGGTGCTCCAACAACCTCATGGCCTCGTTTGCCACGCAGGCCATGCTCTTCCGCCAGATGAGCGGCGACACGCGCTTTCGCCCCTATGAACAGGCGGCGCTCGACTGGCTCTTCGGCACCAACCCATGGGGCGTCTCCATGGTCGTCGGCATCCCCGACGACGGTCGTTATGCACGCGATCCGCACTCCGACATCGCGCGCGCTCTCAAGGTGCGGCTGACGGGCGGGCTCCTCGATGGCCCAGTGTATCGCTCCATCTTCCAGAACCTGATGTACATCCGGCTGCTCGAGCCGGACGAGTACGCGCCGTTCAACACCGGCTTCATCGTCTACCACGATGACTACGGCGACTACTCGACGAATGAGCCGATCATGGATGGGACGGCGAACCTTACGTATCTGCTGGCGGCGGTGGGGGGGCGGTAGAAGGGCGGACGGGGAACCGACGAGTGTCGTGGGGTATCTCACGTGTCCTTCTCGGAGAGGTCCCAGGTGCAATTGCGCAACGTGGGGTGCGTGGCGGGGCTTTCGTTCATCGTTGGGGGGTGCGCCACGGCCGCTCGGGGCGATGCAGGGGTTCCGATTGAGGCAGAGCGCGTCGAGATGGTACTCCAGTGCGTGCAGGGACAGGTCATGTCGGAGGGCTACTACATCGGCCCGCGAGACATGACGAGGAGCAGCGTACGAGGGCGACGCGAGATGGAGGTGGGTGAGGAAATCGAGATCGACCTCATCAGCTTTCGCGTATCACCGTCCAAGGACGGCGCGATGCTGCTGGCCCGGGCTTCCGTCTTCAGCCAGAGCAGCTTCCCCGACCCCGCGAACGTCTCGAAACGGTACCTTCGCGACCTCCCTGTCCTGCGCCCAGCAGCACGCTCACTCCTGCGGAAATTGCAGCAAGTGTGCGTGCGCCAGTCGTAGGCGAACGTCTTCGTCACCGACTTCGGCGGCAGGTCAGATTCCGTCAGCAGCAACGCTGGACAGACGCACACGGCAGTGCAACGCGTCGAGGCGCAGATCAACGAGACCATCAACTCCAAGGATGGTGTCGTCACGCAACGGCTCACCAACATCCTCTCTCCCGATGGCAACACGATCGCCGTGGCCTGCATAGGCGACGACGGGCACGGAAAGCCGACGGCGATGAGAATCGCGACGTACGAGCGGATGCGGCCGTAGTCGGCCTCGACGCGGACTTCCCGCACGGGCCGGCGCGCCGCTCGCGCCCCACTACCGACGCAGCGAAGCGGGCGATGGGGCGTATCTTGGGGGTGACCTTTCTGCCCCGACCATGAACTCCCGCATCGCTCCCGCGCGCTTCGTCTCCCTTCGCGCACTCGTCGCCGCAGCGCTCCTCGCCGCCACGCTCGGCGCTCCACTCGCCGCCCAGTCTCCTGCCGGCGACGACCTCGATCGACACGACGTTCGCATTACCGTGCGCGACGGCGCCGCGCTGTACGCCGTGGTCGTCGCCCCAAAGTCGCCCAGCAAGGCACTCCCCATCATGCTGGTGCGCACCCCGTACGGCGTTTCCCAGAACCTGCGCCCCGGCCCGATCCCCACGGCGTACGCCGAGTTGGCGAAGGACGGCTACACCTTCGTCTTCCAGGATGCGCGCGGGACGGGGAGGTCCCAAGGGCGCTTCATCATGAACGGGGCCCTGCACGACCCGGTGAAGGAGCCTAACGGCGTCGACGAGGTGACCGACACCTACGACACCATCGACTGGCTGGTGAAGAACATCGCCAGCAACAATGGGCGCGTCGGCGTCATGGGGGTCTCGTATCCAGGGTGGCTGGCCGGCGTTGCGGCGCTCTCCAATCATCCCGCGCTCAAGGCCGTCTCGCCGCAGGCGCCGATGACCGACACCTGGATGGGGGATGACTTCTTCCACCAGGGGGCGTTCCGTCAGTCGTTCGGCGTCGAGTACGCCACGGCGATGGAGTGGCCGCGCAACCTTCCGTCGCCGCTCAGGATCAACCGCTACGATCGCTACGACTGGTATCTCCAGTTCCTCACGCTCAAGGAACTCGGCGCGCGGAACGGGATCGACACGCTCGCCTCGTGGCGCGGCTTCAAGGCGCACCCGGCGTGGGACGCCTACTGGCAGGCCAAGGCGATGCAGAAGGTGTGGACCGTGCCTAACGTGGCCGTGCTCAACGTCGGCGGCTACTGGGACCAGGAGGATGTCTTCGGTCCGCAGGAGGCGTATCGCACCCTCGAGAAGGCCGACACCACGCGGCGCTGGAACCACATCGTCCTTGGTCCCTGGTTCCACGGCGGGTGGTCCGGTCGCGAGACCGACACCTTCGGCCCAATGAAGTTCGGGAGCGACGTGGGACTGTATTATCGCGCCAACATCGAGCGCCCTTGGTTCTTCAACTACCTGCATGGCGACGGGACGGCGCCGTTCAAGGAGGCGTACCTGTACGAGGTGCAAGGGAACACGTGGCGCACCTTCGACGCATGGCCGCCGCGTGAGGCGAAGGCATCGAAGCTCTATCTCCACGGTGACGGCACGCTCTCGTTCGACGCACCCAAGGTTGCGGGGAAGAACTCGTACTCCAGCGACCCGCGTCACCCCGTCCCCTACATCGCGCGCCCGGTCGACGGGACGCGCTGGCGGCAGTGGCTCGTCGAGGACCAGCGCTTCGTGCACAACCGCCCCGACGTGTTGAGCTGGGAGAGCGCGGTGCTCGATCGTGACGTCGTCATTGCCGGCGACGTGACGGCGCACCTCTTTGCCAGCACGACCGGGAGCGACGCCGACTGGGTGGTGAAGCTCATCGACGTCTATCCGGACTCGGTCGGCAGCGACCCCAAACTCGGCGGCTACCAACTGATGGTAGCGGGCGACATCATGCGCGGGCGCTACTACCGGAGCTTCAGCGTGCCGCGGGCCATCATGCCTAACGCCGTAACGCCGTTCACCGTCGACCTGCACCAGCAGGTGTATCGCTTCCAGGCGGGGCACCGCATCATGGTGCAGGTGCAAAGCACCTGGTTCCCGCTGTACGACCGCAACCCGCAGACCTTCGTCCCCAACATCTTCGAGGCCAGGGCGAGCGACTTCAAGTCGCAGGTGCACACCATTCACTCCGGGCCGAGGGCGCCGAGTCACATTGCGGTGGGGGTGCTGCCGAACTAGGGTGGGCCCGCCGTAGTGGCGGATCGGGCGTCCCGGAAGAACGCTGCGCCCAGCCTCGAAGTGGTTCCAGATCCGGTGGCCGCGACGTTGCGGGCGCACTGCGCCGGCGCTGCGGCTACCGGTTCTGAAACCACCTGTAGCCTTGTCGTCCCACAGACGCCGCTTCGGATGCCGGACGGGGTTCTGCTATAGATTGGGGAGGTGATCGCCGAGTGGCCCCCGAGCGCTTGCTCGTTTAGGGAAAACCTCTTTCAGTTCGGTTCTCATGCGCACCTACACTGCCGTCATCGAGCGCGATCCTGAGACCCACGTCTTCGTCGGGTACGTCCCTGGCTTTCCGGGCGCCCACAGCCAGGGCGACACCCTCGACGAACTGCACTCCAACCTGCGGGAAGTCATCGCCATGCTGCTCGAAGACGGCGAGCCCCCGCTCGAGGCGGAGTTCGTCGGCACGCAAACCATCCTGGTCGCGTAGCGCGGTTTACGTGAGTTCAATTCCCGTCCTCAAGCCGCGTGAGGTCATGGCTCGTCTCGAGCGCCTCGGCTTCGTCGAGGTCCGGCAGCGGGGTTCTCACAAGCAGTTCCGACATGATGACGGTCGCGTCACGACGGTCCCCGTCCACAGTGGCTGCGATATCGCTCCGTCACTCCCGCGCCAGATCTGCCGCGACATCCGTGTTCCGATAGAAGAGTCCGTGGCGTAAGGCCGCAATCATCGCGATGTCGCCCTCTCCCGTGCCGCCATCCGCCCCGCGTCCGCAGACTCAGCCCGTCTCCGAGCGCACGCTCACGCAGTTCCTCACGCTGCTTGGTCGCGCCGTGCGCCTGCGCTGCCCGCACTGCGGCCAGGCCCCCGTCCTCATCTCCTGGGGAAAGATCCACGAGCGCTGCGCACACTGTCATTTCCGCTTCGAACGCAGCAGCGACTCCTACTTCACCGGGGCGATGTTCTTCAACCTCATCACCGCCGAGTTCCTGTTTGCGGTGGGGATGGGGACGGCGATCGTCGCCATGTGGCCCGACATCAACTGGGACTACATCACCTATGGCGCGGTGGGCGGCATGGCGGTCACGCCGATCATCCTCTATCCGTTCTCGAAGGTGTTGTACCTGACGGTCGATACCTTCATGCGCCCGGTACGGCCGGAGGAGTGCGATCCGACCAATACGCGGTGGACGCGGACGGGGGTGTAGGGCGTCAGGACAATCGCTTCAGCGCGCCAGCGATCGCGTCTCGCACGAGCGGCAGGTCATCCCGTGCCGTGTCCCAAACGATCTGGGTGTCGACGGCCCAGTACTGATGCGTGATGCGGTCCCGCATCCGCGCCAACGCGGACCACTCCACCTCCGACATTTCGGAGGCGAGTTCTGGATCGCGCTGCGCCACGGCCTTGGCCGCTTCGCCAATCACCACAATGCGGAACAGGATGGCATCTCGCACCGCCGAGTCGGCCTCGAAGACTTCGCGACCGCGAGCGACGTACGACGCGATGGCGTCCGCCGCCTCGACCATGTGCGCGAGCCGTTCGATCGAGATCTCCCGCGCGTCAGACATCCATCGCATCCCGAAGCACGGTGGTACGAAACGGCTCCCGCAAACCTGTGTCCGGCACCACGTCGACTCGGCGATTCAGCAGACGTTCCAATCGCTCCTCCAACCGCGCCAGATCCAGCAACGTACGTCCCGGCGCCATGGTCACGAGCAGATCCACGTCGCTGCCGATCGACTCCTCCCCTCGAGCGGCGGACCCGAACAGGCGCACGTGACGAGCGCCGTGTGCTTCGGCGACCCGGAGAATCTCCTCGCGCATTGCGCCTACCTGCTCGCGGACAGTCATGTCGTGGAGTGTAGCCCTCCAAGTGCGCCAGAGCCAGCCGCGCACCCGGCTGCCTCAGTGCTGCCCCTTGCGCACAATCACCAGCACCCCGTTGGTCGTCTCCTCGCCGTAGAGCAGCCCCGCCTCGCTCGGCCGCAGGAACACCATGTACGAGATGTCGGTCGCGCCGAACAGTCCATCCAGTTCCACCAGGTCCGACCGCGAACTGTAGCGCTGCCCGTTCACGACCACCGTCACGCACCCGCCCGTGCGGCGGTAGGCGATGCAGCGATACATCCCCCCGTGAATATGGCGTTCCCCCTGCCTTTCGCCGTCGAGGTACATGGTCTTGAGCTCCAGCGTCGCGATGTTGAGCGTCTGGAGCACGTCGTACGGCGACACGGCCGTCTGCGCCGCGATCGCCACCTCGGCCGGCGTGACGATGGTGCCGGCGACGATCCTGGACATCAACCCGGGAATGCCGATGTTGCGGAGCGAGTCACGCTGCGCCTCGATGACCATCGGCGCGAGCGTGTTGACTGCACGCGCGAGTTTGACGTCGACCTCGAACGAGTCGGTCGCCACCATCGCGATCCAGGTCGAGATGTTCGTGACGTAGCCGGTCCCGCTGGTGGCGACGGCGTACACCCCGCCCTCGGGGACGGCGATGGTGTAGCGCCCGCGCGAGTCGACCGCGGTCCCGATCACGACGCCCGCGGTGGAGTCGAGGAGCACCACGAAGCCGCTGCGCACGGGGGCGCGCGTCTCGCTGTCGCGGACCGTCCCCTTGATGAACTGCGCGTGGAGGGGAGTGGCGGCGAGGAGGAGCGCCGAGAGGAAGGCGGGAGCGCGCCAGTTGATGATGTCGGACATTCATCGCCCTCCTGATCGTCGAGTTGAGCTGTGGCTCACCGGACGCAACAACATAGCTGGCCGTTGTCGAGTTCGCAGTGTCGCGGCCGCACCGAGCGGTGGCGCACACCCGCGGACGACCTCAGATTCTCACGGCATGACCCCACTCCTCATCCTCCGATACGTCCCCCCCCCCCGCGACACGCAGTTAGGTGCCTGGCGGTCCAAGCCTTCTGCCGGGAGGCCTGCGCAAGCCGGTGCCCTCACGCGCGCCGCGCGTTGGCTTGAGCGCGCGCGGCTACGCCGTGCCTTCGCTCTCGTCCTTCTGCCGCTCGCGCCGGCAATCGCGACTAGCGTAAGCGCCCAGCCTCGCACCCGCAACTACCCGCTGAGCGCGCAGCCGCAACAACGTTGGGTGCTCTCCGCCCAACCCACCGTCTCCATCGGCGGAGCGGACTCCGGCGCGCAGGAACTCTCGATGGTCGCGTCGACCTTTCGCACGCCGAGAGGCAGCATCGTCGTGGCCGCGATGCGGCAGGCGGAGCTGCGGCTCTTCGATTCGAGGGGTCGGCACCTGCAGTCCGTCGGTCGCAAGGGACGCGGACCGGGCGAGTTCCCCGTGCTCTGGCGCGCATATGCACTGCGCGACTCCATCCTCGGTATGGATGCCGCCGGCATCGGACAGCTGTTCGGGCCGGATGGCAAGTTTGTACGCACGATCCCTCGCACGTCGGCGTTTGGGCGTCGCCTCGAAGTCGCCGGCTACTTTGGCGATGGCGCCACGTTCGGCTACTTCTATCCCGATCCGCTCGAACGGGCTCCGTCAGGCGAGAGCGCCATCGACGCGATGCTCGTGCGCGTGTCGGCGTCTCGCACCGACTCGCTGCGACGCGTCGCTGCCGGAACCGTGAACCGCAGAGGCACGGGCGAGCCCACCGCGGTGGCGTATGCGGCGCGATTGCAGCTCGCGGTCTTTGACAATCGCTTCTGCGAGTCGTCCTCGAGCGACTACATCGTGCGCTGCTACCTCGCCGACGGAAAACCGCAGCTCGAGATCCGGCGCCCCGATGCCCGCACCGCCGCGATCACCCAAAGCGATCGTGATCGCTTCTTCGCCGGAATCGACAAGGCGAACCCCGACCCGCGTGCGGCCGGCTATCGTCGCGAGATTCGCGAGCGCACGGAGTTCGCGCGCGTGCGTCCGCAGATCGGACGTCTCGTCGCGGGAACGACCGGTGAGCTGTGGGTGGGCTCCTACGATCCCGCTGAGTCGGTCGACGGCACCCTGCACCCATCGCCGGACAGCGCCACCACCTGGCAGGTCTACTCCGCGACCGGTGACTGGCTCGCGCAGTTGCGCCTGCCGGTTCGCTTTCGCCTTTTTGACGCCGGGCGCGACTGGATCCTCGGCGTCCGCCGCGACGAGGATGATGTCGAGTTCGTCGAGCTGTACCGGCTGACCCGGTGACGGCGACGGCGTACACCCCCGCTTCGGCGACAGCGAAGAAGTAGCGCCTCCAGCGGTGGCGCGTGCCCTCGGACGACCTCAGATTGTCATGGTATGACGCATCGTCTCTCCTCTGACACGTCACTGGACGCCACCGATGCACAGTTGGCGATCTGGCGGTCCATGACACCCGCTGCGCGGCTTGCGCAAGCCGCTTCCCTCACGCGCGCAGTGCTCTGGCTGGAGCGCGAAGGATTGCGGAGACGGCACCCGTGGATGACCGCCGCCGAGCTGCATCTGGCGGCCATCAAACGTCGGCTCGGACCGGAGTTGACGGCTCGGGTGTACTCGACATCGCGCCATGAGCCCTGAACAGCTCCCCGACGTACTCGCGATCGCCGCTGACGTTGCGACACGTTTGCAGTCCGCGGCAATCCCGTATGTCATCGGGGGGTCGCTCGCGAGTTCCATTCACGGTGAGCCTCGCGCGACCATGGATGTGGACATAGTCGCCGACATCCCGCTCGAGAAGGTCGATCGCGTGTGTGCTGCCCTGCCCTGCGCCCCGACTACTATGTGGATGAGGAGGCCGCACGCGATGCCATACGTACTCACGAGTCATTCAACGCCGTTCCTATGCTGGCTGGCGTGAAGATCGACTTCTTCATGGCCGGGTCGGACGCGTTTGAAGGTGAGCGGCTACGTACGCGCATTGCCGTCCTGGTGCGGGAGGACCCTCCGCTCAGTCTCTGGTTCGACACCGCGGAGCACACCATCCTCCGCAAGTTGGAATGGTTTCGGCGCGGTGGAGAAACGTCGGATCGGCAATGGCGCGACGTCCTCGCCATCGTCGCGCTGCAGAAATCGAAGCTTGATCGCACGGAACTGACGCGTTGGGCGGCGATACTTGGTATCGCCGACCTCCTGCAGCGATGCCTGGGCGGGGACTGATTGCGACAACTGGTCGATGGAGCTTGCCATTGCCCGCGAACCCCGCCGGCGCGCCACCCGCCCCGATCTCATGCTAGAAAACATACGAGTGCACCCCGCCCTCGATGATGATCTGCATGTGCCCGTGCAACCACTCCAGCCCGTCGGTCCTCGAGTCGGGGGCCGATCCATTCACCGCGGACATTGCGCTCAACATCTGCCCCACGCTCGTTCCCGACAGGTCGCCCTCGAAAACCTTGTCGATCGTCAGGCGCCCTAACGACTTCCCGTCGACATACGCATCGCCCGCCCGCGGCGTGAGCTTGACCGTGAAGGTCCCCGAGGCGCGCATCATTGCCCCCACAGATTCCGGAAGACGCGCATCGCGTTCCCGCCCAGCACCATGGCGATGTGCTGGTCGGTGTAGCCGCGGCGGATGAGCCCCTCGACGACGTCGAAGGTCCGCTTGGGATGATCCAGCCCCGGCACGGTCAGCAGCCACTCCCCCTTCTCGCCGACGTGCAGGTGATACCGTTCGAAGTTAGGCGTCGCCGGGTTCCCCTGCCCCGCCCCGTTCACCGGGTTGGGATTCCCCACCACGTCCATGTCGCTCCCCATCGCCAGGTGCTCGACCCCCACGAGCTTGCGCACATAGTCGAAGTGGTTGAGCGCGTGCTCGATGGTGGTCGGTTCGGTGGGCGAGATCATCATCCGCAGGAACGGGATTCCCATCACCCCGCCGGTCTTCGCCATCTTGGTGATCATCTCATCGGTCTTGCAGCGCGCATGGTCGGGCATGAGCCCGCGCGCGCTCGCGTGCGAGAAGACAACCGGTCGCTTGGCGATATCGAGCGTGTCGAGCGTGGTGCGGTCGGCGCAGTGCGACACATCCACCGCCATCCCCACCTGCTCCATGCGCTGCACGATGGACTTGCCGAACACGGTGAGCCCGCCGTCGCGCTCCTCCAGAAAGCCGCTCCCGATGCGGTTCTGGTAGTTGTACGTCAGCTGCGACAGCCGCTGCCCTAACGAGTAGAACTGGTCGACGTCGTCCGGCGCGCGGAAGTGATCGGAGTTCTGGAAGGTGATCATGATCCCCACCTTCCCCGCCTTCTTCACCGCCTCGAAGTCGCGCGCATCATCCACGCGCGCGAACCACTCCGGGTACTCGGCGACAAAGCCGTTCCACTCGGCGAAGAAGCGGAGCCCGTCGGCGTAGTCGCGCGGGGCATGGCCAAGGCAGATGACCGTGTAGCCGCTGGTGCGATACACCTCCCAATCGGCCGGCGTCATGCTGCGCGGCTTGCTGAGCCAGAGCTGGCTCTTGGGCGGCTTCTCGGCGAAGTCGGCGAAGCGGAACTGGTTGAGCAGGTCGATGACGACCGACTCCTGCACCAGCTTGATGGCGCGCGCCGAGTATTCGATGGCGTAGCGCGCATCATGCGGGCGAAAGAGCGGGTAGCGCCCGCGCAGGATGGCCGGGGCGGCGACGACGCCCGCGGCGAGGCGGGTGATCGCGGCGCGGCGCGAGAGGGCGTCGCGCGAGGGATCGGGATCGAGTGCCATAGCGTTGGGAAGGGGTTTGGCGAAGATGCGGTGCCGAGCGCGCGGCGGCAATCGTTGCGACACGATCGTGCGGTCGAGGGGTGGGGGCTTGCTGGACTGAAGGATCGCCACATATCGCAGGTTCGCTTGCACTCCGCGAAACCCAGCGTTCCCTGCGGCGAAAGGGCTTGGCACTTGTCAAGTCGGGCGCCCTTTCCGAGGTTCGCTGTGGTGCCGGATCGACGAAGAACCGCAGGTTCTTGTGCCGCAGGGAACACGGAGTTAAACGGAGTATCGAGGCGCGCGATGAAGGTTCAGCGCGACAGTCACACCACCCCGTGGAGTTCCGCGTTCTCCAGCAGAAGCACGCGCCCTCCCTTCCCGAGTGATCGCCGATGCCCAAACGCCTCGCCCTCGCCGCCCTGTTCGCCGTCACCGCACCAATCTCCACGCACGCGCAGGCCATCGACCTCACCCGCTATCGTGTCGTCGACCTCACGCACCCGCTCAATGCCAAGACGCTCTACTGGCCGACGGCGAAGACGGGCTTCCAGCTGCAAGAGGTCGCCTTTGGCGACACGCCTGGCGGCTACTTTTATTCGTCGTACACCTTCGCCGCCCCCGAGCACGGGGGGACTCACCTCGATGCCCCCATTCACTTCCACAAGGGGGGACTCACCGCCGACCGTATCCCCGTCGAGCAGCTCATCGCTCCCGCCGTCGTCATCGACATCAGCGCGAAAGCGGCCAAGGATGCCGACTACCGCCTCACCGTCGACGACGTGCTCGCGTGGGAACGGAAGAACGGTCGCATCCCGCGTGGTGCCTTCGTCATGCTCCGCACGGGGTGGGGCGTGCGCTGGCCGAATGCCAAGGCGTACCTGGGCGACGACACGCCTGGTGACGCCTCGAAGCTTCACTTCCCCAGCTATGGCGTCGACGCCGCGACGCTCCTCGTGCGGGAACGCAAGGTCACCGCGTTAGGCGCGGATGTCGCCTCCATCGACTACGGCCCCAGCAAGGACTTCAAGGTCCACCAGATCGCCTCGGCGGCGAGCGTCCTCGGGCTGGAGAACGTCGCGCGCCTCGAGGCGCTTCCGGTCAGGGGCGCAACGGTGATCGCCCTGCCGATGAAGATCGAAGGCGGCTCCGGCGGACCGGTGCGGATCGTCGCGCTGGTGCCCAGGACGGGGGCGCGGTAGAACTCTGGGCGTCGCCGTATCGCGACCACCGGCAGCTGCATGCTGCGACGGGCGCATGCGCACACGGGCGCATGCGCACACGGGCGCGTGCGCACACGGTCGCCTAACGCCTCACCGCCGCGCTGTCGAACGCGACGGGTGACGCGGACGGCAGGTCATGCGCCCCCAGGAACGCGCGCATGCGCGTGTGCACGAGCAATGGCTGTTCCATGTGCGGAAGGTGCCCCGCCGAGTCGACGGCGAGGAACTCGAGCGACGGAATGGCGCGCTTGAGCACGTCGGCTTTCTCGATCGGCACCGTCTGGTCCTGTCGCCCCCAGATGAGCAACACCGGTACGCCGCTCCTCCCCACGGCGGCGTACAGCGAGTCGTAGTTGGTGCGCCCGGAGGTCATCCCCGACCGCAGCAGCGCGCGCCCGAACCCCTTGTACTGCATCTGCGGGCGGTAGCGGTCGGCCCAGTCGGGCCAGTGTTCGGGGTGGAGGAAGTCCGATGCCTGGTTGTCGGCCATCCCGGGGACGCGCGTCACCTGCCAGATCCAGTCACCGACGACGGGCCATCCCATGAACGAGGGCACCGGCGTGGACGACGCCACGGGGTCGACCAGGGTGAGCGTGCGCACGCGCGCGCGATGGCCGGGAACGAAGTGCCCGGTGACGAAGCCGCCGAACGAGAGCCCCATCAGGTGCACGGGTTCCGTCACGTGCAATGAGTCGAGGAGCCCATCGAGCTGCCGGTCGAAGAGCGCGCCGTCGTACGCCACATCGGGACGATCGGACCAACCGCGCCCATAGACGTCGTAGCGAATGACGCGGTAACCTGCACGGCTGAGCGCGACCACGGTCGAGTCCCAGATGTACGAGGGGACGGAGAAGCCGTGGACGAGGACGACGGGGGGCCCGGCATCGGGGCCCGTGACATCGTAGTGCGTGACGCCATCCGCCAGCTGCACGAACTTGCCGGGCGCCGAACGGCGCGCCGCATCGTCGAGTATCGCGGTCTCGGGGTTGTGCTTGAGATACAACACGAGGGCTGCAGCGAGGGCGAGGAGGGTGAGTGCGGCGAGAGTGCGGAGGGGGCGCATCAAGGGCGGACGGGGGACGGGAGACGGGAGACGGGAGACGGGAGTGGCCGCGCGGGGCGCGGCCGGGGGGGGGCGGAAGGGGAGCGGCCGGCTCAATCCCCCGTCCACTCCGGACAACTGCGAGGTAGGACGCTGGCTTGGCGCTACGACTTCACGCCGAATGTGAACACGGTCCGGCTTCGGAACGTTTGGCCCGGACGCAGGATCGTGTTGGGAAATCCGGGATGATTGGGCGAATCGGGATAGTGCTGCGTCTCGAGCACCACGGTCCCGCGATACGCATAGCGACGGCCTGCTTTCCCGGTGAGCGTTCCGTCCAGGAAGTTGCCGCTGTAGAACTGCACCCCGGGCTCGGTGGTGGCGATGTCGAGGGTGCGACCGGTCGTTGGTTCCTCCACGCGGATCGCCGTGCGTTTGCCGTCGCGCACGGCGCGGTCGAGAACGAGGTTGTGGTCGTAACCGCCGCCGAATCGCAACTGCTGGTGCCTGTCGCCAATGCGTGCGCCGATCGCCGTCGGCGTGCGGAAGTCGAACGGCGTCCCAGCCACGCGGGCAATCTCACCGGTCGGGATCAGCGTCGAGTCGACCGGGGTGTACGACGTGGCATGGATCGTCAACACGTGGGCACCGGCGTCCAGCAGCGGAGCGTTTGGCGCGCGCCCCGGCCCGGTCCCCGCCAGGTTCCAGTACGTGTGCTGCGACAGATTCACCGGCGTCGCCTTGTCGGTCGTGGCGTGATAATCCACGACGAGCGCGTCGTGCTGCGTGAGTGTGTACGTCACGCGCACCGCCAGCGTGCCCGGATACCCCTCCTCGCCGTCCTTGCTCGTGTAGGTCAGCACCACGCCGACGCTCGTATCATTCTTGAACGACTCGGCGCGCCAGATGACCTTGTCGAAGCCCTTCAGCCCGCCGTGCAGCGCGTTGGGGCCGTTGTTCACGGCGAGCGTGTACTCCTTGCCGTCGAGCGTGAAGCGCCCGCGCGCCACGCGATTGGCCACGCGTCCCACGACGGCACCGAAGTACGGCGACTTCTCCTCGTAGTCGGCGAGGCGGTCGAAGCCCAGGACGATGTCGTCGAAGCGTCCAGCCCGGTCCGGCGTGCGCAGCGAGGTGATGATCGCCCCGTATGTGATCACCTGCACCTCGACGCCGTGCGCGTTGCGCAGCGTGTAGCGATCCACCGCGTCGCCGGCGCGCGTGGTGCCGAAAGACTCCCTGGTGACGGACTGCGGGGAAGCTGCTGCGGCGGCTCGGACGGAGAGGAGGGTGAGGATGAGACCGGTGATGAGGCGGGGAGGGGACACGGGAGACGGGACGGGAGACGGGAGACGGGAGACGGGAGTGGCGTCGCTGCGCGACGCCGGGTGGTGGGGCGAGTGCGATGGTGGAATCTGTTGTTCGGCGGAACGATGGTCCATGCGGGCGCGCGAGGCTGCGCGACGCTGCGCGTCGACGCGGGAGTCGCTGAGTGGAGCGGGGCGCCCCGCGTGTTGCGCACATCACTCGGCGCCTCCCCCCCGCACACCACCCCCACCCGGGCGCCACCGAACTCCCGTCTCCCGTCCCCCGTCCCCCGTCGGCGGCGCGCCCCGGCGCCGCGCCGCGCCTCTGGCGCCAGCCCCACCACGACTGTAGCATCGTTTCACCCCTAAACGGAGGCTGCGCGATGCCCACGATCCAGGCCTTGATCGACCGCAAGGGCGGCGACGTTCATGCCGTTGGCCCCAACGCCTCGGTGCTCGAAGCGGCGCAGTTGATGAACCGGCGCGGGATTGGCGGGGTGGTCGTGCTCGATGCCGACGAACGCATCGTGGGCATCTTCACCGAGCGCGACATCCTGCGCCGCGTGGTGGCCTCGGGGCGCGATGCGGCGCACACGATGGTGCGCGATGTCGCGACGTCCGACGTCGTCACGATGCCGCTGCACACCGGCATCGACGAGTGCGCCGCCCTCATGTCGGCGCGACGCATTCGCCACCTCCCCGTGGTCGACGAAGGACGACTCGTGGGGATGGTGACGACGGGCGACCTCCTGGCCTACCGCGTCGCCGAGTCGGAAGCGACGCTGCAGTTCATGAGCAGCTACCTGTTCGACGTGCGATAGGCGCGTAGCGCCGACTCCGTGACGCGTGCGGCCAGGTAGCCGGCACACCCCAGCAGCGCGTCGACGGCTGGAAAGACGACACTGATGGCGGGTTCGCCGGCCAGGACGCTCACCCCCACGCCGGCGAGCGCGGCGGCGCACCACGACCAGGCACGATGGCGTTCCGTCAGGAGCAACGCGCTCGCGCGCCCGGCCACGGCGCCGGCGAGTATCGGGGCGAACTCGAGCATGTCTGGACTCCCACGTAAGTGGCGTGACGAGCATGATGGGCGGGGCATCAGTTATCCACTCCCACGCGCGCCTTGTCAACGCGTGGCGCCGGCGCGACAACCGGCGGAAAGCGGGCGCGACCTTGCGCCTACACCGCCGCCAGCACCTCCCCGACCGCTCGCGCCGCCTGCGTGATCGCCGAGTTGGTGTCGGCCTGCGCGCCGGCATCGGAGTTGGCGATCGCGATGCGCCCGAACGGCTGCCGCCCGATCACCCACGGCTTCTCTGCTTCGGACGCGTAGGGCGGCTCCCACAGCAACCCCGGCGAGTACGCATACCCGTGTGGCCAGCGGTTCACCGTGATCGCCTTGATGTCCCGCTCGGCGTCGAAGCCACCGCCCTTGAGCGCCGCGTCGAGCTGGTCGCGCACGTGGAACTCGAACTGCGCGAACGACGTCTCCATCAGCTTGCGCCGCCCCTCGCGCCACCCCTCGGGCCCCGTCTTCACCGGGTCGAGGTGCACGTAGCACATGTGCAGCACCATCGGGTCGTCAGGCGTTTGCGAACGCTTGTACTTCCCGATCGACACCGGGTAGTCGAGCTCCACCTGCTTGAAGAAGTCCTTGGTGTAGTACACGAAGTCGGTCCCAAGCCGCGCGAATGCCCGCCAGTTGGGGACGAGGACCTTGGTGTAGGTGAGCGGGACCTTCACGCCGTAGCTCAGCCCCTTCTTCTGCGCCGCCGGAAGCTCGGGGCACAGGTAGGGGATCCCCATGTTGTAGCTGGCGAGGATGACGCGCGGCGCGCGCACCGTGTGCGCCCCGCCGGTGCTGGTGACGTAGGTGACGTCCACCGCCTTGCGGCTGACGGCGTGCGCCACGTGCACCGCAGTGCTGTTGAGGCGGATGCGCACCTGCGCCCCCTTCCGGTCCAGCTGCGCATAGTCGGCGCGCGTCGTCACCAGGTCTTCCATCGTCGTCCCCGGCATCGCCGCCGGGATCAGCGCGCGCACCAGCGAGCGCGCCACCGAGGCGTTGCCGTCGGGGAAGTGGAAGATGTAGGGCTCGTCGCCGCGGTGCCCAAAGCGCGGCAGCGTGTGGTCCAGCCCCGGCATCCCGCCGTCGTACTCGTGCACCGACGTGCAGGGAATCTGGTCGATCCCCACGCACCAGAACGAGATCCCGAACTTGCGATACAGTTCGAGCAACTGGCGGTCCACCTTGCAGGTGTCGCGCAACCACGCCTCGTAGCTCACCTTGCTCAGCTTCGCATACTTCTCCTCGCGCGACAGGCCGGGAAGGTAGTCCTTCTCTTCCGTCTGCACGCGGATGAAGTCGGCGCGCGCCTGGTCGTTGAGCGGGGCGTTCCTAGCAAACTCCTCCCACGACACCTTCCCGTATCCCGTCACCAGCTTCCGGACGCCGAAGTTCTCCTGGTCGAAGAGGATCGACTTGCTCAGCCCCAGCTTGGCGTAGAGCGTCTGGTCGAAGTAGTCATAGAAGCGCTGCGTGACGATCCCGATCTCCTTGAGCGTCTCGCGCGCAACCGCCGTGTAGGCCGACGGCGTGTCGATCGACTCGGTCCCGCCATAGCCAATGCGCGTCTCGCCGTTGATGGAGAACTCATTGCGCTTGGCGTGCCCGCCGAAGTCGTCGTGGTTGTCGAGGACGAGGATGCGCGCGTTGGGCCGCTGCTTGCGGAAGTGGAACGCCGACGACAATCCGCTGATCCCCCCGCCAACGACGATGAGGTCGTACTGCTCCTCGGGGGCGCCGCGCTTCCACGTCTTTCCCGCCACGCGGGCGTGCATGTTCTCCCACGCCCCATCGTGCGTCCCGCGCAGCCCGGTCTTTGCCGGCGGATAGTAGTCGGCGCCGTAGTCCCACCCCTGCGCAATGAGGTCGCCCCACGGCGCCAGCATCGACGCGCCGACGGCCATGCTCACGCCGTTGAGGAAGTCTCGCCTGGTGACGCCGTCGTCTCGCATGCGGCCGCGCTCCTCGTGTTGGGTTTCCTCCCCTCCGCCTAACGCTGCGGCGGCGTGCGCCGCGCCTGCGGGCAGCGCGGCCACGGCACGTCGCTCCCTGCCGCCGTCTTGTTCACGCGCTTGTCGCGCCCCACGCGCTCCGGATCCTCCGACGCCTGGTACGCCAGCATCGCCGCCAGCGTCGCGTTGTTCTTCAGATCGTCCAGGATCAGCTTGTCGTACGTGTCGCGGTTGGTGTGCCAGGTGTACTGACGATAGTCAGGATAATTCGACTGCAACCGGAACGACGGCGCGCCGGCGCACAGGAACGACATGTGGTCGCTCCCGCCGGTCTCGGGAACGCCGGGAATGTCGAGATCGATCAGCGACTCGATTTCCGAGGGAATCGCGCTGAACCAGCGCCCGAAGTGCTGCGCCGCCCCGGTGAGTCCCATCATCCGGATGTACTCGATGCGCCACGTCCCGTTGTCCTGGTTGAACGCGGTCTGCAGCCCGTTCACCACCTCGGGGTGATCCTCGGCGAAGGCGCGCGAACCAATCAGCCCCTGCTCCTCCGCTCCCCAGTGCCCCACCAGGATGGTCCGCTTGGGATTGGGATACGCCGCCTTGAGCAGGCGCATCGCCTCCATCATCATCACCGTCCCCGTCCCGTTGTCGGTCGCCCCCGAGGCGCCGTCCCACGAGTCGAGGTGCGCGCCTAACAAGACGTACTCGTCAGGCTTCTCCGTCCCCTTGAGCTCGGCCACCACGTTGAACATCGGCGCATCCGGGAGGTTCTCGGCGCGCGCATCGAGGCGCATCTTCGGCCCCTGGTTGTTGGCCGCCAGGCGGTGCAGCAGCCCATAGTCCTCGCAGCTCAGGTCCATCACCGGGACGTTCTTCGTGCGCGCGCTGAACACCTTGTTCACCCCCCATCCCGCCGACCAGAGCGTCGTCACCACGCCCGCCGCACCGCTCGCATCGAGGAGCGGGAACGGGTCGCTGCCAAGCTTTTGGGCGCGCTGGTTCCAGAAACGCTTGGACGAATCGCGCGCCGCCTTCATCGCCGTCACCGAGGGCGCCCGCGCCAGCCGTTCCCAGTTCTCGTCGGGGCGGCACGTGGGCTCCGGCGCCGAGAGGAGGACAAACTTCCCCTTCACGTTAGGCAGCCAGGCCTTGACCGCCGCGCTGTCGGCCAACTCGGGAATGACGACGACGTCGCCCTCCACCGGCTTCGTCGTCGCCGGGCTCCAGGCGAGGATCATCCCTTCCAGCGTGCGCTCGCGCGGGGCGATGAGGTCGATGTGCGAGTAGCGCCGCTTCCACCCGGTCCACGTCCCGTACTTCTCCTTGCGCACCGGAACGCCCCACTCGGTGTAGCGCGCCGACACCCAGTCGGTCGCCGACAGGAAGGCGGGGGAGCCGGACAGGCGCGGGCCTATCGAGTCCATCAGGACCTGCGCCAGGCGCGCCACCTGCGACTTGTTGGTCATCCCCTCGTCCCAGATGCGGCGAATCACCGCGTCGTCGGTGGGGAAGCCCTGCGCGCGAGCGGCGGGCGCGAGGGTCACGCTCGCCGCGGCGAGCGCGGCGAGTGTGGCGAGGACGGCAAGGGTTGTTCGGGCGTTCGGCGTGCGCATTGCGGCGTGCTCCGGGAGCGGGTTCGGCGGGACGCGGTACGCTACTGATCGGAGCGCCCGAATGCCAAACCTCTCGTCAGCGCTCCAACGCCGCGAGCATCGCCTCGGCGGTGGGGGTGGTGAGGACGTTGTGGGCCGCGAAGTGCTCGGCGCGCGGATACGCCGTTGTCCGGATGCGCGCCGCCGCGGCGTCGAGGTCGTAGGTCGTATGGCGGAACTCGACGTCGCGGTCGATGAGGAGCCAGCGTGCGCCCGTCTCGCCGAACGGCATCCCTACCGAGCCGGCGTTCACCACGCGGCGGCCGGCGATGGTCCGGTCGAAGGTCATGTGCGTGTGGCCGCAGACGACGAGTGCGGCGTCCACGCCGTCGAACGCGGGGGCGATGCGCGCCTCGGCGGTGCGCTGGGTGAAGATCTCGGTGTCGCTGCGGGGTGTGGCGTGGCAGAAGAGGATGCGCCCCAGCGCGTCGTGCTCCACCGTCGCGGTCGTCGGCCAGCCCTCCATCCAGGCCGCGTCGTGCGGGGTGAGCTGCGCCGCGTTCCAGCGCATGACGTCGTGAATGGGCGCGGGGACTTCGGGGGAGATGGTGCCGCGTCGCGCCTCGAGCACCGTGCGATCGCCGTTCCCGCGTATCGCCAGGAGCGCCACTCCGTCGTCGGCGAGCGCGGCGAGCGCAGCCAGCGCCGCGAGCGACTCGTGCGGCATTGGTCCAGGGAGTACGTCGCCGCCCATCACCACCAGGTCGACCGCCGCATCTCGCACATCGGCCAGTACCGCTTCCAGCGCGGGGAGGTTGCCGTGGATGTCGTAGAGGGCGGCGATGCGCATGCGCTATGGTAGCGCCCACCCCAGCCGCATGGCGACTCGGTTCTGCGAGCGGCGCACCCCTCCTTCGAGCACGCTGCTGGCGAACTGGAAGCCGATCCCGGAGACGAGGGGCCCGCGCTGTGTGCTGAGGCCGACTTCGCCGCCAATCAGGGCGCGAAACGACGACGGGGGGTCATTGAGTCGCACCCCTTCGGCCTCGAGGAAGCTCCGGGCACGACGCCTCCCCGCGAACGCCCCGAGCTCCGCGCTCACCCACCGACTGATCGGGCGCTGCCACGTGGTCCCGAGCGCGAGTCGCAGTTCCTGACCCGTGCTGGTGTAGGGAATGAGCGGCTCCTGTCGCGGCCGCGCCGGCGACGCGGGGCACACGCCCATACAGATTACCGGCGCCATCCAGCTCCTCCCGAACGAGTAGTAATCGGCGAACGCCGATACCCCCACTCGCCCACCCGCGAGCCGCCACAAACGCGCGTCGAGCCGAGCGCCGGCGAACGGTTCCAGCCACTGCTCGGCGGAGAGCCGCCCGAGGCGGCTCGTATGCGCGGCTCCCCCCACCGCACTGATCTCCAGCCGGCGTGCGCCCTGAGCATGGCCGGCGCACGGCATCACGCCAAGAAAACCGCACATCAACAGTGACTGGGTAAACCTCCTGATGCTCGTTCGCATGTTTCGCCTGACTCTCGTGAGGAGGTGCACCATGCAGCTCCAAGAATGACGCATGAGGTTCGACGGACCTAGCGCGCGGCGGCACCCTTCGGTCGGGAGAATCAGAGCCGACTAATGGAGAGGCGCAACGCATCAGCCGCCAGACGCACGCATCCCCATCAAGGAAGTCCCGCCACTCATTGCGGATCTCCTGCCCCAACGCAAGGTTCCGAACAATATCCCACCAGTTTTCCATCCATAGAGCCGACACTCTCGGATGGAGCGGCGCTCGCTCGCACGTCCCGCCCCGCGCCCTCGCTTCAGGCTGCCGCGCCCGCACCGGCCGGTCACTCCCTCCCTCGTGCTCACCTCCCGGATCCTCCGCTCGCCCTGGCCGCGATCGCCGCGTCATGCCGCGATCGCCGGTCTCGTGGCGCTGGGCGCCGGCTGGGGAACGCCCCCCCTCTTGGGGGCACAGGTGGCAGAACGGCCCCACTCGACAGCGGCGCCCCCGTCGCCCACCGCCCCGTCGTACATCCGCCGCGTCATCGACAGCGACGATGGCCTCCCCGACACGCAGGTCAACGCCATCGCGCAAACGCCAGACGGGTACCTCTGGCTGGGGACGCGCCGCGGCGTGGTTCGCTATGACGGGCTGAACTTCCGTCTCTTCGGTCCCGACGACACGCCGGCGCTGCCGAGTGGCATGGTCCAGGCGCTCTCGGTCGACCGCTCGGGGCGCCTGTGGGTGGGGACGTCGCGCGGGCTCGCAGTGCTGGAGAAGGGAGTCTTCCGCACCATCGACGAACGACAGGTCCCGCGGGGCGTCACCTGGAAGGTGGTCGAGGACTCGAGCGGGCGACTGTGGGTCAGTGGTGAGTTCGGCGTGCGCGTTGGCGATGGGCGGAGCTTTGCCGCTGTCCCCGGACTCGACGCCTTCATCTATGCCTTGGCAGCGGATCGCACGGGGCGTATGTGGTTCGCCGGACGCAACTTCCTCGGCTCCTTCCGCGTGGGCGACAGCGCCGCCGTCACCTGGCGGCCGTCGCTCGGCGAGCGGTTTTTCGACATCGTGGACGACGGCGCGGGGGGCTTCTGGGTGGGGACGCGCTCCGGTGCCTGGCGACTCGACGTCGCCGATCCCGCCAACGTGCGCGTCACGCAGCGAGTCGCGACCGGCGAAGACACGGACGGCAACGAGGTGTGGACGCTGGCCCGCACGCCGGGCGGTGAGCTGTGGATGGGGACCGAGCGCTTTGGCGTGTTGCGCTGGGACGGCGACGACGTGCGCCCAGTCGACGCGCCGGCGGGAGGGACCCCCGATGTGGTCTGGTGGCTCTTCCCCGATTCGCGCGGGCGCATCTGGGCCGGCACCGGCAGCGGCATGCTGCGCTTCCAGCGTTCGGCGTTCGTCACCCTCAGCGAGGGGATCTCGCCGCGGAGCACGTGGACCGTTCGCCAGGACGAACGCGGGACGATGTGGGCCGCCGTCTCCGATGGGCGCGTCTACTACCTCGAGGGCGATCGCTGGACCGGCGTCCTCCCGCGCGCCGGCCGCAACCAGGCCAGCGCCCTCTGGCCCAGGCCCGGCGGCGGGATGTACTCCGTGTGGAATGAACGCCGGGTCTACGAGATCGATCGCACCTCGCGGCGCGACGTCACCGCGCAGTTGGGGCTTGCCGGGCGCTCGGTCCTCTCGCTCTTTCGCGACCACGACGGCTCCTTCTGGGTCTCCACCGACAGCGGCGTCCTGCACTCGGAGGGGGGCGTGGCGCGGCCGGCACCCGCCAGTTGGGGGCTCAACACCGGGACCACCACGCGCAACGTGGCGCGCGACCCCCGTGGACGCCTCATCTTCGCGCGCCCCTGGCTCACGATCGTCGACCGGGGCGTCGCCACGCGATACGACGAGCGCAAGGGGCTCACGCAGTACGACGTCGTCTCCATCCTTCCCGACGGTGACAACCTCTGGATTGCCACCGGCGACTCCGGGCTCTACGTCCTGCGTCGCGACACCGTGGTGCACGTGGGGCGCGCCGACCCGCGCCTGCGTCGCGAGCTGCTCGGCGTGGCCCGCGATGCCTTCGGCCACCTCTGGCTGACGTCGAGCTTCGGGCTGTACCGCGTGGAGGCGCAGGACCTCCTCGACTACGCCGACGGCAAGGTTCGATCGGTGCGCTTGCGCGCATTCGATCGCGCCGACGGGCTCCCCACCACCGAGTTCAACGCCGACTACCAGAGCCAGATTGCCACCGATGCGATGGGGCGCCTCTGGTTCCCGTCGTACGCCGGTGCCGTGCGCGTCGACCCGCGCGAGGTCCGCGAGGACCTGATCGCCCCGCAGGTGCACCTGGAGCGCATCGTCGTCGATGGGGTCGAGCGCCCGCTGGCGCCCGGGTTGCACCTCACGGAGCACGTCTCGCGCCTGGAAATCGCCTTTGCCGCCACCGACGCCCTCGTGCCCTCGCGCGTGCGCGCCCAGTACCGGATGACCGGCATCGACACCACCTGGCAGGACGCCGGTGCGCGCCGGCAACTCTCATTTGGTCCGCTGCGCGGCGGTGAGTACCACTTCGAGGTCCGCGTCGCCAACGAGGACGGCGACTGGAACCCCGCCAGGGCCTCGCTCGTCATCCACGTGCCGCGCGCACCGTACGAGTACCGCTGGTTCTACCCCTCCCTCGTCGCCCTCGCCGTCGCCATCATCGCCCTGCTCGCCCGGTTGCGCCTGCAGGTGGCCGAACGGCAGGAGCGCGAGCTGTCGGCGCTGGTGGAAGAGCGCACGCGTGAACTCGAGGCGTCGCGGGACTCGCTCGAGGAGCGGGTGAAGGCGCGCACCGCCGAACTCGCCCGCGAGCTGGAGGAGCGCAAGCTCCTCGAGCAGCGCCTCGTCACCGCCCAAAAGCTGGAGAGCATCGGGCGCCTGGCCGGCGGCGTGGCCCACGAGATCAACAACTCCATCACCGGCGTACTCGGCTTCACCCAGTTGGCGCAGCATGGCGCGCGCGGGAACGCTCCCCTGCAGGCCGACCTGGAGGAGGTATGGAAGGCCGGGCGCCGAGTGGCCGACATCACGCGACAACTGCTGGCCTTCGCGCGGCGGCAGCATACGCAGCCCGTCGCCGTGCAGTTCGGCACCCTCCTCGACGCCCTGGCGCGCTCGCTGCGCCAGTCCGTCGGCGAGCGCGTGCAGCTGACGGTGCAGGCGCCGGACGATCTCCCCCCCGTGAGCGCCGACCCGTCGCAGCTCGAGCAGCTCGTCTTCAACCTCGTCCTCAACGCGCGCGACGCCATGCCCGACGGGGGAGAGGTGACGTTGCGGCTGCGGGAGGAGGAGGTCGAGCGCATCCGCATCGTCGACGACATGTCGCTCAGCCCCGGGCGCTACGTCGTCCTCGACGTCATCGACACCGGGACCGGGATGGATGACGAGGTCCGCCAGCGGTTGTTCGAACCGTTCTTCACAACCAAGGAAGTGAACCGCGGCACCGGGCTCGGGCTCGCCGTCTGCCACGGCATCGTCGCGCGGCACCAGGGGGCCATCGAGGTCGAGAGCGCCCCGGGGCGCGGGACACGACTCACCATCTGGCTCCCGGTGTGGGTCGGCGATCCAATCGTCCCCGACCGTAGCGACCCGCGCCCAACCGGCACCGAGACCATCCTTCTCGTCGAGGACGAAGTCGCCGTACGACAGGTCGCGAGCCGCATGCTCACCCTCCTGGGTTATCGCGTGCTGGAGGCAGCGGACGGCACCGACGCCCTCGCCGTCGCCGAACGCGAGGGGAGCGCCATCGACATCGTCGTCACCGACGTGATGATGCCGAGGGTGAAGGGGCCCGAGCTGGTGCGCGCGTTGCGGCTGCGCCTCCCACAGCTCCCCGTGGTCTTCATGTCCGGCTACTCTGGGCTCGATGCCGCGGCGCTATCGGAGATGGCGTCACTGGGGCCGATGCTCGCCAAGCCGTTCGCGCAGGAAGCGCTGGCCACGGTCGTCAGGCGCGAACTGGACCGGCACCGCGCGAGCGAGGCGATGACCGCTACGGCGGGCGGCGGCGCGGCGGAGCCCATCGTTCCCGGGCGCTATCGCCCGTTTGATTCTGGCGGGGGCGCGCGATAGGGCGGGCGTGGGAGCGCCGCTGTGCAGGCGCACAGGAACGCCCGCTCAGCCGCTCGCCCGCATCGCTCTCTCGATCGCCGCCACGCACACATCCACGTCGTCTTCCGTCGTGGACCAGTTGGAGACCGAGATGCGCAGGAGGCGTTGCCCGCGCCAGGTCGTGGCGCCTAACCAGAGCGTCCCGTCGTCGTGCAGGCGGCGCTGGATGGCGTTCGTCGTCGCCTCGTCGCCCACTCGCAGCAGCACCTGGTTGAGCACCACCTCGTTCATGATGGTCACACCGTCCAGTGCGCCGAGCCGTTGGGCAAAGCGGCGGGCCAGCGCGCAGGTTCGGTCCACCAACTCCGCGATGCCGGTGCGCCCCAGCGCGCGCAGCGCGGCCCACGTGGCAAAGCCGCGCGCGCGCCGCGACGACTCCGCCACGTAGTCGCCGCCCCCGAACTCGCGCCCCGCCACCTGCCCCGTGAGGTAGGCCGCCGTGTACGCCATCGACGTCGCGTGCACGTCCGGGTGCGCGCAGAAGGCATATCCCGCGTCGTAGGGGACGTTGAGCCACTTGTGCCCGTCACAGGCCCACGAGTCGGCGCGCTCGATGCCGTCGACCAAGCCCCGAGTGCGTGCGCTTGCCGCCGCCCAGAGCCCGAAGGCACCGTCCACATGCAGCCAGGCGTTCGCCGAGCGTGCGGCGTCGGCGGCATGCTGCAGGTTGTCACAGGCGCCCGTGTTCACGTTCCCCGCCTGGGCGCAGACAATCGTTGGGATGCCGGCGCCGTGCGCCAGCGCCTGCGCGAGTGCCGCCGTATCCATCGCCCCGTTGGCGAGCACCGGGACTTCCTCCATCGCCCGTTCGCCGAGCCCGAGGAAGCGGAGCGCGCGATCGATCGTCGCGTGCCGCTCCGCGCCGACCAGCACGCGAATGCGCGGCGCACCGAAGAGTCCTTCGCGCCCCACGTCCCACCCCGCCTGCTGCAACACCCACCACCGCGCCGCCGCCAGCCCCACCGTGTTGGCGCCCTGCGCCCCGGTCACGAACCCCACCGACGCCGACGCTGGAAGCGTGAGCGCCTCCTTGAGCCAGCGCCCGGCAACGTCCTCGAAGGCGATGGCGGCGGGGGAGAGCGCTTCGTTGAAGGCGTTCTGGTCCCAGCCGCTGGTGAGGACGTCGGCGACCAAGGCGGCATCGAGCGATCCGCCGACGACGAAGCCGAAGTAGCGCGGGCCGGCGGAGGCCATGAGGCCGGGAGTGGCGCCGGCGATGAGTTCGTCGATGACCTGGGTGAGCGGGAGCGGATCGTCAGGGAGGGGGCGGTCGAGGGTGGCGCGGAGCTCGGCGCGGGTGAGACGCGGGGCGACGTGCGCCTCGTGGAGCGCGTCGCGATAGCCGGCGATGCGCCTGGCGGCCAGCTGCAACTCGCGGCGCAGCGCATCCGGGGCGCCGTGTGCGTCGTCGTGGTCGTGCGTCATGTCGTCGGAAGCCCTCGAGAAGCCCGTCAGTAGCCGGGATTGCGCGCCATCGTCCGCGGATCGAATGCCCAGTGGAACTCCAGCTCGTAGGCCAGCGAGCGCGCCAGGCCGTCGAGATCGGGAAACAGCGTCGCGTTCGTCAGGTTCATGGTGTACAACTCTCGCATCGACTCCGCGCGCAGCGCGCTCGTCTTCAGCACGAACTTCGCGACCGCCGCCTCTCCCTTCGCGTACGACGCGAGGATCGCGTCGATCGGCTGGTCCAGCACCCCAGGGACGACGAAGGTGCCGGACTGCGCGATGAGCCGCTTGTTCATCACGATCGGCTCCCCCGAACTCACGAAGGGAACGTCGTTGCCGAGGTAGTACGCTCCGTATGCGCCCGGGCGACGGAGCCCGATCTCGTCGGCGCGCATCGTGCGCCGCAGCCGAGGGAAGCGGACCGTGCGCTCCTCGCGCCAGAGCGCCGGGATGAAGATCGCCCAAATCGCCGCATCGCGCGTGGCGCGCTCCAACGCGAAGAAGGCGGCGACGTACGGCGACCAGGTGAAGTCGAGCAACCGCGTCGGCGCCCCGTGGTGCTGCATCAGCGCCAGCCACTGGAAGTCGTCCCCTTCGTCCGGGATGTGCTCGAGGAGGAGGTGTGCCTTGCGCCGGAAGATGCGCCCGATGCGTTCCTCCTGGCTCGACCATGCGTCGCGATGGATCCCATGGGCGAGCACGTAGCGCGAGAGCGAACTGTAGAGCGGCCACTCCGCGTCGCCGTGCCCGCGAAAGGCCCAGTTCCGGAAGCGTGGGCCGGCGACGATGTTCTGGAACTGCTGCCAGGAGGAGATGTCGACGGTGAGGAGGGGAATGGCGGGGGCGCCGGAGCGAGCACGGGATGTCGCGCGCTTTGACTTGTTCGTGATCATGCGACCTCCCGGCAATCGCTGGGGCTCGTCCAAACCGATGGCTGCGGAGCCTCGCGAGTCGGCGGGCTCGAAGGGACGGTGCCAACCTACGGCCACCGCGGTGTCACGAGGGGGAGTCCGCGCGCAACGCCGGCCCCCCGGAATGAACTTCTGTGTCTCGTCAGGCAGGTGCGCGACCGCGGCACCCAAACCCTGCGAAGCAAGACTGCGGCCAGAGTCTCGTCGAAGCGCTATTTCACCGTTCGGTCGGCGGCCGCGGCCACCCGTTCGATAGCAACCGTTGCCCGTCCATAGAACCATCCCCACAGACATATATCAACACCCCCACGGCTTGCGGCAAGCCCCACGCCCGGGGCGATACTTGCCCCCTCATTTCACCAGGAGTCGCGATGACCCACCACGCGGTCGTGATAGCAGGCGGGGGGCCGACGGGGTTGATGCTCGCCGGAGAGCTGGCACTCGCCGGCGTCGACGCCGTCATCATCGAACGCTGGCCTAACCAGCAACTGTCGGGCTCTCGTGCGCTCGGCGTTACGGCGCGCACCATCGAAGCCTTCGACCAACGCGGCATTGCGCAGCGCTTCCTTGCCGCGGGACAGATAGCGCAAGTCACGGGCTTCGCCGTCACGCGCCTCGACATCAGCGACTTCCCCACGCGCCACAACTACGGCCTCGCGCTGCGGCAACAACACATCGAACGCCTGCTCGCCGGGTGGGTGAGGGAACTGGGCGTACCGATCTGGTATGGGCGCGAGGTGTCGGGATTCACGCAGCACGCGGACGGTGTGGACGTCGCACTCGCCGACGGCGAGGTGTTGCACGGGCAGTATCTCATCGGCTGCGACGGGGGGCGCAGCATTGTCCGCAAGGGGGCCGGCATCGACTTCCCCGGATGGGACGCAACGACGAGCAACATCCTGGCCGAGGTGGAGATGACGGAGACGCCACCCTACGGCGTGCATCGCTCGGCGGGCGGCGTGCACGCCTTTGGCCGCTCGGAATACGAGATCAGGGGGAGCGAGATCATCTACAAGGACGTAGGCCCGATCGGCGTGATGGTCACCGAGCCTAACGCGGATGCCACCGCCGAACCGACGCTTGACGACCTCAAGCGGTTGCTGGTAGCCGCCTGTGGTACCGACTTCGGCGTGCATGACGTCACATGGATCTCCCGATTCACCGACATGTCGCGCCAGGCCGCCACCTATCGCAACGCTCGCGTCCTGCTCGCCGGAGACGCGGCGCACATCCACTCGCCAATCGGCGGACAGGGACTCAGCCTTGGTGTCCAGGACGCCGTGAACCTCGGGTGGAAGCTGGCGCAGGTGATCAAGGGAAGCTCACCGGACACCTTGCTCGACAGCTACAACGCCGAGCGACACCCGGTGGGGGCGCGCGTGCTCAAGGCGACGATGGCACAGGTGGCGCTGCATCGCGAGGATGCGCGCACGGTTGCGGCACGCGACATCATCGGCGAGTTGCTGCGAATGGATGAACCACGCCGCTACATCGCCGGGATGATGTCTGGGCTCGACATCCGCTACGAGCTGGGCGAGGGCCATCCGGTCCTCGGGCGCCGCATCCCCGATTTGGACATCGCCACCGAGCGCGGCCCGCAGCGCATCTTCTCCCTGCTGCATACCGCGCGTCCTGTGCTCCTCGACTTCGGCTCGGACCACGCACTCGACGTCACCGGATGGGAGGGGCGTGTGCGGCACCTCGTGTCGCGCTACGCCGGCCCCTGGACGCTCCCCGTACTCGGCCAAGTCACCGCACCCGCCGCGGTCCTCATCCGCCCCGACGGTTACGTGGCGTGGGCCGGCAACGGTACCAATCATGGATTGCGGGAAGCGCTCGGCACATGGTTCGGCCCACCAATCACTATGTGATCGTCATGGATCGACGTAGCGGGCCAATGCTCAAGTGTGCGTTAGGCGCGAGCGCCGTCACTTCGGATCGGACAGCAGCGTGACCGCCTGATCGGCCAGCTCCTCCACCTGCCGCGCGCGCGTACGCCCCCAGCGCGGCAGCTGCCACAGGTTGATCGCGAACGACGCCAGCGAGATACCGCCGAACAGCGTGAGCACCGCCAGCGCCTTCTCCGGCTTGCCGGCAGCCGCAACTACGGCCGACATCAGCGCACCCAACCCGCCGGTGAATGCCGACAGCAGGTTGAGCGCCACCGCACCATCGTTGCGCGTGGTGATGCGTAACTGTTCGCCGTGCGCCATTGGCTCGACGCCGATATGCAGACTCCCGCTCGACCACTCGCGAAGCCCGCCCGTGCTCGTCATCTGCCCCGGGGTGTCGAACGCGGTGCGGAAGACGGCGACCAACTGCTCCCACTCGCGGTCGGTTGGCGCGCGCGGCAGGTCGACCACGCGCGTCATCGCGATGGGGAAGCCGAGCATCCGGCGCACGAGGGGGGCGCGCGCGCGCGCATCGACGCTCGCTGCCGCTTGTGCCACGCGCGCCGGGTCGATCCCCGACTCGCGCGCCACCTGTTGCAGCTGCTCGAGCGTCAGGCCATCGGTGGGCGCGGGGACGAGACCGTCGCCGGCGCCACCGGTCGTGGCGAGGCTGATGATCTCGCGCACTTCGTCGTCCCCGTATCGACGTGTCGACATGGAAGCGGAGTGTACGGCCGCCCGCGCGCTGGCGCTACCACAGCGCCCTACTCTCCCCGCAACGCGCCGCCTCACTCACCCCGGATAGCGCCGCCTCACCTCTGCAATCGATCCGTCGATGAGCTCGCGCAGGACCTCGAGATCCACATCGGCCAGCGACTTGAGATACAGGCACGACTTCCCCATGCGGTGCTTCCCCAGTTGCTTGAGCAATGCCTGCGGCCGCGCGCCCTCGGCGGCGAGATACAGCACCACCTCGCGCCCGCGAATCGCGAAGCCCGTGAGGCACGAATCACCGGAGTGGCCGCTGGCATACTCGTAGTGATACGACCCGAACCCGACGATACTCGGCCCCCACATCCTGGGCGGCTTGCCGGTGGCCTTTCGCATCATCGCGATCAGCGTCTTGCAGTCGGCCCGCTGCGCATCGTTTGCGCGCGAGGCGATGTAGTCGCTCACGCTGGCGTTGGTCGGCCTTGTCTTTGTCTCGGCCATGCTCTGCTCCGCTGGAGAGGGGGAGATCGGTCGGCGGAAGGTGCAGCGGCGCGCGCCTGCTGTCACGGGTGCCGGTGTCGGTCGCCGTCTGGACGAGGGGCCACGGCACCAGCTCGTACTCTCGCGTCGTCGACTCAGCCGCGTCGTTGGGAGAGATCACGTACGGCAACACGAGCCGCCCCGTTGCGGACCACCAAGCGGGCTCCGTCCAGCGGCGCCCGCTGATACGGATACGGTTCGACGACGATCGCGGAGGAGTTGGTGCCGTAGAACCGATCCCACGCGACCAGGCGGCGCGGTGACATGGCGGTCGTGTCGCCCGCGATGGCAGGGCTCCCATCCTCGCGCCAGGGCGAGCAGCGACCGAGGCTGGTCTTCGGGCGGACTCAGACCAAACCGGGAATACCATTCTCGTCGGCGTGATCGTCGCTCTCGTCGAACGATCGGAGCTGGCACTGCCGGAACGACGTCGCGTCGACGAAGCCGGCGCGACGATAGAAGAACTCAGCCAAGTCGCCAGGCGCAACGAGCAACAGCTCGAAGTCGAGCTCGCGGGCCCACGCTTGCACGCGCTGCAGCAGCGCCGAGCCGGCGCCCATTCCGCGCGCGGCCGGGCGCGTGTAGCAGTCCGTGACGTAGCCCCACTGGTCGCTGGTGCGCATGGGGCGCGGGATGCCGAGGATGCGAAAGACCGCGATGTGGGCGACGATCTCGTCGTCCTGCTCGGCGATCCAGTACGCGAGTCGACCGGCGCGTATCTCTTCATCCACCAGGCGCGTGTATCGCGCGCGGAAGGAGTCGAACGATTCGCGCGGCGCTTCTCCAGCCTCCGCGCGGAAGTCCCAGCGCATCTGCGCGAGCGCTGGCAGGTCGGCGGGCGAGGCGAGGCGGTACTTCATGGTTTCACGAGGGCGTTCTCTCTCGGAGGACGGGGCGGCGGGGCGCGGGTGCCCGCAACGACAACGACAACGGCAAGGTCAACTTCCTATGACACGGAGGTAGCACGGAGGAACGGAGGGGCACGGAGGAGAGCAAGAGACACGTCTTCTCCGTGCCCTCCGTGTCTCCGTGAGACCTCCGTGTTAAACGCTCTTGATCTTTGAAACAGAAGGCAACGGCTACTGCATGGACAAAGCAACGGCAACGGCAAGATCAACTTCCTATGACACGGAGGTAGCACGGAGGAACGGAGGGGCACGGAGGAGAACAAAAGACACGTCTTCTCCGTGCCCTCCGTGTCTCCGTGAGACCTCCGTGTTAGACGCCCTTGATCTTCGTAACCAAAGGCTGCAGCCTGAAGTGGCCATCGAGATCCGGACGCCGATGCAGCGCACGCTGATGCCGTTGCTGGCGGACCCTGGTCCCGGTGCCGGCCAAGGAGCGGGAGTTCGCGCGATGGCAGTTCGGGCATGCGATCGGGCTTGACGACCGCGCGAAGCGAGGGGGCGGTCCGCCGGATCCTTGACCCGGACCGTACCAGGACCCTCCGCTGGCTATCATCCGGGACGGAGCGGGGTAGTTTCTCTCCTGGATTCCTCACGTGTCCAATCCCACGCCCTTCCCACAATTCACAACATGTCGACGACATCGCGTGCGCGGCGGTTTCGGCTGGCGGCGAGTGTGGCGTTAGGCATTGTTCCGGCGCTCACGATCGGAGGGTGTGCGTCCGGCCGCGCGGTGTCGGCGATCCCGGCCGATCACCCGCTGCGCCTCACGGGCGACGCGGGGGCGAGGGCGCGCGCGCGGGCCGATAGCGCGCGGCGCCCCTACACCGAGGCCGACATCAATTTCATGTCAGGGATGATCAGCCATCACGCGCAGGCGATCGTCATGGCGCGGTGGGCGCCGACGCACGGGGCGTCGAGCTCGGTGCAGACGCTGTGTGAGCGCATCATCAACGCGCAGCAGGACGAGATCGCGCTGATGCAGAACTGGCTGCGCGATCGCGCCCTCCCCGTCCCCGAGGCCAGGCCCGTCCCCATGAAGATGAAGATGAACGGGGTGGAGCACGAGATGCTGATGCCGGGGATGCTGAGCGACGCGCAGTTGCAGGAGCTGGACGCCGCGCGCGGCGCCGACTTCGACCGGCACTTTCTCGCTTACATGATCCAGCACCACAAGGGAGCGGTGACGATGGTGCAGGAGCTGTTCGCGCGCGACGGCGCGGCGCAGGACCTCACCGTCTTCAAGTTCGCCTCCGACGTCAACGTGGACCAATCCACCGAGATCGCGCGCATGGAGAAGATGCTCGTCCTGGCGCGCCTTCAGGGTGGGGAACGTTAGGCAGTACTCCCGCCCATTCCGCACGACCACTCCGATTCCGACGAGGACCGCTCATGGCTCTTGTGCACCACCATCGCCGCGCCATCGTTGCGGCTGCCGGCACCCTGGCGCTGGCCGCCTGCGCGCAGCAGGCGCCGACGCCGGCCCCGACCACGCGCCCCGACCCGCGCGTCGGACTCCGCGCCGGCCTCATGGACGCCGCCGAGGCCACGTCCAACATGCGCGTCCTGTCGCGCTCCGCGCCGCCCAAGGAGTTCGTCGGCCAGATGAACTCCGACCTCGCCTTCACCGGGAAGTACGCCATCCAGGGCAACTTCAACGGGTGGCAGGTGTGGGACATCTCCAACCCGGCAAAGCCGACGCTGGTGCGCGGCTTCGTCTGCCCCGCGTCGCAGAGCGACGTCTCGGTCTACAAGAACCTCCTCTTCGTCTCGGGGGAGGGGTTCGAGGGGCGCCTTGACTGCGGCACCCAGGGTCCGAAGGAAGCGGTGAGCAAGGATCGCCTGCGCGGCATCCGCATCTTCGACATCACCGACATCGCGAACCCGAAGAACATCGCCAACGTGCAGACCTGTCGCGGGTCGCACACGCACACGGTGCTCGAGGACCCGAAGGACCGGGAGAACATCTACATCTACGTCTCGGGCTCGGCGAGCGTCCGCCCCGCCGACGAACTGCCGGGGTGCGTGCGCGAGGCGCCGGACAAGGACGCCAACTCGGCGCTCTTCCGCATCGAGGTGATCAAGGTCCCGCTCGCCCACCCGGAGCGGGCCGCGATCGTGTCCTCGCCGCGCATCTTCAACGACCTCACCGCCCCCAAGGGACACGGGCAGGCGCCTGACGACCAGAAGGCGATGGATGAGGCCAAGGCGAAGGGGGCGTTCGTGGCGCAGGTGGGCGACGAGTCGTTCGTCCTTCCCCCTAACTTCACGAAGCCGATGCTGGACTCGGTGGTGAAGGCGCGCGGCGGCACCGGCGCGCCGACGGCCGCCGACAGCGCGGCGTTGCGCGCCGAAATCCCGAAGATGATCGCCCGCATGATGGGGGAGAGCGACCAACAGCCCGGACGTCCGCGCCACGGCCCGACGCAGTGCCACGACATCACCGTCTACCCGGCCATCGGCCTCGCCGGCGGCGCCTGCGAAGGGTACGGCCTCTTGCTCGACATCCGCGACCCGGCCAACCCGGTCCGCATCGGCGCCGTCGCCGACTCCAACTTCTCCTACTGGCACTCGGCGACCTTCAACAACGACGGGACCAAGGTCCTCTTCACCGACGAGTGGGGGGGCGGCGGCGGCCCCAAGTGCCGCGCCACCGATCCCAAGGAGTGGGGAGCCAACGCCATCTTCACCGTCACCAACGGGAAGATGGAGTTCCAGAACTACTACAAGCTCCCTGCAGCACAGACGTCATCCGAGAACTGCGTGGCGCACAACGGCTCGCTGATCCCGATCCCGGGGCGCGACGTGATGGTGCAGGCCTGGTACCAGGGCGGGCTCTCCGTCTTTGACTGGACCGACGCCAAGCACCCCAAGGAGATCGCCTTCTTCGACCGCGGCCCGGTCGACTCGACGCGCATGCAGATGGGCGGGTCGTGGTCGGTGTACTGGTACAACGGCGCGATCATCTCATCCGAGATCGCCCGCGGGCTCGACATCACCGAGCTGACGCCGAGCGAGTACATCTCGCAGAACGAACTCGACGCCGCGAAGACGGTGCACCTCGACTACTTGAACGCGCAGGGTCAACCCAAGTTCTCGTGGCCGCCGAGCTTCGCGCTGGCGCGCGCGTACGTGGACCAGCTCGAGCGCAACAAGTGCCTCTCAAGCTCGCGCATCGCGAGCGTCCGTTCGGCCCTGACGAGCGCCGAGAAGACCACCGGCGCCGCGCGCAACTCGGCGCTCGCCGCGCTGTCATCGCAGCTGGCGGGCGAGGCGGTCGGCTCGTGCGACCGGGTGCGTGTCCAGGCGCTGTCGCAGGCAGTGAAGGAGCTGGGGGTGACGAGCTGAGACTCTTGGTGCCTTCGTGGCTTCGTGTGACGCGCCGTTGAACTCCCACTCACACGAAGACACCAAGTGTACGGGCGCCGAAGTCAAGGACGGCCCGCGGGGCGAGTGCCCGGCGGGCCGTTGTCGCTCGGATCGGGCGTGCTTCGCTACTTCGCCGTGGGCGCCCGGTTGTAGCCGGCGGGCGCATAGGGTGCGAGTTTCTCCAACCACATCGCGTCCAGGGCCTGCACGTCGTCGCGCTGGTCCACGTCGGCGGTGTCGGGGAGCGGGAGCGTGTCGACGATCTCGAAGTCGAACGCGTCGGCGCCTAACGCCTTCCAATCGTCCTGCAATGCACGGTTGGGGTGCGCGCCAAGCCTGAGCTGGGCGCGGTGGCGATTCACCGGGGCAGGAATGTCGACGCCGGCAATGAGCAGCACCTTCCCGTTCTCGCGACAGCGCACCACCGCCACTCCCGCGGTCCGCGGCGTCTCCTTGTACTCGCGCGTCAGCGCCTTCCGGTCGATGGGCATACGTCGCGCGAAGCTACCCGCCGCGAAGCACGACGTCGACACCCTCCTCGTGGCCACTCTTCGTGCCTTCGTGGCTTCGTGTGAAACGCCGCTGAACTGCTTGTCACACGAAGCCACGAAGTCTCCAAGGATGCGGCGCCCATGCCGAGCCCAGTATCTTTCCCCCCACCCCAACTCCTCCCCCATGCCGAGCTCCCTGACGCACACCTTCGTCCACGCCCCCAATCTCCCGACGCCGGTTGGCCCGTATTCCCCCGCCGTCGGCTTCGAGCGCTTGATCTTCGTCTCCGGGCAGGGCGCGGTCGACCCGGCGACTGGGTTCCTCGCCGGCGCCGACGCGACGGCGCAGACGGAGCAGTGCCTCAGGAATGTGCGGGCCATTCTCCAGGCGGCTGGCTCCGACATGCAGTACGTCCTGCGCTGCGGCGTCTTTCTCACCGACATGAACGAGTTCCAGGAGATGAACGCCGTGTACGCACGCGTCTTCGGCGACAACCGTCCGGCGCGCACCACGGTCGAGGTGTCGAAGCTCCCGCGCGAGGGGTTGAAGGTGGAGATTGACTGCGTCGCCTATCGGCCGTGAGATGAGCGATCGCCCGGAGTCGACGCGCGTGTGGCGCGAGGCGTTGGCGGAGTCGTGGGGGATGGAGGGGGTACTCGAACCGCTCGCCGGCGAGTTCGACCTCAACTTCCGCGTCACGGCCGCTGACGGCGCGCAGTTCATCCTCAAGGTCATGCGCCCCGCATGCGATCCGGCGTTTGTCGACCTGCTCGCGGCGGCGCACGAGTACATTCGCGAACACGACGCGACGGTCCCCGTCCCAGCCGTGGTGCGCACGACGGGCGGTGAGCGCTGGTGCGTGCGACACGACGCCGACGGCACTCCACGCCTCACCTGGCTCCTCACGCTCCTGCCAGGCGTCGAGTACGCGCGCGCGCAACCGCGACCGCCCTCCCTGCTTCGCGAGCTGGGCGCCGCGGTCGCGCGCATGCACTCGGCGCTCACCGGCTTCGCGCACCCCGCGCTCGAGCGCCCCGACTTCAAGTGGGATCTCACGCGTGCCGACTGGGTCATGCACCACATCGACGACCTGGCCACACGTGCGCAGCAGGAACTGGTGGCCGATGCGTGGCTGCGTTTCGACGCCATCAGGGGACCGCTCCACGCCCAACCGCGCGCGGTGCTGCATAACGATCTGAACGACTGGAACATCCTGGTCGCACGGAGCGAGCATGGTGCACCACGCGCGGGGGCTATCCAACAGCGAGGCACTCCGTGCCTCGCTGGTATAATCGACTTCGGCGACATCGTCACCGGTCCCCTTGTGTGCGAGCTCGCGATCGCCGGCGCCTATCTCGTGCTCGATCACCCGCACCCCGAGCGCGCCCTCGCCGCCTTCGTCGCCGGCTATCACGCCGTCTCGCCGCTCACGCCGGCACAGCTCGACCTCATCTGGCCGCTCCTCCTGATGCGGCTGGCGGTGAGTGTCACCAACGCGATGCTCATGAAGCGCGAGCGTCCCGACGACCCGTATGTCGTCGTCTCCGAATCGCTGGCCTGGGGCTACCTCGAGCGCGCCCGCACGATCGCCGACGGACAGATGTGCGCCCGCCTGCGCGTGGCCTGCGGCTACCGCGCCAACGATCGCGCGACGCGCGTGCTGGCATGGCTGGACGAGCAGCGGGGGTCCTTCGCCCCGGTGATGGGGATCGACCTGGCGACCATCGCCACGGGCTCGCTCGCCATCCGCTCCGCACTCGTCCCGCGCGATGCGATGATGATGACGGAGGACGAGGCGCGCTCGTTAGGCTCGGCGGCCAACGCCGGGGCCGCGTGGGTGGGGAGCTACGGCGAACCGCGCGCCGTCTACACCGCCCCCGCCTTCCGCAAGGGAGCGCACCCCATCGCCGACCGTCGCTCGGTGCACATCGGCGTCGACACCTTCCTCCCCGCCGGGTCGCCCGTGCACGCGCCGACTGCCGGCACGGTCGACGCGGTCGAGTATCGCGAGTCGCGGCTCGACTACGGCGGGATGGTCGTGCTGAGGCACGTCACCCCCGACGGCGATCCGTTCTGGACGCTGTATGGCCACCTCTCGCGCGCCAGCGTCGAATCGTTGCGTCCGGGGCAGATGATCGCGCGCGGCGAGCGCTTCGGCGCGTTAGGAGAGATGGAAGAGAACGGCGGGTGGGACCCGCACCTGCACTTTCAGCTGGCGGTGCTCACCGACGGCATGGCCGGCGACTGGCCCGGCGTCGCCGACCCGGACGACCTCGCGCTCTGGACGGCGATCTGCCCCAACCCCGCGGCGCTCCTCAACCTCCCTGACGAACGCGTCGCGTACCAGGCGCTCGATACGGAGCTCATCTGCGCCGGGCGGAAGGCGCACTTCGCGACGAACCTCAAGCTGTCGTATCGCGAGCCGCTGCTCTTCGTGCGCGGGTGGAAGCACTACCTGTTCGACGAGTGGGGGCGCGTGCACCTGGACGCCTACAACAACGTCCCGCACGTCGGCCACGCGCACCCGCGCCTCGCCGCGATCGCCGCCGACCAGCTCGCGCGCCTCAACACCAACACGCGCTACCTCCACCCGCTGCAGGTGGCCTTCGCCGAGGAGTTGCTGGCCAGGATGCCACCGCACCTCACGCACGTCTTCTTCGTCAACTCGGGGAGCGAGGGGAACGAGCTGGCGTTGCGGCTGGCGAGGACGTACACCGGGGGGAAGGACATGGTCACCCCCGACCACGGCTACCACGGCCACACCACCGGTGCCTACGACCTGTCGGCGTACAAGTTCAACAAGCCGAACGGCGGCGGGCGCCCCGAGTGGGTGCAACTCGTCCCGGTCGCCGACACCTATCGCGGCGAGCACCGCGGCGACGACGCTGCCGTGCGCTACGCCGAACACGTCGACGACGCCATCGCCCGCATCCACGCGCGCGGCGGACGGCTCGCCGGCTTCATCGCCGAGACGTTTCCCAGCGTCGGCGGGCAGATCATCCCGCCGGTCGGCTATCTCGCTGCCGTGTACGACCGCGTCCGTGCCGCCGGCGGAATCTGCATCGCCGACGAGGTGCAGACCGGAATCGGGCGACTCGGCGACTTCTTCTGGGGCTTCGAGCACCAGGGGGCCCGCCCCGACATCGTCGTACTCGGCAAGCCGTTAGGCAACGGCCACCCGCTGGGCGCTGTCGTCACCACTTCCGAGATCGCGCGCTCGTTTGACAACGGGATCGAGTTCTTCTCCACGTTCGGCGGGAGCACGCTGTCGTGCCGCGTGGGGACCGAGGTACTGCGCATCGTGCGGGACGAAGGGCTCCAGGCGAGCGCCCGCGTCGTCGGTAACCACCTCCTCGCAGGGCTCCGCGAGCTGCAATCGCGTCACGCGCTCATCGGCGACGTGCGAGGGATGGGGCTGTTCATCGGTGTTGACCTCGTCACCGACCGCGAATCCCGCGCGCCGGCGACAGCGGCGGCGAGCTACGTCGTGAACCGGTTGCGCGAGGAGCGCATCCTCATCGGTACCGAGGGGCCGGCGGACAACGTGCTGAAGATCCGGCCGCCGCTCACGGTTGGGCGGGACGACGCAGAGTGGGTGGTCGGCGTGCTGGGGCGACTTCTAAGTGAGCTGCAATAGTAGCGACGTGCGAGATGGACGTTACTTGCTGGTGACTTTACTGTCCGTTCCCAATCGCTCCACGAACGGCAGCGGCGGTTCTCGAGCATGCACCCCTCCCGGTGTGGCTACGGCGCCTGCTCATCTCGTCCAGACGACCACTGCGCCGCATGCACGTCCAGTAGCATTGAACTGCACCGGGATCTCTGCGGCCCCTCGATATACCTCGATGGCGGCGACGGTTGGGAGCGGGATTGCCTCGAGGTCGTTGCTCGCGAGCAACGCTCCATCGACATATAGGGCAAATCGCGCACAACCTCGCAATGAGACGGCGCCCGATACTCCGGTCCGCACGCCAGACGTTCGCGCTAACGCATCGCTCCAGCGCACCGCGCCCCACTTCTGAAGGTCGGCTTCTGTGATAAAGGAGGACGCGGGCGCGGCGCTGGCTCTTCTTCGTTGCATGAAATCACTCAGTTGCCGTTCGTATCGCTCCTCGCGTGCATTCACGATGATCTCCGGTAGTTGGACTGGGAGCGGTTGAAGAACGAGCGTGAGGGGCGCCGTGTCGCGCGGCGAGAACGCAACAAACTCCGAGTGCGGCTTGTACCCGATTCGCCTCAGGCGCAAGATGTGATCACCTGCGGGCAGATCTCGGAGGAGCGCCAGGCCCGCGGCGGAGGTTCGCCACTCCTTGCGGCTGCCGAGCAACACGATCTGCACGTTCTCGATCGGCGCGCCGGTGTCGGGATCGTACACGCCAAGCAAGCGATCTGACGTTGCCTGTGCGGAAGCGACATGCGCCAGTATCAGCATGAGAAGTGTCGCAACAACCACGTTCCGCGCTCGTCTGAACCTCCGGCCATCTACGCGCTGCGCGGTCACGGAGCCGACATCCCACATGACGGGAGCCCTCGCAGAAGCAAACCGCCAACGAATGCAGCACAACTACTCGGCGCGCAGTACTCGGCGACGAGAATGTCAGCTGCTGAGCCCTGCTCCTTCCAGAGTCTCTCAGCGTCTCTAGGCTCCATGAGCGCTCGCACAACCTCTCAGTCCTGACGGAACCATCTCCAGGGGAATGCGCGCGATCCTCTGCAGCTGAACAGCGCACGCGGGGCAGTCGGTACCTTCCGCTCCACGCGCCTGCGCGAACAGCGACGTGCGAGGTGGCAACGCGACCATCGACGCGAGCAGGATCGTCCGCGCGGCCGCTCGTGCCCCTGAATCATCCGTGTTTGGCCAGTTAGGTATCATGCTTGTTGGCGCAGCGATGTACCATGACGCGCACGCTCGACTTGAGTCATGGCGCGTCTGTGGATCTAGCCAACTGCCGTGAGCGTCGCCCGAATCGCCGACCTCACGCGAAGACGCGAAGCAGCGAAGCGTTCATTGAAAGTCGCGCCTTCGCGTGAAACCAGCAGTTGATCTTACCCAGCCCCAGCACTATGCCTCCACCATTCCACCGCACACCCACCAAAACCACACGAGGGCGCCCCCACCCGGGAGCGCCCTCGTGATCCTCGCGTGACACAAGAAGAGCCGATCAGGCGTGACTCGCCCAGATCGTCTCCCCCTTCGCGTACGGCACACACGGATCATACCGCCCGGGCGTCTCCGCGTACCGCAGCACCTTCGTCATCCCCACCTCCGACGTGAAGAAGCCGAGCAGCGTCAGCTCCTTGATCATTCGGAAGTAGTGGTTCGGATCGTCGTCCTTCTTCTTGTCCTGATAGTCCTTCGCTTCCTTGTCGATCGCTGTCAGGATCTCGGTGCGGTGTTCCGGCGTGGCCTGCATGAAGCCGTGGCCGTGCGCCTTGGTGCAGGCGTCGTTGATCGTCGCCAGCCCCTGCTTGAAGATCTCCTGGTCTTCCGGCTTGTAGCAGTCCTGCACCATCACGCCCATGAAGCGCCCCGTCCTGGCGTCCTTGGCCCCCGGTGTCGCGGTGCGCGGGAGGATGGTCTCGGCGATCTCGTCGAGGTAGGCCACCTCCTCGGCGGTGAACATGGTCAGCGGCGGCTCGGGCGTTGCACCTGCCGCGGTGGCGACGGCGCTGTCCACCTTGGCCGCGGGCTCCCTGGTGCACGCGGCCAGGAGGGAGGTCCCGCCAATGAAGGCGGCCCCGCCCAGCATCGCGCTCACGCGACGGATCGCCTCGCGGCGGTCGATCACGAACTGCGGCGTCATCTCGTCAGGCATGTCCGGTCACTCAGCTCTGTGTCGTTAGTCTTGGCGGGCAACGGTCCGGGACGGCGGGTCACAACTCGCGCTTGTTGAGCGCCTCGACGGCAAATGCCGCCGCGCGCGCCGTCAGCGCCATGTAGGTCAGCGACGGGTTCACGCATGCCGCCGACGTCATCGCCGCCCCGTCGGTCACGAAGACGTTCGGCGCGTCCCACACCTGGTTGTGCTTGTTGAGCACCGAGTTCTTGGCGTCGGTCCCCATGCGCGCCGTCCCCATCTCGTGGATCCCCATCCCCGGCCAGTAGCCGCCGTCGTACGTGTGCACGTTCTTCACGCCGCTCGCCTCCAGCATCTCGGCCATGTCGGCGGTCATGTCCTTGCGCATCTTGCGCTCGTTCTCGCCAATGGCGCAGTCGATCTTGAGGACCGGGAGCCCCCACTTGTCCTTCTTCGTCTCGTCGATCGAGATCATGTTCTTGTGGTCGGGGAGCATCTCGCCAAAGGCGGTCGCCCCGATGGTCCACTGCCCGGGCTGCGCCATCGCGTCCTTGAACGCCCCGCCCACGCCAAGTTCAGCCACCGCGCGATCCCACCCCTCGCGGCTCGCGCTCCCCTGGTAGCCGAAGCCGCGCAGGTACTCGCGCTTGTCGCGCCCGATGTTGCGGAAGCGCGGGATGTAGAAGCCGGTGGGGCGGCGCCCGTAGTAGTACTGGTCGTCCAGTCCCTCGAGGTCACCCGATGCGCCCAGCCTGAAGTGATGGTCCATCAGGTTGTGCCCTAACTCGCCAGAGCTGGAGCCCAACCCGCCGGGCCATAACTCGGTGGCCGAGCGCATCAGGAGCCAGGTGGAGTTGAGCGCCGAGGCGCAGAGGAAGACGATCTTCGCCGAGTAGTCGACCGTCTGGTTGTTCGTCGCGTCGAGGACCCGCACCCCCTTGGCGCGCTTGGCGTCCTTGTCGTAGATGACTTCGGTGACAATGGACCACGGCTTGAGCGTGAGCTTCCCGGTCTTCATCGCCGCCGGAAGCGTCGACGACTGCGTGCTGAAGTAGCCGCCGTAGGGGCAGCCGAGCCAGCAGGCATTTCGCAGTTGGCACTGGTTGCGCCCCGGCAGCGGCTGCGTGATGTTGGCCACCCGTCCGGGAATGATGCGGCGCGTGCCACCGAACTTGGTCTTGAGCTTCCCCGCCACCTGCTCTTCACCGCAATTGAGCGGGAAGGCCGGCTGCAACTTGCCGTCGGGGAGCTGCTCGAGCCCTTCGTTCGACCCGGAGATCCCGGCGAACTGCTCGACATAGTCGTACCACGGCGCAATGTCGGCGTAGCGGATGGGCCAGTCGGTGGCGATCCCGTCCTTGACGTTCGCCGTGAAGTCGATGTCGCTCAAGCGATAGCTCTGCCGCCCCCACAACAGCGAACGCCCGCCCACGTGATAGCCGCGATACCAGTCGAAGCGCTTGACCTCGGTGTACGGCGACTCGTCGTCTCGCTCCCACCAGTCGAGGTTGGTCTCGTTGAGCGGGTAGTCGCGCCGCAGCACGGGGTACTCGTTGTACATCTTCTGCGTGCGACGCCCGCGATGGGGATACTCCCACGTCCCCTTCCGCGCGTTCACGTAGTCCTTGATGTGCTCGATGTTCTTCCCCCGCTCGAGCAGGAGGACGCGGAGCCCCTTCTCCGTCAGCTCCTTGGCGGCCCATCCGCCAGCGATCCCTGAGCCGACGACGATCGCATCGTACTGCGTCTCTTGCACTCCATCCTCCTTGTGCTGGAAACGGTGCCACACCTGGCGACCAAGACAGGCCCGGGACTCACCGCCCCGGCCGCTGTCGAACGGGAGAGGAATCCCTCCCTGCTGGGGCGATAATATGGGCTCGAAACCTGATTGGGGACAGAAGACGAGATATCGGCCTTGGGGCGCAGGACTCGGCGCCGGTTGCCGCCCGCCCTCGTCTTCTCGTCTTCCCGTCCTCTCGTCTTCTGCACTTCAGAGGTTCCGCTTCTTCATCTCCTCCACCGCAAACGCCGCCGCCCGCGCCGTCAGCGCCATGTAGGTCAGCGACGGATTCTGGCACGCCGTCGACGCCATGCACGAGCCGTCGGTGACAAAGACGTTCGGGGCGTCCCAGACTTGGTTGTGCCTGTTGAGCACCGAGTTCTTCGGGCTCGTCCCCATCCGCGCCGTCCCCATCTCATGAATCCCCATCCCGGGGAAGTAGTCGTGATCGAACGTCGTCACTTCCCTCGCCCCGGCCGCTTCCAGCATCTCGGCCATGTCGTTGGCCATGTCCTTCCGCATCAGCCGCTCGTTCTCCCCAATCGCGCAATCCATGCGAAGCACCGGGAGCCCCCACTTGTCACGCTTCTCGGGGTCGAGGGTGACCTTGTTGTCGTGGTTGGGGAGCATCTCGCCGAACGCGGTCCCGCCGATGCTCCACGTTCCAGGCTGCGCCGCACGATCCTTGAACGCGCCGCCCACGCCAAGTTCGGCCACCTTGAACTCCCACCCGCGGCGCCCGGCTCCCCCTTCGTAGCCAAAGCCACGCAGGTACGGACGCTTCTCCCCGTTCAGGTTGCGGAAGCGGGGAATGTAGCCCGCGTTAGGGCGGCGACCGAACGTCGTCTGGTCGTCGAGCTCGGCCATCGTCCCCTCCGCTCCCACCCGAAAGTGATGGTCCATCAGGTTGTGCCCCAGTTCCCCCGAGCTGCTCCCCAGCCCGCCGGGCCATATGTCGGTCGCCGAGCGCAGGAGGAGCCACGTCGAATTGAGCGTGGACGCGCAAACGAAGATGATGGTCGCCGTGAAGTCGGTCATCGCCTTGGTGTTGGCGTCCATCACTCGCACGCCGCTGGCGCGCTGGCGCTTCTTGTCGAAGAGGATTTCGGTCGCGATGGCGAACGGGAGGAGCGTGAGGCGCCCCGTCTTCATGGCCGCCGGCAGCGTCGACGACTGCGTGCAGAAGTAGCCGCCGTACGGGCAGCCTAACCAGCAGGCATCGCGGTACTGGCATGGCTGTCGCCCCTCTAGCGCTCGCGTGAGGTTGGCCATGCGCGCCGGGATCAGGCGACGCGCGCCACCGAACTTGGTCTTGAGGCGATCGGCCATTCGCTGCTCGGCGCAGTTGAGCGGCATCGCCGGTTGGAAGTCGCCATCGGGGAGCTGCGCCAGCCCCTCGAGCGACCCCGAGATTCCGGCGAATCGCTCGGCGTGGCTGTACCACGGGGCAAGCTCGGCGTAGCGGATGGGCCAGTCGGTCCCGATCCCTTCGCGCGCGTTGGCCTCGAAGTCGATGTCGGAGAGGCGGAAGCTGCAACGCCCCCACATGAGCGACCGCCCGCCCACCTGGTAGCCGCGATACCAGTCGAAGCGCCGGGTCTCGGTGTACGGCGACTCCTCGTCCGAGGCCCACCAGTCGAGGTTCTTTTCGTTGAGCGGGAAGTCGCGCTTGAGCACCGGGTAGTGCCTGATCATCGCCTGCGTGCGCCCGCCGCGATGCGGATACTCCCACGGCGCCTTGCGCGCATTGGGGTAGTCCTTGATGTGCTCGACATTCTTGCCGCGCTCGAGCATCAGGACCCGCAGCCCTCGCTCCGTGAGCTCCTTCGCGGCCCACCCTCCGGAAATGCCGGATCCCACGACGATGGCATCGAACGACCTCTGCGGCACGCCTTTCCTCGCTCACACGGTGTGGCCGAGTATTCGTGCACGCGTCGGCGCACGGCAAGAGGGGGCGGCGCTAGGCTTTGGAGTCTTCCCGTCTTCTCGTCTTCCCGTCCCCAGCCTTCGCTGGGGCAGGCTTCTCGTCTTCTACGAGGCAAAGACTCGCAGCTCCGTCCCCACCGCGTCCGCAATCTCCACGCACGCCTGCAAGTCCGGATGCCTGACGACGACATACCCATCCGACACCAGCGTGAGGATCCAGTTGCGACGCTCGGCGCCCACGGGGAGGAGGTCGATGTGGACGATGTGTTCGCCGTAGCGTTGCAGGAGGTGCTGCAGCCCCTCGATGCGCGTGATGCGCCCCTGCCCTTGCGCGCGCTTGAAGATGTTGCAGGCATTGTACTTTCGCGCCGTGCCCTGGGAGAACGTCCCCTTCAACTCCGCCTCGGCGTAGCCCATGAAGAGGTCGATGTCGCCCACGAAGTTCATCAGGTCCACCGTGTGCGCACCGGCCGGGCGCGCGGCAATCTCGCCAAAGATGGCTTCCCCCTTTGGGGTCCAGAAGAACTCCATGTGCGTGAAGCCGGTCTGGAACCCCATCGTCGCGAGCACGTCATGGCCTAACGAGACGCCCTGCGCGACCGGCGTCGGCGTCAGGTCGCGCAGGGCCAGCGTCTGCGGCGAGATCCACTCCGTGCTGCGGGCCACCAGCGGGTTGGGGCGGTAGAAGCAGACGTTCTCGTACTGCACTTCGCCGTTGATGCAGATCGTGTCGTAGGTGTACTCGTCCCCCTCGATGAACTCCTCGACGTTCACCTCGTCGTAGGTCGTCACCTTCGCCAGCTCCGCCTCCAGCTCGGCCATCGAGCCGGCGCGGAAGGTGTCCATCGACCCCGCGCCGGCAATCGGCTTCACGATCACGGGGAAGCCGATCTCCTCGGCGGCCGCCTTCATTTCGGCGATGGAGCGCGCCGCGGCGTGGCGCGCCGTGCGGAGCCCCGCCTTGGTGATGACCTGCTTCATCACGTCCTTGTTGCGGAAGATCGTCGCCTGCTCGACGCCCTGCCCCGGGACGCCTAACGCCTCGCGGAGCTTGGCCGCCAGCAGCACGCCGGGCTCCCACATGCAGACCACGCGATCGATGGTATGCGACCCCACCGACTGCACCACCTGGCGCACGACGGCATCTTCATCGGTGAAGTTGGCCACCTGCAGGTAGCCCGACATGTGCTCCCTGGTCATCGGCGGAAGCGCGTCGTAGGGGACATCGCTCAGGCCGTAGACCTTGGCGCCGTGCATCGAGAGGGCGCGGCAGAAGTAGGGCATCTCTCCCGGGTAGCCCGGGGCCAGCATGATGACATTCATGGGGACTGCGAACGGGAGACGGGGGACGGGAGACGGGAGGTGATTGGTCTCCCATCCGGGCTTTCGTGACTAACTACTGACTTCCTCTGTGGGGCGCAATGTGGCGCGGGGGGGCGCAGTCTAGCCGAGTTCGACGCGGATTGTGGCGATGATCTTGAGGACGGCTTGCTCGACCACTGCGGTCTCCGGGTGCCTGACGATGACCCAGCCGTCGCCTTCGTAGCTGGGTGAGGGGGTCGCGCCGAGCTGCGGCGTCTTCGCGGCGACGATGAGGGAGCCGAGTTCGCGGTTGATCTCGTCGATGCCGTGCACCTTCACGATGCGCCCGCTCCCCTGCCCGCGCAGGTAGGCGGCCCCCGCGGCGTAGCGGCGTTCGGGGCGATGGAAGTCGCCGAAGATCATCGCCCGCATCCACTCCTGCACCAGGTCAAAGTCGTGCGCGTACGACATGAGCTGCGTGATCTGCGCGCCGGGCGGGCGCGCGGCCACTTCGCTGATGGCGATGGAGCCGTCCTTTCGCCGGAACCACTCCATGTGCGAGATCCCGGTCTGCATGCCGAGCACGTCGAGCGCGCGGCGCGCCGCCGTGCGGATGTCGTCGTATTGCGGCGCATCGATCTCGCGCGGGAGGACGATCGACCACTGGATCCACGGGTTCTCGAGGACGGTGAGCGGCGTTGGATAGTAGTGCGTGAGCGAGTGCCAGACGTGCACACCGTCGATCGTCACCGTCTCGAACGAGTGTTCCTCCCCCTGGACAAACTCTTCGAGGAGGACGGGATGCTCGGCCGACGGCGGCGTGCGCTGCAACGCACCAACGAGGGATGCCATGTCGTCCACGCGGAAGGTGGAGATGGCGCCCGCACCGGCCGGAGGCTTCACGACGATGGGGAAGCCGTTTCGCTCGCCAAAGGCGCGCGCCTCATCGATGGTGCGCGCCAGGCGGTATCGCGCGCACGGGAGCCCGTGGGCACGCAGCAGCGTCTTCATCTGCGCCTTGTCGCGGAAGTTGTTCGCCACCTCCACCCCCATCCCAACGATCCCCAGCCGCGCGCGCAGCTCCGCCAGTTGCACCTGCACCTGCTCGAACGCCCCGAACAGGCGATCGATCGGGCCGTGCAGCGCCGCCAGCCCCTCCGCCGCCCACAGCAGCTGGTCACGGCTCAGAATGTCATCCACCCGCCAATGCCCCACGCGCCCCCGCAGGTGCAACAGCCGGTCGTCGCCATCCTGGGTGATGACCGCCAGCTGCACACCGGGAAGCGTCGCCGCCGCCTCGACCATGTGGAAGGCGCTGTCGGAGAGGAAGGGGGCGACGAAGACGACGTGAGGCATAACGGAGAAGACGAGTAGACGAGCGGACGAGAAGACGAGAGGGTGCCCGGCGGTGGGTGAGGCGACGTCCGGACAACCTTATGCACACGACGGATGTCGGCTAGTCACCCCTCGTCTTCTCGTCTCCTCGTCTTCTCGTCCTCTCGCCCCTCCCCGCGTAACGCCCCCGCCGGCGCCACCCGCACCGCCCGCCACGTCGGCGCCAGTGAGGCCGCAACCGCAATCACCAGTAGCAGGGCAACGGCGCGCAGCGCCTCCACACGCTCGGCGAAGTGGAAGGACAGCTCGTCGTCGATGTCGGCGTCGAGGTTCGGGCCAAGGAATCGCAGGTAGCGGCGCCAGGGCGGCGTGCGGGCGGGTCGGTGGGAGGGAGGCATGGCCGGAGGGGGCGAAGTGCCGTGGGGGGGCGGGCGCCGGAACGTGGGGTCGTTAGGCGGTCGACGGCGTCGCGCGCATCACCTTGGCCACCGCCGTGACGTACCGATCCCACGACTGCGACTCGGCGCGCAGCGCCTTGCGCCCCGCCGCGGTCAGCTCGTAGAACTTGGCGCGCTTCCCCTTGTCCGACGTCCCCCACGACGAGGCCACCCAGCCGCGCTCTTCCATGCGGTGGAGCGAGGTATAGAGGGCACCGTCGAGGATGCGGAAGGTTCCGTCGGACCCCTCGCGAATGAAGCGGGCCACGGCGTAGCCATGCATGGCCCCCCACGAGAGGGCGCGCAGGACGAGGACATCGAGCGTCCCCTGCAGGAAATCGAGTTCGGAAGGCGGCATGGCTCAGACGATACCCTCAACACTTGATTCAATCAAGTGTTGAGGGAATGAACGCGAGGGACCGTACGCGCGCCCTGCGTATCGGTTTCACCCCTCCCGCACGCCCACCCCCGCGTCGCGCCCTACCGAACTCCCGTCTCCCGTCCCCCATCTCCCGTCCCGCCCTCCCGCTGTTCCGACAAGACGGTGGAACCCGCCGCGACGGACTTGGTCAGCCACACATTCCCCCCCACCACGCTCCCATCACCCACCACCGTCCGCCCCCCCAGCACCGTCGCGTTGGCGTAGAGGACCACGTCGTTGCCGATGGTCGGGTGTCGCTTGGCGCTGGCCAGCCCCTTCTCCACCGAGAGCGCGCCTAACGTCACTCCCTGATACATCCGCACTCGCACGCCAACGGTGGCCGTCTCGCCGATCACGATTCCCGTCCCGTGGTCGATGGCGAAGGGGACGCCGATCGTCGCCCCGGGGTGGATGTCGATCCCGGTGCGCATGTGGGCGTGCTCGGTGATGAGGCGCGGGAGGAGCGGGATCCCCAACTCGCGAATGCGGTGCGCGAGGCGATAGCACGCCGTGGCGTAGAAGCCGGGATAGGCGAGGATCACTTCGTCGACCGAGGTCGCCGCCGGGTCGGAGGCGAGGAGGAAGCGCGCGTCGGCGGATAGCGCCTCGCGCAGCGCGAGAAGCGACGCGACGAAGGCGGCGCGCGATGCGGCGCCATCGGCATCGATCGACGCCTCCGTGGTCTGCGTCAGTCCCGGCCCCGCCTGATGGGCGAGGAACTCGGCGAAGAGCGTCTGGCTCTCGTCGGCGATGTGCGCCAGCTCGCGATCGAGCGCCTCGCGCTGGCCGTCCAGGCGCGGGGCAAAGTGCGGAAAGAGGAAGGCGAGGAGCCCGTCGGCGAACGACCCGGCGCGCGCGTTGGCGCGCGGCGGGAGGTCATAGGCCGCCCGTTCGCGGTACAGCGCGTCGAGCCACTCGGTGGTCGGCGACGCTGGAACGGCGGTGGCATCCATCGGGGCCGGCTCGGCGGGATCGATCATGGCAGTCGGCATCTCGGGAGTGACTCCTGAAGAATACGCCCCGGACGCCGGAAGGTCCGCGAGATCGGTTTGGAAGCGCAGACCGAAGACCATCGTCACGGCGGCGACCAAGTTCGCGGTCGCTCGAGTATCTCGACGGTGACACCGTCGTCCCGAGAGCTCACGCACAGCACGTGCATGCTATCCGCCGCGAGGATCCTTGTCGTGATGGGTAGTCGCCAGCGGAGCACCGGTCGGTCTTCGCCATCCAACTGCATCCATACCGCGTCCTTCTCTCCTTCGAAGGCGAATTCGCGTAACCACACGCCGCCGCCGCGGATGGCAACGAGCCGGTCGAACAAGGGCGCCTGCTTCGGTACCGACATTTGCTCGAGGAGAGTCTCAGCGATCCTACGCTGCGCGGGCATTCGCACGGCCTCGCGCCGCACCTGTGATTGTCGTCGCCAGAACTCCGACGTGACAGCCCGACCAGAGAGAGCGAACCGGACGGACGACGTCGTTCGACCTCGATCATCTACGATCATCAGTTCGGGCGTACCCGTTTCCATCAAGTACGTCCCCTTGTGGGCGGCTGCGACGAGCAGGGCGCGCCCGACTGGATGAACAGCAGTGGTAGTGCGTCCGTCCAAGCGCACGCGCACATACTCGCCGGATGGGAACCGACCCAGTCGCGAGTAGTGACTCGTGTCCTCCTTCGTCGGGTCTCCAACAAGAAGTTCCACTGTGTCCCGGTACGTGCCCAGGATATCGCTCGGAGACTTCGGGCGGCTACGAAGCAGGTAACGGCCGTTCGCGCTCTGGAAGACAGGTTCGACCCAGTGTGTGTTAGCGGACACATTGATTGCGTGCGTCCGCAACGGCGGTCGGGCAGGTACACCCACCGATACTCGAAACGGCTCAAGAACAGCGACAGAGTCCGTGCCGAAACAGCTCACGGTCCATGGCTGTTGGAATTCGCCCGGGCCGTCTCCGCGCTTCCCGACGATGCGCGCGACGACGCTTGGCGTCGTGCTCAAGTATATGAGCTTCGGAGGTGCGGCGCTGAGTACGACCGCCTCGCCGCTCTCGAGAAAGCACCCGCTTCCCACCCTGCCGAACTCGAGACTGTCGTCGGAGATACTGGCCAGAGTCGTCGTGGAACCGTCGACGATTCGCAGTCGCGCCACATCCGCAGCGGTCACGAGCGCCGTTAGCCTACCGTGCTGCTGCGACCCTGGATTGCTCCCGCTTGGCGTCGCCTGAAGTGCGCTCATCCTGAGAGGGAGCACCAGCACCAGGACGCTGACAAGCTCCCACTGCACTCCAGCGACTCTCATCTATTGACCTGCTGTTCGCTCGTATACATGAAGCGCCTGATTCGTGATCGCGCACCAACAGCCATCAGCGCTTTGTCGGAAGCCCTGTAGAGACAAACAGCTTGCAGAGCGCTTGTCAGTGCGTCAAGCAGGCTCGGCGAACTACTCGTTACAACAGGCACCTCTGGTTTAGACCATCGGCAGCAAGTAGGTGCCTTCTTCAAGTCGGCCTTCGCATGGCGCATCCGGTCCGCGGCGAAAGCTCCATGTCGCCGGAGTCAGATGCGCCGCCCCCGCCTTACACCGCCTCAAACCCCAACCGCTCGCGGAACGCCTCCAACGCCGCCCGCTGCCCGACGCTCCCCCCCTCCCACACCGTCCAGAACGCCGTCTGCACGTCGAACGGAACGTTGGTCTCGAGCTGCTCGAACAGGTCCAGGAGCGCGTTGGCCACGTCCAGCGACTCGGACGAGACATCGTGCGCCAACTGCCCAACCGCGCGCTGCAGGGCGACGACGATCACCCCGCGCAGCGAGGCGTCGCCCAATGCCAGCCGCTCGATTTCCTCAGTCGACAAGCTCTGCGGGAGGAGCTTGCGGCGGAGCGCGTGGCGAATGGCCCGGCGCGGATGCTCGGGGAAGTCCGCCAACGGGATGCGCCAGATGCGCCCGTCCTCAGCGTCGAGGTCGGTCACGTCGCACGTCACGGTCGCGGCGCGCCGCTCCACCACCATCGCCCTAAAGCGCCGCACGCTCCCCGTGTCGCGCGAACTCACGGTGACGATCTCGCCCGTGATCTCGGCGCGCACGGCGTTGGCCGAGAGGTGTCCGTTGGGGTCGATGCCAAGCGCGACCAGCGCGGCGGCCGCCGCCGCGGTGCGCGCCGCGGCATCGGGGCCGGAGGCGAGGCGCAGGAAGATGTCGGCGCCGGTCCCCGCGTGCGGGTCGTTGCTCACCGCCAGCCGCAACGTGTCGCGCAGCATCGCCGCCAGGCGGGGCGCGTCGCCCGACAGCTCGATGGCCCGCACCGCGTAGCGCAGCACCTGCTGTGCCTCCAGCCCGCCGATGTCGTCGAAGAACCAGGCGCATGAGGTGAACATGCGCATGGCGTCGCGCTCCATCTCCAGCAGCTCGGCCACGCGGCGCTTCTCGTCAGGCGTGGCGGTGGACGGGAGCTGCGCCGCCGAGAACTGGTAGCGCGTGTCGGCATCCTGGCTCACGGCGCGCCCGTAGGCGTCGCGCGCGGCCCACACATCGCCCAGGAGCGGCCCGCCATCGCGCTCAAAGATGGTATGCAGCGCCTGCGCCAGCGCGTTGAGCCCGTCGCGCAGCGGGGTGCGCCACTCCTGGCTCGGGCTGCGCGACGTATCGATCCGGCAGCCGCAATTGGAGCGCCACCGCTCCACGCCATGGGCACAGCTCCACGCCGTGGGGGCAACGATCTCGACGTCGAACGATGCCGGGTGCCGCGCCAGGAACGACGCGAAGTTCTCCACCCGCGCGCCATGATGCGCCGTCACGTCGAAGACGCGCGCCAGCGCCATCTCGGCGAACTTGTGATGGTGTCCGTACGTCTCGCCGTCGGTGGCCATCGAGACGAGCTGTGGAAGCGTGAGCCCACCATGCAGCGTCTCGTTGTCGTCGCGCGCAGCCCTGGCATCGCTCGCGAGCGAGAGAATCTCGCGTGCCCAGTGATCGGCGTCGCGCACCAACCCGCCAAAGGCGATCCCGTGCGAGAGGTCGCCGTTGTAGGTGCACAGGGCAATGGTGCGACCGCTGGTGGTCGTGTAGCGCCCGGGGAGCCCGTTGGGGGGTTGGCGTTGCACCTGGTAGGGGGCCAGGATGGTGAAGCGGATCCCCTCCTGCGCCAGGACGTCGAGCGTCTCGTCGTCCACCGCCGTCTCGGGGAGCCAGAACCCTTCCGGCGCGCGCCCAAAGCGCCGCGTGAAGTCGGCGATCCCCCAGCGCACCTCGGTGACCTTGTCGCGCCGCGAGGCCAGCGGGAGGATGACGTGGTGATAGGGATGGGCGATGGCGTTCCCGTGCCCCCCTAACCGCCGGCAGCTCTCGCGGTCGGCCGCCAGCATGCGGCGATAGGCGTCGGTGGAGTGCTGCTCCATCCACGTGAGCAGCGTGGGCCCCACGTTGAACGAGAGCTGCTCCAGCGTGTTGGTGATGCGACCGATGCGCCCGTGCGCCCCCGTCATGCGCGCCGCCACCACGGCGCGATAGCACTCGCGGTCGATGCGCGCGTTCCAGTCGTGGTACGGCGCCGCCGATGGCTCCGCCTCGATCTCGTCGAAGAACGGGTGCTCGCGCGGGGGCTGGTAGAAGTGGGCGTGGATGACAACAGAGCGCATGCAGCCTCGCAGTCGTGCGTTCTTATGGAGTCGCTTCGCCCACGTCGTCCGCGTCACTGCTGTCGGCGACGGCGATCAGGTCGTCACCGACGGCGTCGGCCACGGAGGCGAGGATGTCCGGGAAGAGATCGTCGCGCTGGCGGAGCGTGTGGGCGAGCGCGTGGATGGCCGAGGGGTCGCCGCCGGCCAGCACCTCATGCACCCCGATGAGGAGGTTGCGCGTGTCGCGCGCGTGCCCGGCGAAACGCTCGAGCGCGTAGTCGCTCACCGCCCCGGTGGTGACGATGAAGGGCCAGTCGCTCGATTGCAGCAGGAGGAGCGAACGCGCCGCCTGCGCCAGGAGGTGGTGCGTGGCGGGCGTGGCCAGCGCGCGGGGGGCCACGTTCCAGAACGCCTCCTCCAGCTCCCAGATGGCCGGCCACATCTCCTCGACGCGCTCGTTGAGCCACATCGTGTAGTCGCCGTTGAGCCCCCAGCTCCCGCGCGCCAGCTTGGTGGTCACGCGCGCCGGCTGTCTCGCCAGGTGCAAATCGGCGGTCGTGGCGCGCAGGCGCGCATGCTGGCGCAGCTCCCCAAAGAGCGCTCCCAGGAAGTCGGGCCCCTCGAACCACCAATGGCCAAACAGCTCGGTGTCGAACGGCGCGGTGATCAACGTGGCGTTGTTGCTGCGCTCCTCGGCGATGCCGTCCAGCAACTCGGCGAAGTCGCGGGCGTGCCCCTGCACGGCGAGCCGCGCCTCCAGCGGGTCGTACGCCACCTTGTCGCCGAGTGCCACGTCGCGCCCCGTGACGCGCCAGAGCCGGAGGCCGCCGGGCCAGCGCATCTTGTGGAACTCGAGATAGGCGCCGTCGCCGGGGTAGCCTTCGCCACGCGACCAGACGCGCACCGACGACTGCGGGTCGCGCACCAGCGCGGCCACATCGGTCGACGCGCGCAGCCCGGTGACCTTGTAGGTGCGATACGGCGATTGCGGCGCACGACGGCGGGGGTCGCGGCGCGGCGCCACCACCGCCTCGGCCACGCGCTCCGACTCGCCCATCACGCGCTCGCCGTACACGCCTAACGGTTCGCCAGCGCGCGCCGTGTGGGCATCGACGATGAAGTAGCGGAAGCCGGCGTCGGCGAGGTGCTCCTCGATCCCGCGCCGCACGCCGCGTCCCGGCGCGCCCGGGAGGGGGGACCACTTGCCGCGCGGACGGTAGCCGCACTCGGGAATCCAGCACCCCACCGGGTCGTGCCCGAAGAGGCGCCAGTGCTCGCGCTTGGCCAGCTGCAACTGGAGGCGGATCGACTCGTCGCGCCCCAGCAGGGGGAGGAAGGCGTGGGTGGCGGCCGACGAGGCGAGTTCGAGGCGCCCCGCGCGTTGCAGCCGGCGGAGCTCGCCGACGAGGTCACCGTCCAGCGCCTGCCACAGCGCCTGCATCCGGCGCAGCCGCGCCTCCCAGAAGGAAGCGAGCGGCACCAGCGCCTCGTCCGGCGTCCCCGCCATCTCCTGCACCGCGTCGCGGCACGACGCCAGACGATGCGCCAGGAAGGCGTCGAACTCGATGGCGAAGTCGGGGTGCGCGAGCTGGTTGGCCAGCACCGGCGTCACGCCGATGGTGAGCGGGGCATCGACGTGCGCCGCCTCCAGGCGCCGCAGCGTCTCGATGAGCGGGAGGTACGTCTCCAGCGCCGCCTCGCACAGCCAGTCGCTCCCGTGCGGCCAGCGCCCGTGATGCAGCACGTACGGGAGGTGCGAATGCAGGAAGAGGACGACGTCGACGGGACGGTCGGGCAACGCCTAACGCCCCCAGCGCGGCCAGTTGATGACGCGGCGATACAGCTCGCGGTACTTCACCTCCGACTTCTCCCACCCGAAGTCGCGCCCCATGGCCTCCTTGATCATCTGCGTCCACACCTGCGGGTGCCGGTAGTGGTCGATGGCGCGGGCGCAGGCGGCAATGAAGTCGGCCTGCGTGTAGTCGTCAAAGAGGAAACCGGTGACGTTGTCCTCGATGGTATCGGCGAGCCCGCCCACCTTGCGCGCCACCGGGAGCGTCCCGTAGCGCTGGGCGCGCATCTGCGTGAGGCCGCACGGCTCGTACTGCGACGGCATCACGATCATGTCGGCACCGGCCAGCAGGCGATGCTCCTGCTCCACGGTGAAGTTGGTCTGCACCCCGATGCGCCCCGGCACCAGCGCCCCCAGCTCCTCCAGAATGTCGACGTAGCGCTTCTCCCCCTGCCCGAGGAAGATGAACTGCGCGTCGAGCGAGAGAAAACGCGGGCTCCCGAGGATGAGGTCGAGCCCCTTCTGCGCCACCATGCGCGCGCTCATCCCGATCACCGGCGTCCCGGGGCGCTCCGGGAGTCCAAAGATGCGCTGCAGGGCGAGCTTGTTCTGCTTCTTGGGCGAGAGCCTGGTGCGCGAGTAGTTGTGGGCGATGTAGGGGTCGGACGACGGGTTCCAGTCGGCGTTGTCGATCCCGTTGATGATCCCCACGAAGCGCTCGCGCATGGCGACGAAGGCGGCGTGCAGCCCGAAGCCACCGGCCGCGGTGCGCAGCTCGTGCGCGTGCGTGGGGCTCACCGTGGTCACCGCGTCGGCGCAGGCCATCCCCCCCTTCAGCATGTTCATCTGCCCATACCACTCGAACATGTGATGGTTGTAGAACTCTCCCGGGAGGCCGACGTCGCCCATGGTCCGCGGCGGGAAGTGCCCCTGGAAGCCGGCGTTATGCACGGTGAGCACCGTCCACGTGTTGCGCAGGAAGTCGCTCCCCCCTTCATGCGCGCGCAGGTAGGCGGGGGCAAGCGCCGTGTGCCAGTCGTGGCAGTGCATCATCACCGGCGAGCGCGCCACCTTGGGGAGCGCGGTGAGCGCGGCGAGGGCAAAGAAGGCCCAGCGGCGATCGTTGTCGCCATAGTCGCCCAGCGCGTCGCCATAGATGCCGTCGCGACCGCCGAAGTAGTACTCGTTGTCCAGGAAGTACACGCGCGGTACTCCCTCTCCCGCGCGTTCGCGCAACGACGCCGACTCGAACAGGCGCGCATACTCGGTGCGGCCACCCGGCTGCACCCAGTAGGGGTCACTCGCCGGGACGAAGTCGGTGACGACGTCGCGCACCTGGCGGTACAGCGGCATGATCAGCGCCACCGTGAGCCCGGCCTTGGCCTGTGCCTTGGCCAGGTTGGCCACTGCCTCCCCTAACCCGCCGGTGCGGGCAAAGGGGGCCAGCTCGGCCACGACGTGCACCACCGAGACGGGGTGCGCGCCGGCGGTGTGGAGCGGATACGCGCGCACCGCAGGGGCCGGCGCCTTCGTGCCGGCGTCGCCTGACGGATCCTTCGCTGGACGGCGTCGCCTGGCTGCGCCTGATCCCGCTCCTGCTCCTGTTCCTGCTTCTTCGCTCGCCTTGCGAGTCCGACGTGCTCCGGTCTCTGCCGCCGCACTCCGCTTGCGCGCTGCCATGCCCTACCTCATCCGATCGGGGGATCGTCACCCAGCATCTCCCCGCGCATCGCGGGGGTGTAGTACTGCCTGGCGTAGTTCTGCAGCATGCGTCGCGACGTGAACTGCTGCCCCGCCACACGAATGGCGTGCTTCATCTTCTGGATCCACCCGTGCGGGACGCCACGCTCGTCGCGCGTGTAGTACAGCGGGATGACCTGTTCCTCCAGCAAGGTATAGAAGCGATCGGCATCCCACTCGTCAGGCGTCGCCCGCGAGGCGGCCGGGGGGATGGCCCACCCGTTCAACCCATCGTACCCCTCGTGCCACCACCCGTCGAGGGTGGAGAGCTGCGGTACGCCATTCAGCGCCGCCTTCATCCCGCTGGTGCCGCTGGCCTCGAGCGGGACGCGCGGGAGGTTGAGCCACACGTCCACCCCCTGCACGAGACGGTGCGCCAGGTGCAGGTCGTAGTCCTCGATGAAGGCCACACGCCCCTCGAGCTTGGGATCGCGCGTGAAGCCGTACACGGTGCGCAGCACTTCCTTTCCCGGCGTGTCGGCCGGGTGCGCCTTGCCGGCGAAGATGATCTGCACCGGGCGTGTGTTGTCGACGAGGAGCGTGCGCAGCCGGTCGATGTTGGAAAAGACGAGGTCCGCGCGCTTGTACGTCGCAAAGCGCCGAGCAAAGCCGATGGTGAGGACGTTGGGGTTGAGCAGCGTCCCCGCGCCCACCACGTGCGCCGCTTCCTTCCAGTGCCGCGCCCAGCGACGCCGTGCCTGCTCGCGCACGAAGTTCATCAGGTCGGTCTTGAGATCGAGGTGCGTCGCCCACAGGCGCATATCGTCAATCTCCAGCACCGACTCCCACAGCGCGGGGTCCTCGACCCGGTTCCCCCAGTCGTGGCCGAAGAAGTGATCGAACAGCTCCATCATCTCCTTCGACATCCACGTGGCCTTGTGGACGCCGTTGGTCACGTGGCCAATGGGGACCTGCGCGTCGTCGCGATCGGGCCAGAGCGGGGCCCAGATCTGGCGCGATACCTCGCCGTGGCGGCGCGCCACGCCGTTCACGTACTTCGACAGGCGCAACGCGCACACCGTCATGTGGAAGCGCCCCTCTTCCTCCGTGGGGTGCTGCCCGATGGCGAGGAAGCGATCGATCCCCATCTCCTGGTACAGCGGGCCGGCGCACTCGGTGACCTGCTCGTGCGAGAAGGTGTCGTGCCCCGCCGGCACCGGCGTGTGGGTGGTGAAGACGCTCGACGCTCTCACCTGGACCGCCGCCTCTTCATACGAAAGCCCGGCCGCCATCAACTCGCGCACGCGCTCGACCAGCATGAAGGCCGCGTGCCCCTCGTTGGCGTGCCAGGCCGCGGGCGCGATGCCTAACGCGCGCAGCACGCGCACCCCGCCCACCCCCAGGATCCACTCCTGGCGCAGGCGCACGTCGGGGCCACCGGTGTAGAGCTTCGACGTCACGTCGCGATCGGCGGGATCGTTCTGCTCGAGGTTCGAGTCCAGCAGGTAGACCGGGACGCGCCCCACGTGCATGCGCCAGGCGGCGATATGGATGTCGCGCCCGAACGTGTTGACCTTGGCGAGCCACGGTTCCTTGCCCGGCAGCTGCACGCGCTCGAGCGGCGTGTTGGCGACATCGAACTGCTCGTCCGAATCTTCCTGCCACCCGTCGAGGCGCAGCTTCTGGTCGAAGTAGCCGCGCGTGTAGTAGAGCCCGATGCCGACCAGCGGGATCCCCAGGTCAGACGACGACTTGCAGTGGTCGCCGGCGAGGACGCCCAGCCCCCCCGAGTAAATGGGGACGGAGTTGTGCAGCCCGAACTCGGCGCAGAAATAGGCGATCGGGCCGTCGGTCCGCTCGGGGTAGTTGTTCCGGAACCAGGTGTTGTCGAACGACTGGTCTCGGCGGAAATCCGCCATGACGCGGTCGTAGAGGTCGAGGAATCGGGGGTCTCGGGCAACCGTGCTCAGGCGATCGGGGGCGATGCGGCGGAGCATCGCGATGGGGTTGTGCCGCGTGAGGTGCCAGAGCGGCTCGTCGATCATCGAGAAGAGGGCGCGGGCGTTCCGGCTCCAGCTCCACGAGAGGTTGATGGCGACTTCACCCAGTCCCTCGATGCGCTCGGGGAGGTACGGGATCTTCGATCGATCTACAGAAGGCATGGATGGCAACTTAACGGGGGCCGATGGCGAGGCGTAACCGTTTACACCGGCGCAGCGCTGCAGCGATTTCTCGCCGCCAAGACGGTCCAAACACCAGATGGATCAGGCCTTGGCGCCCAGGTGCACGCGCCGTTCGACCTGCGCGAACTTCTCGCGGGCCTCGGGATCGGACGACGCAAGAGAGACGACGATACCGACAGCAAACGATAGCGGAATTGTTATGAGGGCTGGGTTCTTGAGTGGGAAGAACGCCTGAGCGTGGTTCAGGATGTCGACCTGGATGGTGGGTGACAGGTAGATGAGGAGGAGCGTGGAGATGGTCCCCACCAGCATCGACGTCACCACCCCCAAGGTGGTGCAGCCGCGCCAGAAGATGGAGAGGAGGAGCGCCGGGAAGTTGGCGCTGGCGGCGATCGCAAAGGCGAGCGACACCATGAAGGCGACGTTCTGTCCCTTGAAGACGATGCCCAGCAGCACGGCAATCACGCCCAGAACGACCGTGGCGATGCGGGCAACACGCAGCTGCTCGATGGGCGTGGCGTCTCCCTTGCGCGCCACGCTCACCCAGAGGTCATGCGACAGTGCAGCGGCACCTGAGAGCGTCAACCCCGCCACCACCGCGAGGATGGTGGCGAATGCGACCGCCGCGATGAACCCCAGAAATGGCGTCCCCCCCAGCGTTTCGGCGAGGAGCGGCGCCGCCATGTTCCCCCCCTTGTCCACCGCCTTGATCGCGTCCGGCGTCACCAAGACCATCGCCCCGAACCCCAGAATGAAGGTCATCAGGTAGAAGAAGCCGATGAGCCCAGTGGCGTAGAAGACCGACTTCCGTGCCGCCTGCGCGTCGGGGACGGTGTAGAAGCGCATCAGGATGTGGGGGAGCCCGGCCGTCCCGAACATGAGCGCCATCCCCAGCGAAACGGCATCGAGCGGATTGGCCACCAGCTTTCCCGGCGCCAGCACACCGTCGCCATAGCGGGTCGCCGCCTCGCGGAAGAGGGCGAGCGGGGAGAAGCCAAAGCGCGACAGGACGAGCAGCGCCAGGATCGTAGCCCCTCCCAGCAGGAGGACCGCCTTCACTATCTGCACCCACGTGGTGGCAAGCATGCCGCCAAATAGCACATACGCGATCATGGCAACCCCCACGATCACGATCGCCGTCTCATACGACAGCCCGAACATCAGCTTGATCAGCCCACCCGCCCCCACCATCTGCGCGATGAGGTAGAAGATCACCGTCGCCAAGGTCCCGATCGCCGCAGCGATGCGCACCGGCGTCTGCCGAAGGCGAGCCGCCACCACATCGGCGAAGGTGTACTTCCCCAGGTTTCGCAGCGGCTCGGCGATGAGGAAGAGGACCACCGGCCACCCCACCAGCCACCCGGTGGAGTAGATCAACCCGTCGAAGCCGGTGGTCGAGACGAGCCCCGCGATCCCGAGGAACGACGCCGCCGACATGTAGTCGCCGGCCAGGGCAAAGCCGTTCTGCCCCGCCGAGATGGAGCGCCCGGCCGCGTAGAAATCCTCGGTGGTGCGCGTCTTCCGCGAGGCCCAGTAGGTGATGCCAAGGGTGATGGCGATGAAGACGAAGAAGAAGACCATCGCTACCACATTCGGCTCGCCGATGCTGGTGACCGGTTGCGCCGCATTCATCGCGTGATCTCCGAGAGTTCGCGGTCATAGCGCCGGTTGGCCCAGCGCACGTACACGAAGGTGAGGAGCCACGACACGACGATCACCAGCGCCCCCAGCAGGATCCCGAGCGAAAGCCCCGGCGCAACAAGCGTCCCCATGAGCGCCTTGTCGTAGGCGATGAGGAGGATGAAGCCGAAGTAGAGGACGATCATCGCCACGGTCAGCGTGATCGCGAAGCGCGTCCGTCGAGCCGCCAGGGCGTGCAGGCGGGCGTCAGCAACTTTCATGAGAAGACGAGAAGACGAGAAGACGAGAGGACGAGGGGCATGCCACTGCGAGCGTTGCGGGGGAGTGGGGGCGGGAACGTGGGGTGATGACGCGCGGGCTGCAAGGAGTGAGAGGGAATGGCACGCCTGCCGGGCCTGCATGCGCCCCCCTTGCCTTCGTCGCGGCTTCGCGTGAAATGCAGTTGAACTTCGTGTCCCGCAAAGCCGCGAAGCCGCAAAGAGTGGCAGCGCCGAGGGTCCTGATCTTCCTCGTCTTCTCGTCCCCAGCCTTCGCTGGGGCGGGCCTCTCGTCTTCTCGTCCCCAGCCTTCGCTGGGGCGGGCTTCTCGTCTTCTGCCCCTCCCTCGTTGCTGCACCGCACCGCGAGTCCTACCTTATCGCCCCGCTGGCGACATCGAGGCAGTGACCAGGGAACCGCATGAGCGAATCGGTACTGGCTCCGGTCCGGGCGACCTTTCGGGCGGTGGCGGAGACGGTGGTGCGGGAGACGGCGTCGCTTGGGGCGGATGAGTGGCGACAACTGGAGGCGTCGGTCGACGCCGCGCTGGCGACGCGTCCCGAGGCGATGCGACGGCAGCTCGTCACCTTCCTGCGCGTCATCGAGTACCTCCCGCTGTTGCGGCGCCTCCGGACGTTCTCGCGCCTCTCCCCCGAGGCGCGCTTCGCGGTGCTGCACGATTTCGAGATGTCGCCGCGCCCGCTCTTCCGGCGCGGGATGTGGGGGCTGCGCACGCTCGTCTTCCTGGGCTACTACACGCGCGACGACGTGCAGGGATCGTTAGGCTATCGCGCCCACCCCGACGGCTGGAGCGCGCGACGCACCACGGCCGAGATGCGCGCCGCGGCGGCCGAACCGTTCGGCGACGAATGAGCGCCGACGTGCAGCTGCGCGAGTACGACATCGTCGTCATCGGGAGCGGGGCCGGCGGCGGGACGGTGGCGCAGGAGCTCGCACCCCTGGTGGCCCAGGGGGTGCGCATCCTCGTCCTCGAGCAGGGGGCGCGACTCGAGGACCATGAGTTCACGGGGCAGGAACTCGAGATGACGGCGGCGCTCTACGACGAAGGCGGTGCCTTCCTCACCGCCGACGGGACAATGACGCTCGCCTTCGGGCGCGCGTACGGCGGCTCCACCGTCGTCTATACCGGGACCTCCCTCGTCGCCCCGGACCGCGTGATCCGCAGCTGGTGCGTCCCGGGGCTCGACTTCCCCGACGTGGAGCGCCGTTCGCAGAAGTTCATGGCGCAGAACGACGTGCACTACCTCCCGCGCGTCCTTCTCAACGACAACAACAAGCTCTTCGTGACGGGGTGCGCGCGCGTGGGCGCCAAGGCGGAGCAGTTCCCGCTCAACCTGCGCGGGTGCAAGGGATCGTCGTTATGCAACATGGGGTGCCCCAACGGCGCCAAGATGGGGACGCACCGCGTGCAGCTGCCGGCCGCCGAGCGCGCCGGCGTCGAGGTCGTGACGCGCGCCGAGGCGTTGCGCCTGGAGGAGCGCGCCGTCATGGCCCGCGTGCACGAGAAGCGTCCCGGCGACAAGGGGCTCCCCTCGGCGTGGGCGCCTGGCGAGTACCGCATCTCGGCGCGCGTGATCGTTTCCTGCGGTGGAAGCCTGGGAACGAGTGCCCTCTTGCTCCGCTCGCCCGCGCTCAGCGCCCTGCGTCGCGTCGGCGAGCGCTTCACCTGCCACCCCGCGCACATCCTGGTGGCCGAGCACGAGCGCGACATCACCAACGACGTCGGACATCCCAAGAGCTACTTCCTCGATCGCAGCGAGCACGAAGGGTACATCCTCGAGACGTGCATGTACTTCCCCTTCGTGACGGCGAAGAACCTCACCGGGTTCGGGGCAGATCACAGCACCTTCATGCGCGCCTATCCGCGCCTGCAGATGATCCTCGTCCTCGCCTGCGACAAGGCGGTCCCCGGCAACCGCATCACCGTCGATACACACGGGCGCCCCGTGGTGCACTACACATTCACTCCCGCCGTCATTCGCTCGTTGGTGTCGGCAACGCGGATGAGCGCGCGCATCTTCTTCGCGGCCGGTGCGCGGCGCGTGCACGCCCCCTCGGCCGATCCGCCGCTCATCGAGCGCGAGTCGGCCTATCGCCTGGATGACCTCATCATCGAGAAGCACTTCCTCCCCGGGCGCATCTCGGTCTCGGCGGCGCACCTGATGGGCGGCTGCGCCATGGGTCCCGAAGGGAGCGGCGTCACCGACTCGCGAGGGCGCGTGTACGGCGCACCCTGGCTCCGCGTCGCCGATTCGTCGCTCTTCCCGGACTCGGTCGAGGTGAACCCCTACCTCACGGTGATGTCGCTGGCAGATCGCGTGGCGGAGGGGATCCGGGACGACTGGCGGAGTTAGGCGCTGCGCATTTCCGACCAACGGCGCGCTGATGGTCTAACACGGAGAACACACGGAGGAACGGAGGGCGCGGGAGGTGTCGCGTGTCGCTCGCCCATCACGTGGATGCTCGCCCTCCGTGTCTCCGTGTCTCCGTGCTAAAGCAGTTGACACCGCAGCGTCGTACGCTGCCGTCAGCGATTGGCGCCGACCTTCGGCTCAGTGATGCCCACCACCACGCGCGAGCATCAGGTGATGCGAGGTGTGGTGTTCGCCCAGCGTCAAGATGCCGATGAATCCAAGGGCGCGCACTTCGTCGAGGCGCTTCGTATCGTTGGTCGTGACGCGCCAGCGCACGCCTTGCGGCGTCTTCTCCAGGATCCCGTCGAGCCCCTCGGCGGCCAGCATCGGCGTGTGCGCCGCGACCATGCGCTGGATGGCGTCGCGGGTGCGGCCCACGCCGCTCACCGTCAGCTGCACACCGCCTGCAATCGGCTCGCCGCGCACCACGCTGTTGAGCGTCACGTCGTGCATGTCGATCAGGTGCTCGCGCAGCGCCTCGAGGGTGACCTTCGCCCAGTCGGTGGCGGGGTCGGCCCTGAGGATGCGCACGATCTCCGCAATCGCGGCGAAGGCATCTTGCCCAGGGAGCGTCGCCTGCCGCGACTGCGTTGCGGCTGGCAGGCTGTCGCGCGCGGCGGCGTGATGGGCGGCGTGGTCGGTGTGCTGCGCGACGCCGCGCACCGGCTTCACCAGCGTCGCCAACGTGAGGCATGCGACGACCAGTAGTGTGCTGCGCATGGTCGGTTGGACAGGAGAGTGAAACGACACGGCGCCGTCAGGCGCGCGCGCGATGATCCGGCGGCCCGTAGTCGCCAGTGGCAATCGCGCTCAGCGCGTGCGTGGGGCCGATGTAGGTGTACACCCACGCATCGGCGTGGTCGATACCGTCCGCGCGCACCGTCGCCTTGCGACGCCGGAAGCCGCCCCCCTCGTAGTCGTCGAGGGAAGTGAGCATGTGGTCGACCTTGTTGAGCGGGAGCTCATACAGCTCGCCGTGCACAGTGCCGTCCACGCCGAGCACGAGCCCGGGATACCAATCCACGCGGTAGAGCGCCCCTTCCACCGTGGCGGCGCCAAGGTACGCCGCCGACGACAGCAGCGGGTGCAACCGCCCCTCCCCGTCGCGACGCAGCGATCCGTAGACGAACAACCGAACTGCCGACATGTCTCCCGACTCCCCGCAGTGTGGAGCGGCAAGTTGCGCCGCGAGCCCCTCGCTCGCCACCGGGAAAAGTCCGACGATGGCGAGCCCTTCATCTAGTTACGGCTTGCACCCCTCGGTGCGCCGCGTGTCGGCCAGCGAGAAGATCTTCCACGCCCCGTCGTCGCCGCGCGCGAGCAGGAAGTGGTCGATTCCGCAGTGCACGAACTTGTCGCCGAGGTAGAGGTTGTAGTCGACCCAGACAGAAGCGAGCGCACCGTCGATCTCCACCCGCTCGTTGAAGATGCGCTCGTCGAGCTTCGCGGGGCGCGGCGTCCCCACCGACTTGAGAAAGCCCTCAGGGCTCGACTCGACGGTGAAGCGGAGCTGGCCGTCGCGCCCCTTGGCCACCGTCACCATTCGCAGCTGCGTGTGGAAGGTGGAGCGCACCATCGACGAATCGGCGGCGCGCATCCCGTCGAACATGCGCTTCACCACCGCCATCACCTCCCCCTTGGTGGCAGGGTCGGGGGGCGTCGCCTGTGCATGCGCAACGGCGGCAGCGGCCATCACGCAGAATGCGGCGAAGGTGCAGACGGTGCGGAGTGCGCGGGGTGCGCGGAGTGCGCGGTCTGAGCGGGCGAGGCGGCGGCGCATGGGCTGGGTTCCTATCGCGACAGTTGGTACGTCCCCATCAACTCGGCCTTGGCGAGGACGTGTCGCTCCATGGCCGCGAGCAGCTCCCTCTTGGTCGGCTCCTCGAGCTTGCCCAGCACGGTATCAAGGGCGTATAGCGTGTGGAAGTAACGGTGCCTTCCGATGGGAGGACAGGGGCCGCCGTAGGCGAAGTCGTTCATGTCGTTCATCCCGACGCGCGTCCCCGAGGGAAGCGACTGGACCCCCTCGGCGAGCCCCGTCGAGTCCGGCGGGAGGTCCCACAAGACCCAGTGCACCCAGACGCGTTTGGGAGCGGCGGGATCGGGGGCGTCGGGATCGTCGACGATCAGGGCCAGGCTCCGAGTCCCGGACGGGACGCCGCTCCAGGCGAGCGGTGGAGACGTTTCGCCCCCCTCGCACGTGTGTGCCGCCGGAATGGCGCCGCCGTGGACGAAGGCAGGTGAGGTAAGCGAGAGCGACATCGCGGAGTTATGGACTGTTCGATCGTGGCGCAGCGGTGAGGTGGGCGCCTCGCGTCACGCACGAATCGGTGAGTCGTGGCCGGTGGCATTGAGGAATGGCGCACGAGCGCTCCTCCGTCAAGAAAAAACGCCCCGCTGCGCACGATGCGCATCGGGGCGTTCTCGTCAGGCAGCGATGACTCGCGTGAGCCGGCGACGCCGACCGTGCCTAACGTGGGATGAGCTGAACGGCATCCGCTCCTTCCATCGGCGCCACAGACTTGTCCACACGCATGGGAGCGACCCGAACCGATGGGGAGACCGCCATGATCCCGAGTCGCATCACCGTCGTCACGAGCGGAACGCCGAGCCCGGTCCCCGCCAGCGCCAGGTTGGCCGCGAGGAGGCGGCCAGTCCATCGATTCACCAGCGACCGGTCGCGCGTGATCAGGACGGCGGCGACCGCCGCCCCATTGATGAGCACGAACGCGAGCGCCGAGTACTGGAAGGCACTCGTCCCCACCCGCGCGAGCCAGTCGAGCAGCGCGTTCTCCATGGTGGCCTCTCGATCCACGGGGACGACAACCGCACGCTGGGGTTTGGGGGCGTGCCGCCGTCGTCCGTCGACGTGAGCGCTACGGTAGCACTTATCGCCCGATCTGGCGAGAGGGGGGCTCCGACGCCAAGCGCCGCGACGCCTTGATGCGGCGCTTCGCGTCTCGCGCGCTCTCGCCGGGAAGGCGCGCCATCACCTCCACCGATCCGAAGTAGGCACTCCCCGACACCCGAATCACGGGCGCGTCCGGGTCGGTGCCGTAGAGTGGATCGGGGCGGAACGACACCTCCGCCGCCAGCGTGTTGACAGCGAGCTCCACCCGAACGCCCGGGGGGACATGGATCTCCACCGACCCCATCACGAGGAAGATCTCCACGTGCGATTCGCCGGCTGGAATGCGCGCTTCCCGCAGGTCGGCCACCACGCTCCCCACCATGCAGGCAATCCGGTACAGGCGCGGCAATTCCCAGTCGCCCTTCTGTTCATGGGCGCTGGCGAACGAGGAAATGCCACCGCGCTCGCGCACGAGATGCGCGGGGACGACGCGATGTCGGGAGAAGGGGACGGGGAGCTGTGGTGTCATGGCGGGAATGTCGCGGCGCCGTCGTTAGGCGACGGGAAAGCCGAGGGCGGTGAGGATACCGTCGAGCGCCGCAGCATCGTTGACGGTTCCCTGCGCCAGGCGCGCGCTGCCGCCGCCGCGCCCTCCCGCTGCCGCCAGCGCCGCCTTGAGGAGCTTGCCGGCGTCGACGCCGCTATCGTCCGACGCGGCCACCAGGATGGCTGGCGGACTGGCCACGGTTATCGCGATCGCGCTCTGTGGAAGCGCGGCAAAGGCGAGGGCGAGCGCGCGCGCGTCGTCGGCCTTCCCCGTCGCACGCCGCTCCACGTGCCGGCGCACGCCATCACCCCCCGGGGTGATGCGCTCGTGCAGCTCACGGGCCCGCGAGGCACTCACCTCGCCCTCGAGGCGGCGACGCTCGTTCTCCAGCGAGCGCAGCGACTCGCTTTGTGCGGGCACCACGGTCGCCAACTCGTCGATGGAGCAGGATAGCGCCGCCGCCATGCGCGCCAGGACGTCGTAGTCGGCGCGAGCACGGGCAATCGCGCGCATGCCGCAGAGGAACTCGACGCGCGTCGCCTTTCGGATCTTCTCCACGCGGCGCAGGAGGATGGGGCCGATCTCGCCCGTGGCGCGTACGTGCGTCCCGCCGCACGCGCTCCGGTCCAGCCGATCGATCGACACGATGCGAAGGGTGCCGTCGCGCTCGGAGCGTTTGCGCAGTCCCGAGGCGATCGCCGCCTCCTCGAACGTCACGCTCACGGCGCGGTTCTCGGTCACCGTTGCGTTCGCGAGCCGTTCCAGCTCCTCCAGCGCCGCCGGCCCGATTCCCTCGGCGCCGAAGTCGATCGTCGACGACTCGGCGCCGAAGTGCACGCTGATCGTTTCCCAGCCGAAGCGGTCGGCCCCAACTGCCGACAGCAGGTGCTGCCCCGTATGCTGCTGCATCAGGTCCCAGCGTCGCGTCCAGTCCACCACGCCTTCCACCACCTCGGCGGCCAGCGGCGCCGCGAGAAGGTGCGCCACGCGGTCGTCCTCATCCACCACGTCGGTGACGGCGACGCCGCCCAGCGTCCCCAGGTCGTGCGGCTGCCCGCCCGAGGTGGGGTAGAATGCCGATCGGTCGAGGTAGACGCGGCGCCCCTCGTCGGCGCGGTCCACCACGCGCGCCTCGAAGCGAGCGCAGAAGGCATCGGTGTAGTAGAGCCGGTCGGTCATGCGTGACGGTGCGTGGTAGTGCGTGGCGGAGCGTGAGTGTGCGGGGCGCGCGGAGGATGCGCGCGAGTGCCTAACGGTTCCCGGGTGCGGCGGGGCGCGCGGGAGTCTCGCCGGCGCGACAGCGCACACAGACGATCTTCGCGCCGAAGGCGATGAGGAGCTTGTGGGTGATGGAGCCGTGCAGGTGCTTGGGGCACAGGATGCGCCGGCACTTCTCGCACACGCCGCCCGTGTTGACGGCGAACGGGAGGTTGCACTCGTCGCACTCGGTCCTGAAGATCGACTTCTGGAAGATCGGCACGGTGGTGGGCGGCGGAGGGCGGTGACGAGCGGCGGTGACGAGCGGCGCGAGGAGAAATCTACGGAGTGTTGGCGGTCGTGCAGGCCCGGGGGGTGTGGTTCGCCGTGCGGCTTGGGCTACGGTCGAGGATGTGGGGACGCGGTGCCGCCGCGCTCGGGCGCGGGCGACCCGGCGCTTGCGCCCCTGGGTTCTTGCGCCGCGCCGCCTTGGCCGGAACCGAGGGCGGGGGCGGGGGGGATGGAAGACGGGCGCGGCGATGCGTTAGGCAGTTGGCGCGCGGAACATGAAGTAGACGGCGCCGAGGATGCACAGGGCGGCCCAGAGGTAGTCGAGCTTGAGCGGGGTCTTCATGTAGAGCACGGCGAACGGAATGAAGACCGCGAGGGTGATGGCCTCCTGCATGATCTTGAGCTGCGGGAGGGAGAGGACGGTGTAGCCGATGCGGTTGGCCGGCACCTGCAACAGGTACTCGAAGAGCGCGATCCCCCAACTGGCGAGTGCGGCGATGTACCAGGCGCGCGTGGAGAGGTTCTTGAGATGCGCGTACCAGGCGAACGTCATGAAGACGTTGGAGAGCGCGAGGAGGGCGACGGTGCGGAAGAGGGGCGGCACGACTACGGACGGGGGACGGGAGACGGGAATAGCCTGCCCCAGCGAACGCCGGGGGGGGACGGGAATGGCGGCGCGTTGCGCCGCCGGTAGGGCGTGAAGGCGCCGCGAGAAGGAGGGGCAAAGGCGCCGCCGGCGCATCCCGCCCGATCGATGGGGGGGTGCGCCGGCGCGGGACTACGTGTGGAGCTCGGACGCGACTACTTCTTCTGCGCGTCCTTGAGCCACTTCACCGCGGCCTTGAACGCCTTCTCCTTGCCGCCGTGACCGGCGTCGCCGAAGAACGCGCGGTGCTTGGGGCGCCAGGCCCCTTCCTTCGTGCGATGGTAGCCAACGCGGACGAAGTACCCGTGCGTCCGCGTCGACTCCTGGTCGATGCGGCTGATCCCGGGGACGGAGGTGGCGCCACTCTTCCGCTTTGCGGCCGGCTTCCTGGCCGCCTTGGCCGGCGCCTTCTTCGCTGCGGCCTTCTTGGGTGCCTTCTTCGCTGCCATGTGGATCTGGGGCTGGGTTGCCGGCGCCTGACGAGCGACGGTCAACGACGTGGGACTGAACCAGGTGCCGGGAACGCCCGAGACAACTGCCGAAGAACCTGTCAAGGAAACGGCTATCGGCAACTGCCGGAGCGGCGGGCGCGCCTAGTATACCACCAAATGGGCGAAACCGCCCCCCCTGCCTCACGCGCCGCGTAAGGCAGGACTACCGTTAGGCCGCCCCCGTCACAAACTCGCGTATTCCGGAACGCCTGACGCCCCACCGGGAGCAGCACTTGTCAGGCACCGCCTGACGCGGGGTGCCTCACGCGGGTGCCTGACGAGGCGTGCCTGACGTGGGTGCCTGACGAGGGGTGCCTGACGCTGGTGCCTTACGAGCGTGGGTCACAGCGGCGCCTCACAGCGGCGCCTCACGAGGGTGCCTGACGACGAGGGGCGCTCCCCCTCCCGGCGTCCCGCCTCCGCTCACCCGCTTCCGCTCACCCGCTTCCCGCAGTTGGCAGCCTGGCGAGATACCCGGCAGGCACTCGGCACGCCGCGCCGGCCGTCTGACGGCCGTCTGACGGTTGCCTCGCGGAGGCCCGCCCGCTGCAATTCCGGCAGGGAGCGTTTGGGGGGCGGGAGAGGGCGGCGCCGGCCTAACGCCGGATTGGCGCCGGTCTCGGCCGTCGCCGCCGGCCGGCTCCCGGGTGCGACTCCCCGGCGTCACCCGGCCCCCGCCCCCGCCAAACCACCCGGAACAGGCGCCACAGGGCGACGCGAGCGCAGTTAGCGGCGCGCGCCACCCATCGCGCACGCACCGTTCGCCGCGCGAGCGTCACTCACCGCGCGCGCCCACCGCGCGCGCCCACCGCGCGCGCCCACCGCGCGCGCCCACCGCGCGCGCCCACCGCGCGCGCCCCCCCGCCGCGCAATCGCCCGTCCCGGAAACCACGACGCAGCGTTCGGGATTCAGGGTGCCCCGATGGAATCGGGCGGTGGCGTGTAGCCGGTGATCGGGGCGATGCTCTTCCGCATCAGCCACTCCGAGTGACCCGCCACCACGAAGTCCGTCAGCTCCCCCACCAGCGCGAAGCCGTAGCGCTCGTACAGCGCGCGCGCCCGCGAGTTGAACGACGAGACGCAGAGGAAAACGTTAGGCGATTCGCGATGGCTCCGGCGCTCGGCGAAGTCGAGCAACGCCCGCCCCACCCCCCGCGAACGGAGGTCGGCGCGCACGGCGATGCTGCGGATGTAGCCGATAAAGGCCCCCTGCAGGACGAGCAGGACGAACCCCGCCACCGCATCGTCGGCGTCCAGCGCCACCCACGCCTCGTGCGTCGGCAGCTGCACCGCCGCCAGGCAGCGCGCATGGTCGCGCCCCAGCGTGATCCAGGGATCGGTGGTGCTCATGATCCGCGCGCACGCCTCGGCGTCGGCGGCATCGCGCAACGGCACGATGCGCACCGCGCCGGGCGTCGCAGCGTCGGTCACGCCTTCCAGCTCAGAACTTCTCGCGGAACTTCGCGAAGCTGCCACGAATGTCGTCGGCAAGCCCACGCGCCGCGTCGCCAAGGTCGTCGACCACGCTCCCGTCGCCGTCCTTGTCCAGCCCGGCCACCTTGGCCTTCAACTCGGCGATCTTCTCGTCGAACTGCGTGTCGAGCTTGGCCAGCTCTTCCTTCGCGTCGGCCTTCGCCAGGTGCATCTTCACCCGCAGCTCGTCGCGCTCCTGCTCCAGCTCCTTCATGAGCGCCTGCGCGCGCTCGCTCAGCGATCCCATCGACGTGCCTCCTGTAGTGTGAAGTGGTTCCGCGGCGCCGGTCGCCACATGGCGCCGTCAGCTGCGCGGAACCGGGGAAACGCGGACCGCCGTGCCATAACACAGCACCTCGGTCACGCCGTTCATGATCTCGGTGGCGTCATACCGCACGCAAATCACCGCGTTGGCGCCCAGCTCCTCGGCGTGCGCAATCATCTGCGCGAAGGCGTCGCTCCGCGCCCGCTCGCACAGGTCGGTCATCAGGGTGATGTTCCCCCCAACCAGCGTTTGCAGCCCGGCACCGATCGTCCCGAACACCGACCGCGAACGCACCACGATCCCGCGCACCACGCCCAGCGTCTCGTCGATGCGGAACCCGTCGAGCTGCCACGCCATCGTCACCATCGAAGCCTTCATCGATCCTCGTCAGGCAGGGGAATCACTCGCGCGGTGCCGGCCACGGCCCGCCGGCCACAGGCACACACGTCCTAGAAACGCAGCCCCACGAGCGCCGAGATGAGCGAACGCTCCCGCTGCTGTACCGTGACCGCCGCACCGTCGCCGCGCCAGCGATGCATGCGCGCCTCGGCAAACGGTCGCCAGCGGGCGCCGGCGTAGTCGACGCCGATGCCGCCATGCGCCCCCAACGCCACCCCTGGCATCCCGCTCTGGCCGTATGCGCCGCCGCCGGCCAGCAGGTACGGGGCAAAGTCGCGCACCTCATGTCGGTAGAAGAGCCCGCCGGCCGCAGCCATCGTTCGCGCGGTGCGCCCGGCCACCACCGCCTCGCCAATCGAGAGCGGCGGCGCGGCGCTCTGCGCGAAGAGGAGGTCGAGGCGCACGCCGAGCCCGTTGGTACGCGGCCCCAGCTCGATCGACGCTTGCACCTGCCCGCCAATCTCGCTCCCCGCATGCCCGGCATTTGCGCCACGCGGTAGCGTCACCCCGCCGCCCACGCGAAAGTCCTGCGCCGGCAGCCAACGCGCCGTCCCCGCCGTGAGGGCCAGCGCCGCCATGGCAACCGCGGCGGCAACGACTGACAACCGACCGAATGACCCATGCATGGCGTGCATCGCAGCCCCCTCGTCAGGCGGGCGGCGACATGCGCACCCGTCCCCTCAGTATGGGCGCCGCGTGCGACGGCGGCAATGCGGTCGCTCCCGCTTCTGCCCGCCGTCGTCGCACCCCGCCAGCGCGCGTTCCCCGGCTCCCGCGCGTGCACCCCGCCGTACGGGCGTGCACCCCGCCTCGCGGGCGCCCCGCACCACGGAAGAAACGCGCCGAGGGCTGGCCGCGCGCAACCCGTCAGCCCCGCAGTTGCATCTGCGCCACGATCTCCTTGATGAGTTTGGCGCAGACGGGTGCGGTCACTTCGTCCAGGTCGCGGCGAGGGTTGTACTCGACCAGGTCTGCACCCACCATCGGCTGGTCGATCCCCTGTACCACGGAGAGCACCTCGCGCACGCTGAGCCCCCCGGGTTCGCGGTGCGAGACACCGGGCGCAAAGGCCGGGTCGAGCACGTCGATGTCGAGCGAGAGGTAGACCGGGTGGCGCAGCGCGAACCGATCGCCCGCCACCCAGCGCCGCATGTCCACCACGTCCACGCCGAAACGATCGCCCTGCTCGCGCTGGTGCTGCGTCATGGCGCGGATCCCGACCTGCACCAGTTGGTCGGCGAGAGCCTCTTCCATGATCCGGGCAAACGGGGAGGCGTGCGAGAAGCGATCGCCCTCGAACGACTCATACAGGTCGTTGTGGGCGTCGAGGTGGAGGATGGTGAGGCGGGGGTGGTGTCGCCGCACGGCGCGCAGCACGGGATACGTGATGGAATGGTCGCCGCCCAGCACCACCGGCCTGCGCCCCGCCGCCAGCAGCGCGTCCACCGCCTGCTCGATCGCCGCGCGTGGGTCGTCGTCGCCTAACGCCACATCGCCGGCGTCGTCCCACGCCACGCCGGGTGCAATCAGTTGCAGCCGCTCGCTCCAGGCGTTGGACGCGGTCGATTGCAGCTCACGGCGAATGGCCGCCGGTGCATCGGCGGCCCCGCGCAGGAACGACGACGAGGCGTCATGGCAGACGCCGAGGAGCACCGGGCGCCCGCGCACGCCACCGGGCGCCGTCATTCGTACAGCGCCGCCGGGTCGGCCGCCGCCAGCTCGGTGAAGTAGCCGGCGATCTTCTCCTCCGCATCGCGCACAAAGCGCTCGCCCTGCGCCGCGGTGGAACCGGCGGGGTTCCCCACCCCGGTGTCGTCGGTCACGCTCGGCCAGTCGCGCTGGGCCCACGCCCACCCCTCGCGCAACGCCGCGATGCGGAAGCGCCGCGCCTCCCCGCGCCCCGCCTCCGACAGCGCCCGCACCTGCGAGGGCGCCAGGTGCAGCATCGCGCTCGTCTCCAGCGCCCCCGCATGATCGCCCGGCTCGGCGAAGTAGCGCGACGCGTCGAGCACCGTCCACCAGTTGATGCAGGAGAGGAAGAGCGGCGTGTGCGGTTGCAGCTCGCGGATCAGCGGCTTGAAGTCGTTCCCGCCATGCCCGTTCACGATGACGAACTTGCGCGCCCCATGCGGCTCGATGGCCTGCAGCAGGTCGCGCAGCACCGCCAGCTGCGTGGTGGGGTTGAGGTTGAGGCAGTAGGGCACGCCCCGCTGCCCCGTGTTCACCCCGAACGGGACCGGCGGGAGGACGACGACGCGCCCTCCGCGCTTCCACGCGAGCTCGGCAGCTGCAATCGCCACCTCGCTCGCCTCCACCACGTCGGTGGCGTAGGGAAGGTGCGTGTTGTGCGCCTCGGTGGCCCCCCAGGGGAGCACGACGACCTCGTACCGCGCCTCGCGCACCGTCGGCCAGTGCGACTCGGCCAGGACCCACGGGCGGGTGGACATGCGCGGGGAAGGCAGTCGGTCAGTCGACGCGGGCAATCGCCACGCGCGGAGCCCGCAACAGGCGCGGGGCGTCGCTCACCCCGGATACCGTGACGACAACGTCGATCGAGTCACCCACCGCCCAGGTGGGACCGTCGCGAAGGACGAACTCCACCGTCGACACTCCCGCCTCGCGCGGCTGCTCCTCACGCGCTTCACCACGCACCACCTCGCTCCCGCGCACCAGCCATACGGCATCGACGCCAAGCGCCCCCGGTACCCCGCGACTGCCGGCGTTGCTGCTGTCCTTCGCCCTGGTACTCACGCGGAGGACGGCAATGAGGCGGGCGGAGGCCGAGTCGAGCAACGGCTGGAACGATCGCCACGCCTCCACCTCGAGCGAGAGCGAATCGTCCCCCACCGCCAGCTGCATCGGCGCGGCGAGCAGCGTCTCAGTGCCAGGCATGGACGATTCCCCCGCGCGCGGCGCCCCGTTCGTCTCCGGCGACGACGTGCCGCACGCCGTCAGCGCCAACAGCGCCCCCTGCGTCAGCATCACCCCGCATGCAGCCGCGAGACGGGCGCCGCGCGTCACGCTGGGGCGGTACCCCGATCTCCGCGCGTGCATCATTCCGGTCAGTGACTGGCAAAGACCTTGGTCGTGCCGGTCTTGGTGAACGCGACCACATCGTACTTCTCGGCGCGCGCACCGGGGACTTCCATCCCCGGACTCCCCACCGGCATTCCCGGCGCCGCGATCCCTGCAATGGCGGGCTTCTCGGCCAGCATGCGCTTGATGTCGGCCGCGGGGACGTGCCCCTCGACCACGTAGCCATTCACGATCGCCGTGTGGCACGAGGCGAGCCGCGGCCCCACGCCCAACCGCCCCTTTCGCACCTGCAGCTCTTCATCGGTGATGTCGAAGACCTGCGCCTCGAAGCCGTTTGCCTTGATGTGCTCTACCCACGCCTTGCAGCAGCCGCAGGTGGGCGACTTGTAGACCTGGATGACCGTCTTCGCGGAGGCAGTCGCGGGCACGAGGTGCCGGCGCGTTTCCTCGTCGCGGCGCGCGGAGGCGGCGCCGGCCAGCGTAAAGACGAGGGCGAAGGCGGAGAGGAGGATGATCGACGGACGCGTCATGGACAGCAGGGCAAGTCGGGCGATTGGGCGCGAGGGAGAATGGACCCTAGCCGCGCCGGGGAAGGAGCGCAACCCGCGCTCGAGGCGCCGGGGAGATACCCCTCAGCGTCGCGATTGGTCGTAGGCGATGGTGGCGCCGATCGAAGGGAGGGCGAAGACGAGCGCCCCCATGGTCCAGCACAGCGGGCCGCACTCGCGCCGGTCGCCGTCGTAGCGCCAGTTGCCCACGCGCACGAGCCCGGCGGCGGCCAGAGCGCCTAACGCCGAACCGCCGAGCGCGGCCGGAAACTTCCCGTCACGCCCGATGAGGGCCGGGACAGTGGCCGTGGCGAGCCACGTGCTCGCATACGCCCCCACGTAAGCCGCTCGTCCCGCCTCGTCGTCGTTGGCCCCAAGGGCGCGGGCCACGCGCTTGGTGGCGATCCCCGCACCGAAGAAGGCCACCGGCCCCGCCACCGTCCCGGCGAGCACCTGCGCCGTAACCCGGGCCGAGGAAAGCGATGGCGGATCGGTGCGCGCCTGCGCGAGAGCGCACGGGGGCAGGACGGCGGTCGAGAGCGCGAGCAGACCCAGGAAGCGCACGACGACGCTCCTCCGTTCTCCCGTCTCCCGTCTCCCGTCCGCCCTGCTCACGCCGTCGGGTCCACGAGTTCGATCCCTATCGTCTGCTCCCCGTTGATGAGGATGCGGACGTTGTTGCTCGCCGAGTCCACGGGGACGAGGAAGAAGAACGGGAGCTTTGGGGGGAAGCGCATCGAGAGCCCGACGAGCTTCTCGCCATCTCGAAAGGTCACCTCGACGAGCTTGGAGCCGCGCAGGCGCGGGTCGACCGGGGCGATGTCGCGTCCCTCGACGTGCTTGGCATCGCCGTGCAGCGATTTCACGAAGAAGAGCGCCTTGAGGTCGGCGAGCTTGACCTCGTGCATTCCATCGTCGGTGCGTATGTGGCACTTGGGGCGCGCGGGGTCGACGTCAAGGCTGGTCCCCTTGAGCATGTGCCCCTCGGCAAAGCGCGCCACCACCATGTTGGCCATCGTGTCGTTCTCCTGCGACGTTCGGTCTGTAGACCGGAAGGTATCCCGCGCGCCATGGCGCAGAAAGTCACGCGTGAATGGCCTGTTGTCGCGTTACGCCCGGGCAACGACATCTCGCGGCGATGGCGCAGTGGAACCGTCGCGTCAGGCGAGCCGTAGGGACTGCTGGCACGGCGAAACGAGCCGACCTAGCTTGCCGGCGCAGGCGTTCCGCGCCGGCGTGTTCCCACCGGAGAGGTACCATGGAAGAGATCAAGGTGGCCGGCGGCAACCTCAAGGCCAAGATCAAGGAACTGCTGCACGAGGGGAACGTGCGGCGTATCGTGATCCGCAATCCGCAGGGGCGCACCCTGCTCGACCTCCCGCTCACGGCCGGCATTGCCGGGGCCGCGCTCCTCCCGTTCTGGGCGGCCATCGGGACGGTGGCGGCGCTGGCCACCGACTACACCATCGGCGTCGAGCGCGACCCGGGGAAGTCGGTCCAGAAGCCACAGTAGCGGGCGTGAGCAGCGGGCGTGAGCAGCGGGAATCGGCCCAGTTGCGTCAGCTCCCGCCGCCGCGCAACTCGGCCAGGCGCGCCTCCACCGCCTGCACCAGTTCGCGCATCCCGTCCTCGTCGAAGATGAGGCGGGCGCCGGCGGCGGCGTAGATCTCGGGGAGGGAGCGCGTCCCCCCCAGGGCGAGGGCGCGCTTGTAGCGCTGCATGGTGCCCGCGGGGTCGACCTGTGCGTCGCGCCACAGCTGCAACGCGCCCAGTTGCGCGATGCCGTACTCGATGTAGTAGAACGGGTACTCGAAGATGTGCAGCTGACGGTACCAGCGTGCCACGCGCTCGCGCTCGAGCCCCGACCAGTCCACGCCGCGCTCGAAGCGCGCTCGCAGCTGCAACCAGGCCGCGTCGCGCGCCGCCGCGTCATGCCCCTCGCCGCTGGTGTAGATCCAGCGCTGGAAGGCGTCCACGCTGGCAATGTGCACCAGCGAACTCAGCACATCCTCGAGATTCTCCACCTCCACCGCGCGCGCCTCGGCCGGCGTGTAGTAGCCGGTGGGGGCGGTGAGGTGCGGCGTGACGAGCAGCTCCATCGACATCGAGGCCAGCTCGGCCGCCTCGTGCCCCGTCCCCCGCAGCCAGATGAACGGCTGCCGGTGCGCGGCGAAATCGTGGAACGAGTGCCCCGCCTCGTGCACCAGCGTGTTCACGTCGTCGGGCACCCCCACCGCGTTCATGAAGATGAACGGCCGCCCGCGCCACGGGAGCTTGGTGCAGTAACCGCCCGGCGCCTTGCCCGGCCGGCTCTCGAGGTCCAGGAGCCCGGCGTCGGCCATTTCGCGGAACTGCATCCCCAACTCGGGGTCGAGCGCGTCGAAGATGCGCTTGGCCGGCTCCACGAACCCCGTGACGTCGTGGAAGGGGCGCACCGGGCGGTCGCTCTCCAGCTGCACCAGCGTGTCCCACGGGCGAACCGCCTCCACGCCTAACGCATCTCGCCGGTGCGCCATCAGGCGCTCCACCGCGGGAGCCGCCGTGGCCTCCACCGCCGCATGAAAGCGCGCACAGTCATCCGGCGTGTAGTCGAAGCGGTGCTTGGCCCGGAAGGCGTACTCCATGAAGTTGGCAAAGCCCGCGTTGCGCGCAATCCGCTGGCGCAGCGCGAACATCGTGTCGAACAGCGCACCCAGCTCGGCGTGGTGCGCAAGGTACGCCGCTGCTCCCAGCCGGAAGGCACGCTCGCGCACGCCGCGGTCGAGCTCCTTGAGATAGGGTTGCAGCTGCGGGATGGTGACGCGCACCCCTTCCCACTCGGCGCCCAGCCCACCGGTGAGCTTCTGGTAGGCAGAGCTGTGCTCCTCCAACTCGGCAAAGAGCGGGACGTTCGCCTCGCGAAACACCTCGATGTCGGTGCGGAACTCGCGCAGCACCACCGCCATGTCGTCGCGCGACCACCCCAGCGCCACCAGGCGCTCCGCCAGCCGCACGTTCTGCTCCCCCACCTTGGGAAAGATCTCCGACGACCAGCGCAGGTTCGCCGCCTCCTTGGCCTCGTTGGCGGTATCGCACGTGTAGGCGATCATCGCCAGCGTCCCCGCCTCGTCCACCACCGCGCTCAGCTCCGACCAGCGCCGTAACCACTCCTCGGCGCGATCGGGGGTGAGCTCGACAGTGGCCAGCGCCTCGTAGTACGGCGCCAGCGTCTCCCAGGTGGCCTCGCGGAGGTCGTCGGGAGAGGGAGGTATTTCGATCGGCACGCGGGACTCCTCGGGCTTGCGGTCTGGCACTCTGCGGGCGAACCCCCCACCCTCGAGGGGTCACAAGGCGAAGCGGTAAGCTACCGTCGCGACGCCCCGGCCAGCCACCCCGGCGGCGTGCCTAACGTGAGAGTGCGCGCGCTACATCCCGCGTGGCGCCGAACCCGCCAGCCGCGTGAGGTGCGAGCGCAGACGAGTCATCGAGCGCGGGATCTCGCGCAGCAGGCGCGGCACATCGGCTGTTGCCGCCAGCTCGTTTGTCTCCGCCGCCAGACCGGCAATCGCCTCGGTCAACGGATCCTCGGCGCTCATGGCCGGGAGCAACATCTCATACTGGCGCATGACCTTGTCCAGCTCGGCGAAGCCGAGGGCAAGGAGGCGCAGCTCGCGCTCCGCCGCCACCGCCGGCTCCTCGTGCGCGTCGCCTTCGCCCGGCTCGTCGAGCGCGTCGAGCGCGCTCAGGAAGCGGTCGGCGGTCAACGACGTCGACGTCCCGCTGTCGCGGTACACCTCCACCAACCCCGCCAGCTCTCCCTTGGACGTGAAGACCGGCACCGACCGCACCGCCATCGCGCGCCGGCTCTCGTCGGGTAGGCGCACGTGCGCCTCACCCGTCCACGGCGAGCGCGCCTCCACCAGCTCCCGCCACGCGATCTCGATCCCGCTCGGCGAGACCAGCTTCCGGATCGTCGCCGCCTCCGCCCCGCTCACCGCCGGGCGATGGCGATCGAGCAGCGTGAGCGCCGCCGCATTGCACTCCAGGATACGGCCGTCGCCCCCCACCACGAGGACCGGCTCCGAGACCGCCTCCAGCGCCTGCGACCGCACGCGCTCGCCCCCATCCGGGCGGAACGTCGCTTCGGCCGGGGTTGCGCGCGGCGCCGGCGCTGTCGCCCGGCGACGCCACCACGCGCCCACCAGGAGCCCAATGAGCGCACCCGCCGCGAGGGCGAGGACGCCAAGTGCCATGGGAGACAGTGGTTGCGGCATTGCGTGGAAGGTCGAGAAAGGCTCGTCGATCGCGCGAGCGGAGTCAGCAGGCGTTCCGTCGATAGTCTCGGAAGATCAAACCTCTGCTGTACTGACGATTCAGCATCATGAAAGGAGCCTCGCTTCGCCAGCCCTGTCGTGCCAGGCCTGGCTGAGGGGCCAGCAGACCGTCGCGGTAACCATCGCCCGGGAACCCCGGGGAGCCGTGGGCGCGCCGTTTCCAACGCTGCAGGACGACGTGCTGCCGGTCGATACTCGATGAGGCACGCTCCGCCCTCTCTTCATGTCCGAAATCTTCCTCGTACGCCAGCCCGTCTTCGATCGATCCGACTCGGCCGTCGGATACGAGCTGCGTTTTCGCGATCCAGAGGACGGGGGCGACCCGTTCGCTCGCAGCTACCTGAGCGGGTCGTTCGAATTCTTGCGCGGGGGGCTTCCCGCGTACGTGCGCGCCAGCCAGCAGCAGTTGGAGGGGCGGATCTTCGAGGCGCCCGATCCCGGGTCGCTGGTTGTCCTCCTCCCCCCCGACCTCCCGGCCGATGGTGCGCTGGTGGAAGCCGTCGCCGAGCTGGCCAGGCGCGGGGTGACCATCGTCCTGGACGAGTTCGAGCTTCCGAAGACGCCGGGGGCACCGATTCTGACGTACCTGGCGCACGCCAAGGCGGTGCGTGTCGACCTGCGCTGCCAGAATCCGGCGACGCTGGGGCCGATGGTCTCGGCGCTCAAGCGGCAGGGCAAGCGCGCCATTGCCGATCACGTCCTCGACCTGAAGCTGTACAAGGCGTGCCTGTCGCTGGGGTTCGAGGGGTTCCAGGGCCCGCACTTCTCGCGTCCCGAGCCGCTCCCGTCGGCCGAGCTGCCGGGGAGCACCGCGGCGGCGCTGCGCCTCCTGTCGCTGGCGCGCGACCCTAACACGCCGGAGCGAGAGCTGGAGGCGGTGATCTCGTCCGACCCGGGCATCACCTACCAGCTGCTGCGCATCGTGAACTCAGCCGCGTTAGGCGGGCGGGGGATCACGTCGATCGGCCATGCGCTGCGCCTGGTGGGGCGCAACAACGTGGTGCGCTGGCTGGCGCTGGCCTCGGCGACGGCGCGCACGGGCAAGCGCGGCACCGACGACGAACTCGTGCGCCAGGCCGTGCAACGCGCGCGCTTCTGCGAGCTGATGGCGACGCCGCAGACGCGCTTCGACAAGGGGACGCTCTTCCTCATCGGGCTCTTCTCCGTCCTCGACGCCGTCTTCCGCATGCCGATGAACGAAGTGCTGGAGCGCGTGAGCCTGGCCGACGACGTTCGCGCCGCGCTCCTCGACCGTAGCGGGCCGCTGGCGGGGCCGCTGACCGTGGTGGAGTCGTACGAGCTGGGGCTGTGGGAATCGGCGGCCGAGGCGGCCGAGCTGATCAAGTTCGACCCCGCCGCGCTCCCCGGGATCTATCGCGAGTCGGTGCAGTGGGCGGCGGAGCAGATGCCGACGGGGAATGCGCCGGTGGCTAAGGCCTCGTAGGGGCAGAAGACGAGAGGACGAGAAGACGAGAAGACGAGAAGCGGCGCCCCGAGGGGCGCCGCTTCTCCGTTCACGGCCTTCGCGCGAATCCTCTTAAAGTCGCGCACGGTCGCTCTCGTCTTCTCGTCTTCTCGTCCTCTCGTCTTCTACTCATACCTCAACGCCTCGATCGGATCCAGCTTCGCCGCCCGCGACGCGGGAAACAGCCCGAAGAGTATCCCCGTGAGTGAGCTGGCGAGGAATGCAACGGCGATGGCCATGGGTTGCACCGTCGCCTGCAACGGCGTGGCGTTGCGAATGATGGCGGCGACGCTCCACCCCACCACGAGGCCGATGACGGCGCCGATGGCGGTGAGGGTGGCGGCCTCGATGAGGAACTGCCAGAGGATCACGCCGCGCGTGGCGCCTAACGCCTTGCGCACCCCGATCTCGCGCGTGCGCTCGGTGACGGAGATCATCATGATCGCCACCACCCCCACGCCACCCACGATGAGGCCGATCCCCGAAAGCACGATCATCACGAGGAAGAAGATCCCGGTGAGCTTTCCCCAGGTCTCGAACAGCTTGTCCTGCGTGATGACGGCGAAGTTCTCGGGGTTTCCCGGGCGCAGCCCGCGCAGCCCGCGAATGGTGGCCACGACGTCGTCGATCGCCTCGTCGCGCGTGACGCCGATGCGGGGCTTCACGGTGAAGTCGATCCAGTCGATCCACAGGTTGAGGTAGCGGCGCCCGGCGCTGAACGGGACGTAGGCGCGCGGGCTCGGCTCGCTCATGAAGTCACCGGGGCTCTTGTAGATGCCGATGACCTGGAAGGGCGACTTGCTGAGCAGGAGCACCTTCCCGATGGGGTCGACGCCGGTGAAGAGGCGCTGGGCGGCGGTCTCGTTGATGACCACCACGCGGGCGCCGTTGGTTTCCTCGCCCGGCGTGAAGGTGCGCCCCTGCACCACGTCGCCGCCCTCGACCTCGAGCCAGTTGGCGGTATAGGCCACCACGCGCATGCTCGACAGAAGGCGGTCGCCGTACTTGGCCGACGCCGAGGCGCCGGTGGAGATGGTGATGTCCTCGATGGAGGGGAGGCGCTTGATGGCGGCCGCTTCCGTCAGGCGCAACGGCGGGTTGCTGCGCCACTTGCAACTGTCGTCGTCGGCGTCGCTGCACCCCTCGAGCGAGATCGGGAAGCGGTTGACGAAGAAGGTCGTCGGTCCGGCACGCTCGAACTCCTTCGCCACGCTGTCGTTGATTCCCTGGATGGCCGCCGACATCACCACCACCACGAAGACGCCGATGGCGATCCCCAGAATGGTGAGCGCGGCGCGCACGCGATTGGCGCGCAGCGCGTCGACGGCAATGAGGACCCCCTCGCTCAGCGAGGTCACGCGGTCGCGGATGGCCATGCGCGCCTCCTATTCCTGCCGCAGCGCGGCCACCGGGTCCAGGCGCGACGCCCGGCTGGCCGGGTACACGCCGGAGATGATCCCGACACCGGCCCCCACCGTCACGCCGAGGATCACCGACCAAGGCGCCACCGCCGCCGGCAGCGGCGAGAAGGCGGCGATGAGCTTGGCCAACCCGAAGCCGGCGGCAATCCCGAAGGCGGCGCCAATCAGCGCCAGCGTCGTCGACTCGGCGATGAACTGCGACATGATGTCGCGGCGCTTGGCGCCTAACGCCTTGCGCACCCCGATCTCCCGCGTCCGCTCCGCCACCGCCACCAGCATGATGTTCATGATCACGATCGACCCCACGAGGAGCCCGATCGCCGGCAGCGCGATTCCCGCCATCACCAGGAACCCCTGGATCTTCTTCCAGAAGGCGAGCGCGGCATCGGCCGTCTGCATCGAAAAGTCGTCCGGCTGGCCCGGGCGCAGCTTGTGCCGCACCCGCATCACCTGCCGCACGATCTCCATCGTCGCCGCCAGCTGCGTCTCGCTGTTCGCCTGGATCGTGATCCCGTCAATCACCTTGTAGCGATTCACCAGGCGATGCGCTGGCGTCTTGTAGGGGACGATCACGAACTTGTCCATCGAGATGCCGAAGGCGCTCCCCTGCTTCTCGGCGATCCCGATCACCGTGTAGGGAATGCCGCCGATCTTCACCTCGCGCCCGATCGGCGAGACACTCGGGAAGAAGTGCTTGCGCGCCTCCTCGCCGATGATCGCCACCGGCGTCCCGAGGTCGTACTCCTGCAGCGTGGGGAGCCGTCCCTCCTGCAACCCCATGTTCTTGATCTCGAACCACTGCCCGTCCACGCATTGCACGAAGACCTTGCGCGGGTTGGCATACCGCGACTCCACCGTCAGCGCATCCTGCCCGTCGTATGACCAGCGCACGTCGGGCGGGAGCGCACTGGTCACCGGCTCGACGTCGTCCTCGGTGATGCGCGGGCGCACGCGCCACGAGCGCCACTCCGATTCGTCCACGTCGCCGATGTTGATGTTGGGCTGGCGCCGCAGCTCGAACGAGTTCTTGGTGATCAGCTTCCCGACGAGGTCATCTTCCATGTACCGCCCCATCCCGTCGACGATGGAGACGACGGCGATGAGGAACATGACGCCGATCGACACCCCGAACAGCGTGAAGAAGCTCTTGAGCTTCTGCGCGCGGATCTGGGCAACGGCCAGGCGAATCGCTTCCATGAACGACATGGCCGTTCGTACGGGCGCGCCGCAGGCCGGGTTTCGTCGCCCCGCACCGTCGTCTCGTCCCCACTTCTCTTGACGGTCGAGAGGAGGGCTCCTACGCTTCTCTCGACTATCGAGAGGAGACGTCATGGCCGACGAACGCACCGGGATGCTGCAGGGGACGCTGGAGCTGCTCGTCCTCAAGATCATCTCCCTCGAACCGATGCACGGGTGGGGGATCACGCAGCGCATCGAGCAACTGTCGGAGCAGGTCTTCCAGGTGAACCAGGGGTCGCTCTACCCCGCGCTGGAGCGCCTCACGCGCGGTGGGTGGATTCGTTCGGAGTGGCGCACCACGGAGAGCAACCGGAGGGCGCGCTATTACGAGCTCACCGCCGCCGGGCGCCGGCGCCTGGTGGCCGAGCACGGGGGGTGGAAGCGCTCGTCCGCGGCGGTGAATGCGATCCTGGCGTGGAACGGTGCCCTGCCATGACTCCCTTCACCGACTGGTGGGTGCGACTGCGCGGGGCGCTCGTTGCGGCGCTCGCTGGTGTGCTCGCTGGCGCGCGGCGCGACCGCGAGCATGTGGACGAGGCGCAGTTCCATCTCGAGATGTCGGCGGCGCGCTTCGAACGACAGGGGGTGCCCCGCGACGAAGCCTGGCGTCGCGCGCGCCTCGCGTTCGGCGGCGCGCAGCAGGTGCGCGAGCAGGCCCGCGACGCACGCGGCGGCGAACCGTTCGCGACGGTCGCACGCGACGTGCGGTATGCGCTTCGTCAGCTGCAACACTCCCCCGGCTTTGCGCTGGCCGCGGTCATCACGCTCGCCCTTGGCATCGGCGCCAACACGGCGCTGTTCAGCGTCTTTGATGGCGTGCTCCGCCGCCCGCTCCCGTTTCCCGCCGCCGATCGACTGGTAATCGTGTGGGAAACCGACCGCGTGAGCGGGACCACGCGTGAGCCGGGGTCGTGGCCCGACTACGTGGACTTTGCCGCCGAGTCGCGCACGATGGCGTCGATGGCCGCGTTCACCGGGCTGGAGTCGAACTTCACGCCGGCGCGCGGCGAGCCGCAGCGCCTCGCCACGATGGCGGTGACGCACGGCTACTTCGCGTTGATGGGCGTCGGGACGCTGCACGGCCGCAGCATGGCCGCTACCGATGATGTCCCCGGTGCGGCGCCCGTTGTCGTCCTCGGCGAGCGATTCTGGCGCGCACGCTTCGGCGGCAATCCTGCGGTTGTCGGCACGACCATTCGCCTCGACGATGCCCCGCGCCAGGTGATCGGCATCGTCCCCGCGGGTGCCGACTTTGCCGTGGACCAGGTGCACGCGCGCGCGGCGTATCACGGCCCGTACTCGGGCGTAGGCGACGTGGACGCGTGGATCCCGATGCAGGCCAGCGAGGCGTCGTATCCGCGCGACACGCACCCGTTCTTCATGGTGGGGCGCCTCTCCGATCGTGCGTCGCTCGCCACGGCAAGCGACGAATTCACGCGCGTCGCCGCTCGGCTGGAGAAGGACTACCGCTCCAACACCGGGCGCGGCGTGTTGCTCGAATCGCTGGAGGACGTGGTCTTCGCCCCGGTGCGTCCCGTCATCTACCTCCTGCTCGCCGCGGTGGCGCTGGTGCTCCTCGTGGCCTGCGTCAACGTGGCCAACCTGCTCCTGGCGCGCGGTGCCGCGCGTGCGCGCGAGGTGGCGGTGCGCGCGGCGCTGGGCGCCAGCTTCTCGCGTTTGGGGCAACAATTCCTCGTCGAATCGTTGCTGCTGTCGATGGTTGGGGGAACGTTGGGGGTCGCGCTCGCCTGGGCGGCGCTGCGTGCGCTCATCCCGTTCCTTCCCAGCGATGTGCCGCGGGTGGATGCAGTGCAGATCGACGCGCCGGTGCTCCTGGCCACGCTGGCGACGTCGGTGCTGGTGGGACTCGCCTTCGGGCTCCTCCCCACGTGGCAGGCGCTCAAGGTCGACGTGAACGACACGCTCAAGGGCGAGGGGCGCGGCACCAGCCACGGGGTCACCCGCCGTCGCCTGCGTGAGGGGCTGGTGGTGGGCGAGCTGGCGATGTCGGTGATGCTGGTGCTGTGCGCGGGGCTGATGCTGCGCAGCGTCTGGTCCGTGCTGCGGGTGGATCCCGGCTTTGACGCCGACGGCGTGCTCAAGGCCGAGTTCACCCTGCCCGCCGCGCGCTATCCGCAGGACATCAAGCGCTTCCCCGACTGGCCGGCCACGCACGCCTTTACGCGCGAGGTGCTGCAGCGCGTGCGCGGCATTCCCGGTGTGGAGGCTGCCGCCATCGCCTCGTCGCATCCGCTCGACGCCGGCTTCACCAACTCGTTCGTGGTGGTGGGGCGCGAGGCGGAGGCTCGCAACTGGCCGGAGATTTCCGTGCGCCAGGTGACGCCCGGTTACCTGGCGACGATGCATGGCACGCTGCGCCGCGGGCGATCGTTAGGCGATGGCGACGACGCGCGCGCCCCGCTGGTGGCGGTGATCAACGAGGCGGCCGCGCGCCGCTACTTCGAGGGGCGCGATCCGCTGGGGCAGGACATCCGCTTCTGGGGGATCACGCGGCGCATCGTGGGCGTGGTCGGCGATGAGCACGTGCGCGGACCGGCCGAAGTGGCGCCGCCGGCCGTGTACGCCTCGGTGGCGCAGGCGCCGGTGGTGTCGGGCGCGCTTCTGGTGCGCAGTACGCGCAGCCTGTCCGAACTGGCCCCCCAGGTGCAACGCGTCATCTGGGCGGTGGACCCGCAACTGGCCATCCACGGCGTCGAGCCGCTGCGCGAGACGCTGCAGGCCTCGTTAGGTTCGCGCCGCTTCACCACCGTGGTGCTGGGGGCGTTCGCCGCGCTCACGCTGCTGCTGGCGCTGGTCGGCATTCACGGGGTGCTGAGCTACTCCACGTCGCAGCGCCGGCGCGAGATCGGGATTCGCCTGGCGCTGGGTGCCACGCGTGGCGACGCCGCGGGGCTGGTGGTGCGCGGCGGGGTGTGGCTGGCGGCGACCGGGACCGCCCTCGGGCTGCTGGGCGCCGCCGCAGCCTCGCGGCTGGTCACGGGGCTCCTCTTCGGCGTCACGCGAAGCGACCCGGTCACCTACCTCGCCGTGGCGACGCTCGTCCTCGTGGCCTCGGTGGTGGCGATGACGATCCCCGCCCTGCGGGCGGCACGCGTGGCTCCCACCGAAGCTTTGCGGCTGGAGTAGCCTGACGGCGCGTTGAGGCGCCTTACGGCGCGTTGAGGCGCCTGGCGGCGCGAGGTCGCCAGGCGCAACGTCCTGCTGCCTACTTGTAGATCCAGAACGGCCGGGTCCTGGCCTCGAACTCCCTGGCCTCACGCTCCATGACCGGGAGGAGCGCCTCCACCCCTCCCTCCTTCTCCACCGCCTCGCGCACGCGCGGGCCGCCGGCCAGGCGATCGATCGACGACGTGCGCCACTGGAATTCCTTCGGATGGCGCTTGTAGATCTCGCGCATGAGCATGAGCCCCACCTGCTGCGGCTTCACCTTGTCGCGGTCGCTCACCACCATCACGATCACCGGGACCGTGAGCCCGCCGTGCTTGTACCCCTTCTCCACCGCCTGTGACGTGGAGTCGAAGACGACGCCGGGGAGCTTCATCGCGTTCATCGCCTTGGCAATCGCACCGGCATCGGTGAGGTAGGGGGCGCCGATCATCTGGAACGGCTGCGTCATCCCGCGCCCTTCATTGATGTTCGTCCCCTCGAAGTAGCAGGTCCCCGTATACAGCACCGCCGCATCGCCGGAGCGGATGTTGGGCGAGGGATTCACCCAGCCCAGTCCCGTCTCGTTCCACCACATGTTGCGCCGGTAGTTCTGCATCGGGGCCACCGTGATGTCGGCCTTGAGCTCGCCCGTCCCCACGAGGTAGCGCGCCAGCTCACCCACCGTGAGCCCGTAGCGCGTCGAGACCGGATACCAGCCGACGAACGAGCGGTACTTTGGGTCGAGCACGTTCCCCTCGAAGATGTCGGCACGCACCAGGTTGGGGCGGTCGGCGACGATGAACTTCTTCCCCTTCGCCGCCTCGGCGCTGAGCGCCATCGTCCACTGGTAGGTATAGAAGCGCGCGCCGACTTCCTGGATGTCGAAGACAAGGACGTCCACGTCCTTGAGCATCTCCGGCGTCGGGACGCGCGTCTCGCCGTAGAGCGAGTAGACCGGGACCCCGGTCGCCGAGTCGACGGTGGAGGCAATGTGGTCGCCGGCGCGTGCGACGCCACGAATCCCGTGTTCGGGACCATACAGCGCCGTGAGCTTCACGCCCGGCGTGTTGTAGAGGATGTCGATCGACGTCTTGCCCGTCGTGCCGAGGCCGGTGTGGTTGGTGATGAGGCCGACGCGCTTCCCCTTGATGAGGTGAATCGAGTCGGTGACGAGGACTTCGATACCGGGGCGCACACGCTGCGCGTGCGCGATGTTGACGGGGAGCGCTGCGCTGATGAGGGCGAGCGCGGGAAGCGTGTGGAGGGCAGAGCGCGTGGCGAGCGCGGAGCGCGCGGCGAGCGCGGAGATCGCGGAATGCGCGGAGACGGCGAGGCGCGGGAAGCGCATGACGGGTTCGATGAAGTGCGGGGGAATGGAGGTGCCGGGGGATCGTATATCGCGGTTCGACCGTACCCCGAGTGTACCCCGAGGAGGCGGTCGTGTCACGTCGCGGGACTTGCTGAGGGCGTGGTGGGTCTGGAGCTTTCCCGCCGCTATGGCTACCGGCCCCAAGCGATCGATCTGGCAGCGCGCGCGGCGATGGGCGCTTCTCGGCACCCTGCTGGTCGTCGCGGGGCCGTTTGTCCTCGTCCTCCCGCTCAACTTTGTCCAGCCGTTCACCACGACCGTGATGTTGCGGCGTGCGGTGCAGCGCCTGTTCGAGGGAAAGCGCCCCGTCTACCCCAGGCGCGACGTGGTGGGGCACGATGCGATCTCGAACAACCTGCGGCGAGCCGTGCTGGCGTCGGAGGACGATCGCTTCTACCTGCACAACGGTTTCGACTTCGAGGAGATCGAGAATGCACTGGAGCGTGCCAGGCGCGGGCGGCGGCTGCGCGGCGCGTCGACCATCACGCAGCAGGTGGCGAAGAACCTCTTTCTGTGGGAGGGGCGGAGCTACGTGCGGAAGGGGCTGGAGGCGTGGTTCACGGTGGTGCTGGAGCTGTGCCTGTCGAAGGAGCGGATCCTCGACCTGTATCTCAACCTGGCTGAGTGGGGGGATGGGGTGTTCGGGGCCGAGATGGCGGCGCGGACACATTTCCGGAAGTCGGCGAAGGGGCTGACGCGTGAGGAGTCGGCGCGATTGGCGGCGGTGCTGCCGAGTCCGCGGCGGTGGTCGCCGAAGGGGTCGATCGCGAGCCGGCGGGCGTCGGGGATTTTGGTGCGGATGCGGACGCCGTCGCCGCGGGTGGTGGCGAAATAGTTCACCGATCAAGTTGGGGTCATCCCCAATTGGGGTCAGAGTCACCGAACCAAATTCTCGGTGACTCTGACCCCAATTGGGGATGACCCCATTTCCGGCTCGCATCGGTCTTCACGGTGGACGCCGACCCCGAAAGGAACGGCGACCGACACGTTCAGCCTCGTGCGCGCTGCACCGCCGATACGAAGTCCTCCGGCGACTCCAGGCGCAACCCCAGCACCCGCACGCCCCGCCGGGCCCCCATGGCCAGCCGCAACGACACCGGCGCCTCGAACGTGAGCAGGACGTTGGGATCGTCGCCGCCGGACAGCGCGCGGTACCCCACCGTCCCCGCCTGCGGAACCTCCTGCCACGTAGGGACGCGCACATCTCCAACGATCGCCAGCGGAAAGTCAGCCCGCGTCGAGCGCCCATGCCGCACCTCCAGGCGATCGGCGAACAGCGTAATGCGCGACTCGGCGCTCCCCTCCCGCGAGATCCACCACACCGTGAGGACGTTGCAGGCCACGAGCGCGAGCGACGCCATCGGCCAGCGCGCGTAGACCAGGGCGTGCACCGCCACTGATTCGGCGAGGATCATGAGGATGATGCCGAACATCACGGAGCGCGACATCACGGGTGCCCCGCGGAACGACCACGACGTGGGCGACGCGGCTTGATCGCTGGTCACGACCCGGACCGGTGTCTAATCACCGGCAGCGAGCGTCCGCTCGGGCAACGGGGGAGCAGGTGGCTCCTGACGACTGCTGTTTGCAACTGACGGCAATCCGCTTCCGCGCCGCGTCTCGATCGGCACCACCGGCACCAGATCGCGCACCGTCGCCCCGGCCCCGCCCGGCGCCGCCGCGAAAAGGCGCGAAAGGAACTCCCGCCCCGCCTTCACCGCCAGCCCCGCCGCATGGCCTAACGCGGCACCCACCACCGTCGCCATGTCGACCGGGCTCTTCCCCGCCTCGTCGCTCAGCGACGCCATGATGCGCGAGCGCATGCGCACGGCAATGGGCGAGGCAAACATGATCGCGTTGAAGCGCGCGTCGTAGCGCGTCCCCAACCCCTCGATGAGCGCGGCGGTGCGGGCAAAGTAGACCATCTCGCTCGGCAGGCGGATGGGGAAGTCGTAGATCACCGCCATCACCTGGTCGGCGAGCAGCGCGATGCGCTCCTGCGTTGTCGTCTTCTCGTAGGCGAGCTTCATCAGCGCGTCGGCCAGCTCGCGGATCTTCATCATGTCGGAGCCGGGCTCGACGAAGCCCATGCGCTCGAAGCCGGCGATGACGCCGTCGGTGTCGCGGCGGATCGCGGCGAAGACCGTCGTCACGAGGTGCCAGCGCAGCTCGCGCGGCACATCGACTACCATCCCGAAATCGAGAAGGACGACCTTCCCGTCAGGTGAAAAGAGGAGGTTGCCGGGGTGCGGGTCGGCGTGAAAGAGCCCGTCGATGAGCATCATCTGGAGGTACAGCTCCATGACGATGCTCACCACGCCGCGCGGGTCGTGCGCCTGGCCCCCCGGTTGCACCTCGACGCGATCGATGCGCACCCCCGCCATGTACTCGAGCCCCAGCACGCGGCGCGTGACGAGTGTCTCGATCACGCGCGGGATGGCGACCTTGCGGTGGCCGGCAAAGTTGTCTCGCACGCGCCGCGCATACGACGCCTCGAGGATGAGGTCCATCTCCTCGCCGATCTTCGACGAGTACTCCTCGATCACCGTGCGCGCGTTGCGCATGTGCGCGTTAGGGAAGCGCCGCGCCAGCCATCGCGTGAGCGGGACCGCGACGCTCAGGTCCTTGGCGACGAGCTGCTCCACGCCGGGGCGCAGGACCTTGACCACGATCTCCTCGCCCCGGTAGCGCGCCCGGTGCACCTGGCCTAACGAGGCAGCGGCAATCGGCGCGTCGTCGAAGCGCTCGAACAGCTCCCCGATGCGCGTCCCGAACGCGCGTTCCACCTCGGCGCGGATGGCCGGCGTGGGCACGGGCTTCACGCAGTCCTGGAGCGACGTCAGGCGCGAGACGTAGGGTTCGGGAACGAGGTCGGCCCGCGACGCGAAGATCTGCGCCATCTTCACGAAGGTGGGACCGAGTGCGGTGATGGTCTCCAGGAGGTGCAGCGCGCGCCGCTCGTGGAACGCCGCATCTCGCACCGCCGGCGCCCCCCACCAGATCCACCGCCGCACGTCGCGGAGCACCGAGACGAAGAGCGGGAGGAGTCGAACGACGATGACCAGGGCGCGCATATGCCACAAAGTAGCGGCGCGGGGGGGTGGGTTCCGCAGATGAAGCGTGAATGAATTAGGCGCACCTCAATTTGGGGTCAGAGTCACCGAACCAAATTCTCGGTGACTCTGACCCCAAATTGAGGGGGGCCTAACTTCACTCCCCCCGCAGCGCCTCCACCGGCTCCACACGCGACGCCCGGCGCGCCGGCAGGAGCGTCGCAGCGAGCGCAACCACCAGGAGGATGAGCGCCACCCCCCCGTAAACCGCGGGATCCCCCGGCGACGTCCGGAACAGCAGCTCGGCGAAGCGACGGCTCACCACCGCCGCCAGCACCAGTCCCGCCGCCACGCCGGCCAGCGCCTGGCGAATTCCGCGACGCACCACCAGCCGCGCGACGTCGGTCCGGCGGGCGCCGAGTGCCAGGCGAACACCAATCTCGTGCCCGCGCTGGGCAACGTCGTGGGCGATGACGCTGTACAGGCCGAGCGCGGCGACGACGAGTCCCAGGGCTCCGAACAGGGCGAAAAGCGTCGCCCCTAGCCGCCACGGCTGCAGTTGCTCGTCGATGATGGACGACAGCTCGCGCACTGGGACGAACGGAAGGGCACTCTCTCGCGCGATGATCGCTCGCCGAATGTCGTTGGCGTTTGCCCCGCCATCTTCGGCGACCCGCACCAGCAGCGCGCGCCATTCCGCCGACCACTGCCCGATCGGCTGGTAGTAGTGCGCCGGCGCGTCGCCGGCGAGCTGCTCGATGCGCTGGTCCGCCACAATGCCAACGACGGTCACGCACCCTCGAGTCTCTTCCATCTCCACGCACTGGCCCAAGGCATCCCGCCCGGGCCAGAGATGCGCGGCCATCTGTTCATTGACGAGGACGACGGGGGGAGACCCTTTGCGGTCGGCGGCAGTGAACGCGCGACCCCGCCGGATCGAGGTGGCCATCGTCGCGAAGTAGTCCGGGCTCACGCCGTTCGCGTAGGGTCCGCCCCCCTTCATTGGCGCCACGGTGTCACCGTTGGCGACGATGGGCTTGGTCCATTGCGACTCGAAGGGGACGGTGATGCTCTGCGCGACGCTCACCACGCCCGGAAGGGCGCGCACATCCTGCTCCAGCGCGCGCCATCGCCCCTCCAGCTCTTCGGGCGTCCGGGCGATTGACCCCAGCTCGGGCGAGGCGACGAAGACGTTCGCGGGGGAAAAGCCGAGGTCGAGCGACGATGCGCGCTGGAACGAGCGCACGAACAACCCGGCCCCCACCAGGAGCATGACGGAGAGGGTCCCTTGGACCACAACCAGGGCGCTCCGCAGCAGTCCGCGCCGCCCTCCCCCGTCCCGCGCCCCCGTCTTGAGAGATTCCAGGAGCGGTGTGTGGGCGGCGACAAAGGCAGGGACGGCGCCGGCGAGCGTCGCCGCCACAAGCGCCAGGAGCGCAACAAAGCCCGCCGTGCGCGTATCAATCGCCCCACCTTCCCACGGCATGTCCTGCAAGAGCGTGCTGCGCAGTATCCCATCCCCCCATGTCGCGAAGACTATGGCGAGCCCCGCCGCCAGAATCCCCAGGATGACCGATTCGGTGAGGAGCATCCGCGTCACTCGCGCGCGCGAAACGCCGAGCGCGAGGTGTACGGCCAGCTCGCGCCGCCGGCGAATGGTACGGGCGAGCATCAGGTTCGCCACGTTCGCGCAGGCGACTAAGAGCACCAGCAACGTGACACCCGAGAGCCAGACCGTGACCTGGACGCTGCGGTTGCCGTTGGGTCGCTTGGCGGGGATGATGGAGCCGGCGATGACGGTTGCCGCCGTGTCGGACTTGACGAGCGCGCGAGCGATGTCGCGTGCGGCGGCCGTGGCAACTGCGCCAAGCTGTTCTGGAGCCACTCCCGGCGCACGGCGCACTACCATCTGGAGCCAGCGCATGTCGCGGTTGGTCTCCCAGTTCGCGCCGATCCGTTCCACCCCGGACTGCATGGTGGCGAAGAGGTCGACATGGCGCAGGATGGGGCCAACGAAACCGGGCGGGGCGATACCTATGACGGTGAAGGTGCCGCCGTCGATCTCGAGCGTCTTCCCGATGGCGGCAGCACCCGAGCCAAAGCGGGACATCGCGAAGCTGTTCGTGAGGACAACGCCGGGCTCTCCCTCCGCCTTCCAGTCACCGTTCCCGAAGACGCGCCCCTGCCACGGGCCCACACCGAGCACGTCGAAGAAGTTGGGGGTGACGTAGTTGACCTCGATGCTGCGCGCATCGGCGCCGTGACCCGACGTGGCCGGCGATGTCCACCACGCGGCGAGCTCGGTGCCGGCGCCCAATCGACGGCGCATCTCGGCGAAAACGGGATAACTCTGGCTGGTCGACGTGACGCGGCCGAACTCGGGCGATTCGCGCTGGAAGTAGAGGAGTGAGAGCGATCCGTCATCGCGCACGTGCGGCGCGGGGCGCAGGAGGACGCGGTCGAGGACGCGGAACATTGTCGCGTTCCCGCCCAGGCCCAGGGCGAGCGTGACCGCGACGACCGCGGCGAAGCCCGGTTCTCGCCGGAGCGAATGCACGGATCGCGCGAGGTCCTGCCCCCACCCGCGCCAGAAGTCGCCGAGCGAGCGGCGTCGCTCCCCGTGCCGATCGAGGTTACCGAGCGTTTCGCGTACGTCGTCGATGTCGCCAAAGCGACTGCGCGCCTCGCGCCGTGCGTCTTCGGGCGACATTCCCCGCGCCACGAGTTCGCGCTCGGTGGCGTCGAGGTGATGGGCGATCTCGGCGTCGACATCGGCGCGGATGGTGGCTCGGCGCGCGGGGAGTCGGATCCAGCGGCGGAAGCGGTCGGAGGGTGACACGCGGACTCCGGAAGGCGATGATGCGTTGCGACTGGCGTTCAGGTGGCGCTGAGCACTGCCTGGACGGCTTCTACGTAGCGAGCCCACCGCGTGCTGCGTTGCTGGAGTTCGTCGCGTCCGGCGGGGGTGAGCGAGTACGTCTTCACGCGCCGGTTCTCCTCATTCACCCCCCATTGGGAGGCGAGGAGTCCGCGGTGCTCCATGCGGTGGAGCGCGGTATAGAGCGCCCCGTCCTCGACCTGCAGGGCGTGGGACGTGGTCTGTCGCAACCAGTGGGCGACGGCGTATCCGTGGCGGGGACCCCAGGTGAGGGCCTTGAGGATCAGCACGTCGAGCGTGCCCTGCAGCAGGCTGAGGGTCACTTTTCCTAGAAGACGAGAAGACGGGAAGACGAGAAGACGAGGGGCGGGCTGGGAGAGGGCAGCGGGGGCGCTTGACCGAGATGGGGTCGGGCCCTTTCCATCGATTGCTCGCGCCGAGACAGTACCCTGAAATGTTGAGGGTAATACTCGTAAGAGAGGGCGGGTGGCGTCAAGCGCCCCCGCCCCCCGCCCCCGCCACACCCGCCGGCTCGGTCGTAGGCTCCTCTCGTCTTCCCGTCCCCAGCCTTCGCTGGGGCAGGCTTCTCGTCCCCAGCCTTCGCTGGGGCAGGCTTCTCGTCTTCCCGTCTTCTCGTCCTCTCGTCGTTCTAGGCGCGCTGCGCGCGCCTAGAACGACGGAACGATTGGCCGATCCCACGGCACGAAGCCGGCCGCGGCGGCCAGGGCGAGCCCCAGCCAGATGGTCGCGGTCTGGAAACGCGCCGAGTCGCTTTCCGCCCGCCGAATCTTCGCCGCGCCGATGTGCCCGAGCGCAATGGCGACGAGCATGACCACGACGTGCTCGACCACGAAGTAGCGCACGGAGGCTGTCTTCATCGCCGCCCCCATGTCGGCCAGGCCGGCACGAACGAGCGGGCTCACCGCGTAGAGCACGACGCCAAGGATGAACTGCAGCGTGAGGGCATTCACGAAGAGCTTCACCGCTGCGGCGTCCTTCTCGCTCCAGACGGCGCGCGAGCGCCATCCCCTCCAGCAGCGCACCACGGCCCACAGCCCGGCCCCCAGAACGAGCCACCTAACGATGTTGTGCGACGCCAGCGTGAGTGTGTGCATGAGCTCGAGAATCGGGTGACTGCGACTGGACGACTACGGGAAATGATTGCGGGACGATGACGGGAGGGAACCTATCGCTCGGTCACTCCCCCCTCCAGCGTGGCGAAGTCCCACTCGATGCAACGTCCGCCGCAACATCCGCAGCAGCATCCACCGCACCGCTCGCGGCCTCGCGCACGCTTCCCGTTCAACGCTTCGCACCGTACAGCGTTCCCCTGACGTCGATGCGCCGCGCGCGCATGGCGTGCAACGTCCGGCGGCGGGTAGATTCGCCCCGCGTATTGCGCCGCTTCCTCCCCAGCGCCCTGCCCCGCGTCGTGCCCTCGTCATGCCCTGCTGCGTGCCCCACTTCCCGACCCTCTGCGTGAGGAATCACGTGCACATGTCCCCCGCTTCTCCCCGAGTGGCCCAGCGACTCCTCCTTGTCGTCGGTGTAATGGCATCGCTACTCGCCTTGCACCCACTCGGCGCGCAGCATGCGTTTGCCGATTCCGGGGGGCGCTACGACCCCGCGGTCCCCACGCCACGCGCCGTCCTCGGCTACGAACTGGGGGCGCGCTTCACGCCGCAGCGCGTCATCAACCGCTACATCGAGCGCATCGCCGCGAGCTCCCGGCGCGTGAAGGTCGACACGGTGGGGCGGACCTTCGAGGGGCGGGAGATGCTGATCCTCACCATCTCCAGCGAAGCGAACTTGGCGCGTCTGTCGGAGATCCAGCGCGACGCGCGCCGCGTGGCCGATCCGCGCGGGGGAGCCCCGGGTGAGGTCGACGCCGCGATCAAGCGCCTTCCGGCAATCGTCTGGTTGGCGCACTCGGTACACGGCGGCGAGGCCTCTGGAGTAGAGGCCGGGCTCGGGCTCCTCTATCAACTGGCGGCCGGCACCGACGCCGAGACGCGCCTGGCGCTCGACAGCACCGTCGTGCTGATCGATCCCAACCAGAACCCTGACGGGCGCGAGCGACACACGCACGACGTCGAGCGCACGTGGAGCGCGCAGGGAGTGGCGAGCGAACCCGGGGCGCTCAACAACGCCGGTTCGTGGCCGGGACCGCGAACGTCGCACTACTCCTTCGACCTCAATCGTGACTGGTTCATCCAGTCGCATCCCGAGTCGCGCGGGCGCGTGCGGACGTTCATGCAGTGGTGGCCGCACGTGGCGGTCGACCTGCACGAGCAGGGGTCGAGCGCGTCGTTCTACTTCGCGCCGCCGCGCGAGCCGGACAACAAGAACAACCCGGCGCACCTTGCCAAGTGGTTCGACATTTTCGCGGCGGCGCACGGTGCGGCGTTCGACGAGCACGGATGGTCGTACTTCCGGCGCGAGGGGTACGACTCGTTCTATCCCGGCTACGGCGAGGGGTGGCCGATGCTGACGGGGAGCATCGGGATGCTGTTCGAGTCGGCGTCGTCGTCAGGCGGTTCCGTCAGGCGCAACGACGGGATGCTGCGCACGTTGCGCCAGGCGGCGTGGGAGCACTACACGGCCGAGTGGGCGACGGTGCGCACGTCGGCGCGCCGGCGCACGGAGCTGGTGCGCGACTACGCGGCCTCGCGCGCCGAGGCAATCGCGAAGCATGCGCGTGGGCCCATGCGCGCGGTCGTCTTCGAGCGCGATGCGCAGGGGCGCGCCGACTCGCTGGTGGCCAAGCTGCGCGACAATGGCATCGAGGTGTCGCGCCTGACGAGTGACGTGACCATTGCCGACGGAACGCCGTATGTCGCGCTGGCCAGCGGCCCGGCGCGCGTGAAGTCGGGGAGCTACGTCGTGGACTTTTCGCAGCCGCAGGGGCACCTGGCCAAGGCGCTCCTCGAGCCGGACGCGGAGCTCGACTCGGCGTTCATCAAGTTCGAGCTGGAGTTGCGGCGCACGGGGCAGCGCAATCGCTTCTATGACATCACCGCCTGGTCGATGCCGATGGCGTACCGTGTGCGCGCCTGGTGGGTGCGCAGCGTGCCGCCAGGCGCAACGCCGGTAACGACGCTGGCGCGCGAGGCCATGCCAGCCGTGGCGCGTGCCCGCTACGCCTACGCCTTCGAGCCGGGGAGCGAGGCGAGCGTGCGGTTGCTGGCCACGCTGCTGCGCGATTCGGTGCGTGTGTGGTTCGCGCCCAAGTCCTTCACGTCCGGAGGGGCACGATTCGCGCGCGGCGCCTTTGTGGTGCGCGTGGCGGTGAACCGAGGCGACGTGCACGACGTGGTCGCGGCGCGCGCCGCCGAGGCGGGGGCGCGGGTTGTCCCCATTGCATCTGCCGGCGTGGACGAGGGGACCGACCTGGGCTCCAACTCGGTGGTGCCGGTGCCGGCGCCGCGCGTGGCACTCGTCGGCGCGCCCCCCATCCAGGGGAACGCCTTCGGCTTCGCCTGGTATGCGCTCGACCAGCGCATCGGCTACCCAAGCACGCTCGTGGATGCGGCTTTCCTGGCCGGTGGCGACATCAATCGCTTCACGGTGATCGTGATCCCGTCCGTGCAGGGGGCGGCGTTCGATCGTGCGCTGGGCGATGCGGGGCGCTCGCGGTTGGCGGAGTGGGTGCGTGGCGGTGGCGTGCTCATCACGCTGGAGGGGGCTACGGCGTGGCTGGCGCAGGAGCGCGTTGGGCTCGTGCGCACGCGCATCAAGCGCGACTCCACGCGCGCCGACTCGTCAGGCGGGGCGCCGTTGCCGGCGGGGCTGCCGGGGGTGCTGGCGCGCGCGACCTTCGACACGCTGTCGCCGCTCATGGCCGGCGTGGACGCGGGGGAGATCCCGGTCTTCGCCAACTCCGATCGCATCCTCACCGTCCCCAAGGATCTCAGCGCGGGCGAGGCGGTGATTCGCTTTGCCGCCGAGAACCGGGTGCGCCTGTCGGGGTACTTCTGGCCGGAGATGCCGGCCAAGGTGGCGCTCACGCCATACCTGTGGACGGAGCGCGCCGGGCGCGGGCGGGTGATTGCCTTTGCGCACGACCCGGTCTATCGCGATCTCTATCGCGGGATGTTGCCGATCTTTGCCAACGCCGTACTGCTGGGGGGGAGCTTTTAGGATGGAAGGACTTCGAGGCTGGTGGACGGGCCGTGCGCGGTGGACGCGTTGTGCGCGGGGGGCGCGCCGTTCGCGGTTGGTGAGCGCGCTCGCCGGAATGCTCGCGTGCTTAGTCTCGAGTGGCGCGGTGCAGGCGCAGGGCCGGCCCGCGCGCCCGCACGTGAAGTTCCGCTCGTACCCGGTCGAGGTCTTCCTGGACACGCTGGTCAGCACGCGCGATACCGTTGCGGCGCCGAGTGCGCAGGTGTTTGCGGCGGTGCGTGCCGCGTACGCCGCGCTCAAGATTCCGCGTGACTGGAGCGATTCGTCGGCGGGGCAGTTGGGGACGCTGCGCATGCGCGCCAACAACGCACTGGGCGGGGCGTTGCTCTCGACGTACCTCAACTGCGGCCAGGGAATCACCGGCCCCAACGCCGACCAGTGGCGGTTGCAGGTGGCGATGGTGACGTTCGTGCAGCCGGCGGGCGAAGGGAAGTCGCTCGTGGGGACCGGTCTCACGGCGGAGGCGCAGGACATGAGCGGTGTGTCGACCGCGCCGTCGGCGTGCGGCTCGACGGGGTTGCTCGAGGCGCGGATCCTCAAGGACGTGAAGGCGCGGCTGGAAGGGCGGTGAGGTGCCGTATCGCCTAACGACTGCCTCAGCGAACGACGAGTGCTCCGTACCACTGGTCCGGGCAGTTCGCTGGCGACCCTGCGTCGATCGCCCGCAGCTCCACACGCCCGGACGACATCGCCATCGCCACGCCAGACTGGTCAACGGTCACGACCTTGGGGTCTGAAGTCGTCCACCTGACGACTCCATGCGTCGGGGAGAGCTCCGGTCCTACGGCGAACGTTCGGCGCGCACCGATGACGAGCGTATCGAGCGCCGGCACGAGCGTGAATGAAGGTCTGGGGCACGGCGCTGATGTCACGCTCGAATCGCCACAACCCAGGCATTGCCACGTCACGATTGCGACCAGCACGGACTTGCCGAGCCTGCACGGCACATGTGGGCGGAACATAGTCATATCGAGTTCTCTCCGCGAGCGCTTCCGTAGCCTTTGTCGCGCGCGCTCGGCTTCAGATGTCGTTTTCAACGCGGACTCTCGTTGAAAGGATCTGTCCCGGGTCAGCGAGAATGAGACCGGTGGGGGGACCTTGTCGACGAGATGGCGCCGCAGGATCGTCGCCTTGTCCTCCGGCGTGAACAGCCGGCGTGCCTTCTGCTTGCTGGTCGGTCAACTCATGAAACCTCCGGGCGCACGGGATAGAGCGGCTGGCCGTCGCCTTTCAACTGAGGCAGAACCGACGGAGACCCATGTGGACACATCCAACCAAGAAACGCTCTTCCGACGGCCCGCGTTAGGACGTGAACATCGCAACAGAAGCCCATTGCGCATCGGTGACAACATTCACCTGGAACTCACCTCGCTTCTCGCTTGGGTCTAAAAGGATGTAGCGAGTGTTGCCAACCTTGATGACTACCATCGCTCTATTCGGCGCAATACCGCCCGCCTTGTAAAGCAGGGAATGATATGCAGCGCCCGCACTCTTGCAGGTTGCGAGAGTAGTGATGATCGACACAGTGTTCGCCGTCCCAGAGGGCAAGCCATATGCGACACGTTGCGCGACTAATGCTGTGTCAGATGACGCAGTGACAAGCCTCACGGCGTAGTTCTTCAATGCCACCGACGGCACCGACGTTGAGCTCGCGCAAGTATAAGACGGCGCCACCGTTCCCGTTCTGACTGACGTAACCCAAGGAAGCGAGATCATCGCAGTAACAATCAGTGCTGCGTTGGAATTCATTCTGATTTCCTCAGATAGATACCCTACACCACGCGGCAGTTATGAACCTTGTCGAATCTCGGATACTTCCGGACGTTCACCACGAACGTACAGGCGCGACTGGAACGAAGGTGACGCGCTGCATCACGGATTGATTCCTCGCTCGCAACGTGCTCGAGCATCGGCCGGCACGGGCATCGGAGTAGTCAGCACTGCGCCCCCTACGACGGCGTCACTACCACCCGAGCGTCCTGGGAGCGGACCTGACTTCCATCGAGACGGAGGACTGCTCTCATCGTGTACTCGCCCGGCTGCACCCGAAGACCGGTGTCGTCCACAAGCCTCCACACAACGGGAATCACCCACTCCTGTTCCGGCACCAATCGAACGGTGGTTGGCGGACCGCCAATCATGGCTGTCGGCGGCACGCGGTTCCACACCAGCCGTCCGTCTGACCGCCTCACTTCAACGTTCACGATTGGTGGTGATGATTCGCTACCGATCGCGAGTTGTCGCCCCGTGCTGTTGGTCACAACCGCTCGGACCGCGATACTGTCGACAACCTGCACGGACGACTCCACTTCGAGCCTCAGACGCACACCATCAGTATTGGTCGGACTGCTGCACGCAGCCAGCACCATCAGCATGGCAAAGCACCGGGAGAGTTCTTGTGGCTTGATCATTGGTTCACCTCCGCCGAACGATGGATGTCCCGGAGCGGTGTCGTCAATAGTTCGTCCCTGACGAGCGCAAGCGTAACCGACATGGCTCGCGACGCCTGGCCTACCCCGGCGTCGCCAACCGCCGCATGTCGTTCACCAGCGCATCAACGCCTAACGGCTTCCCCAGCACGTCGTCCAGCACCTCGCGCGCCGGACGCGACAGCCCAAAGCGATAGATGTGGTCGGAGAGCCAGTCGTAGCGCTTCCTGTCCGGCGTGGAGAAGGGACCGCGTTGGTCGCGGATGCGCTGGCGCAACTGCGCCGTGACCAGCGCCCCCAGCGCGTAGTTCATCATGTAGCCCGGCGAGTCGACGAGCTGTCCGCGCATCGCCCACCACCCCCACTCGGGGTGCGGGACGATGTGGAGGTACTCGCTCGTGATGGCCGCCCACTCGGCGTTAGGCTCGCGCGTAGGGTCGGCGTGCAGGCGCAGCTCCAGCAGCGCCCAGGCGACGTCGAGGGCAATGGCGGCGTACTTCGCGCGCAACGAGGCGGCGACCGGTGCCGTCAGATGCAAGTAGCGCTGCTGCCAGGGCGCGTCGTAGGCGTCGAGCGCCAGCAGGTCGCCCAGCGCCTCGGTGACGGGGTCGGCGTCGGGCCAGTCGGCAAAGGCCGGGCGCGTGGCAACGCCGCTGACATGAATGGCGTGCCCGGTCTCGTGCAGGAGTTCAACGAGGTTGTCGAAGCCCCCGGTGCGGTACGTGGCAAAGACCCAGGCCTCGCTCTCGCCGTAGCGCCCGCGCTTGAGGCGCGCCGCCTTGCCAAACTGCGTGAAGGCGACCGGCGTCTTGCCGTCGCGCGCGTCGAGGTCGTAGTGGATGTTGAGGACCGAAGGGTCGGCCCCCTGGTCGCGATAGAAGGCGTCGTTGATGTCGCGCAGCGCGCTGCGCGGAATCGCTGGCGACAGGATGCGCGCGGCGGCGCCGTTGTCGTAGTACCAGTCCCACGGCTCCACGCGCGCTGAAGGCGTGTGGTCGCGCCAGGCGCGCAGCACGCGCACGAGCGTCGATTCCACCGCAGCCGGCTCCATTCCCAACGAGCGCGCGGCGGCAGCGATGGGAGAGCCGTCGCGCCGCCATTGCGCGGCGCTGAGCGGGAGAAGGGTACGATAGGGGGAGGCGCTCGTGCCGTCGCCGGCCATCGTCTTCCACACCGGGGCGAGCGAGAGAAAGAGCGCACGCCGCTTCTCGCTCGAAGGCTCCGTTCCCAGCCGGCCGAGCACGGTGAGGCGATCGGTCGTGTCGCTCGGCGTCACCACCCGGCGCGCCTCGGCGCCGTAGCACATATAGATGCGCTCCGACAGGCGGAGGTAGCCGGAGTCGCCGGCCGCAAGCCTCGCTGGCGGCTCGTCGCACTGCGCGCGGGTGCGTTCCCCCTCCGCGGCCGCTGACGACGAAGCGCCCTGCTCGATGGAGGACGACTGCTCGAGCTGGCGCAGCATCGTCCTGATCGCCTCCCGGTCCTCACCGCGGAATGCGTCGGGATCGAGCGCCTGGAGCGACTCGGTGAGGCGCTCGCGGAGTGCCTGGTGGGCGCGCCGCATCTCGGCGATCGAGACGCCGCGCTCGTTGGTCCCGCTCAAGCGCGCGTCGGTGACGTAGATCTGGAAGTAGAGGTCGCGCGTATCGGCGTACAGCGTCTCGAGCCGCCCCAACTGTTCGCTGGGCGTCCCCCCGATAGGCGGAAAGGGCGACTGCACGCACGCCGTGACGGTGACGAGCGCGGCGAGCGCGGCGCGGGCGGCAGCGGAGGCGATGCGCACCCATCTCCGCCCCGCAGTATCTTGCGTCAGGCACTCCACACGATTCCAGGTTGCGCTCATGCCTTCCTATCGCGCTCCAGTCGACGACTTCCGGTTCATCCTGACGGAACTCTACGATGTCGCCTCGATTCTCGCCTACAAGGAATACGCCGACGTCACTCCCGACCTCGTGCTTTCGGTGATCGAGGAGGCGGGGAAGTTCTGCGAGGAGGTCCTCTCCCCCATCAACGCCTCGGGCGACGCCGAGGGTTGCACCTGGGAGAACGGCGTGGTGCGCACGCCGAAGGGGTTCAAGGAGGCCTACAAGCAGTACGCCGACGGCGGGTGGATCGGGCTGGCCGCCGATCCTGAACACGGCGGGCAGGGGCTCCCCCTGACGCTGCGCTATTTGGTGGACGAGATGGTGGTGGGGTCGAACCTCTCGATCGCGATGTATCCGGGGCTCACGCAGGGGGCGTACGAGGCGATTCACAGGCACGGGAGCGAGGAGCTGCGGCACTTCTACCTCCCGCGCCTGACGAGTGGCGAGTGGTGCGGGACGATGTGCCTGACGGAGGCGCACGCGGGGACCGACCTGGGGATGATCCGCACCCGGGCACAGCAGCTGGACGACGGCACTTATCGGGTGACGGGGCAGAAGATCTTCATCACCGCGGGGGAGCACGACCTCACCGAGAACATCGTCCACCTCGTCCTGGCCAAGCTCCCCGGGGCGGCGGCGGGAACCAAGGGGATCTCGATGTTCCTCGTCCCCAAGTTCATCCCCAACCCCGACGGTTCGTTAGGCGTGCGCAACGCCGTCACCTGCGGCTCCATCGAGCACAAGATGGGGATCAAGGGGTCGGCGACGTGCGTCCTCAACTTCGACGGCGCGGTGGGCTACCTCGTGGGCGAGGAGGGCAAGGGGATGCGCGCGATGTTCACGATGATGAACTCGGCGCGGCTCGGCGTCGGCATCCAGGGGTTGGGGCTGGCGGGGAACTCGTATGGCAACGCCGTCACCTACGCGCGTGAACGGTTGCAGGGGCGATCGCTGACCGGGGCGAAGAACCCCGAGGGGCCGGCCGACCCGATCATCGTGCACGCCGAGACGCGGCGGTCGCTGCTGCAGATGCGGGCGTTCATCGAGGGGGCACGGGCGCTGTCGGCGTGGACGGGGATGCTGATCGACCAGGAGACGCGCGACCCCGACGAGGCCGCTCGCGCCGAGGCGGCCGACCTGGTGGCGTTGCTCACGCCGGTCATCAAGGCGTTCTTCACCGACCTGGCGTTCGACACCACCAACATCGGATTGCAGCTGTACGGCGGTCACGGCTACATCCGCGAGTGGGGGATGGAGCAGTTCGTGCGCGACGCGCGCATCGGGATGATCTACGAGGGGACCAACCACGTGCAGGCGCTCGACCTGGTGGGGCGCAAGCTCCCCGAGGGGAAGGGGCGGTTGCTGCAGCGTTACGCGGCCATCGTCGCCGCCGAGCTCGAGGCGGCGGGGAAGGTGGCCTCGCTGGCGCCGCACGTGGCAGCGCTGGCCAAGGCGGCGGGTGCGCTGCAGAAGGCGACCGCGTTCATTGCCCAACGCGCGGCGGCCAACGCCGACGAGGCGGGAGCGGCGGCGAGCGAGTACCTGCACCTGTTTGGCTACGTGGCGTTAGGGCACCAGTGGCTGCGCACCGCGCGCGTGGCGAGCGAGAAGCTGGCAGCTGGCGGGGCGTTCCCGGCCGTGCATTACGAGGCCAAGCTGGCGGTGGCGCGTTTCTATTTCGAGCGGATGCTGCCGCGGACGGCGTCGTTGTACCAGGCGATCACGGCGGGGGGGGAGGGGGTGTTGGGGATGGCGTTGGAGGCGTTCTAGCGCGTGTCCCGATTCGCGAGCGCCGCTCGTTCTCGGCGCCGCCTAACGCCGCCTAACACCGCCTAACGCCGCCTACCGCCCCTCGACCTCTTCCCCGACGCGCGCCAACGGGACTGCCCGCACCCGCTCGGCCAGTGGGAATGACTCGTTCCCCGCATGCACGACATACAGGCGCCGAAGCCCGAGATCGGCCAGTGCCGTGCGCATCGACGGCGTCAGCGCCGGAGACGACGTGCGCTTGAACTCGAATCCGAGGCGTGTGCGCCCCCGCACCACGAGCAGGTCGAGCTCCGCCCCGGCCTGCGTGCGCCAGAAGTAGTGCTCACCCGGACGCGTCCCCAGGTGCTCGAGTACCACTTCGAGCGCAAAGCCCTCCCACGACGCACCGACCTTCGGGTGTCCGTCGAGCGCCAAGCGTGTCGTTGCTCCAAGGAGCGTGTGCAGCAGCCCCGTATCCCGGATATACACCTTCGGGGCACGCACCTGCCGCTTGGAGAGGTTCTCGAACCATGGCGGCAGCTGCCGGACCATGAACGTCTCGGTGAGGATATCGAGGTAGCGCTGCACGGTGGTGTGCGCGACCCCGAATGCGCGCGCGAGCTCCGAGCTGTTCCAGGTCTGCGCGTGATAGTGTGCGATCATCGACCAAAAGCGCCGCAGCGCCGGCGCTGGGATGCGCAGCCCGAATTGGGGGATGTCGCGCTCGAGGAACGTGCGGATGAACGCCTCGCGCCATTCCTCGCTCGAGGCGTCGCTGCGCGCCAGGAAGGCGCGCGGGAAGCCGCCGCGCAGCCAACGGCGATTGAGGTGCGGCACCCCGACCTCGTCGAGCCGGAACCCTCCGAGCTCGTGGTACGCGATGCGCCCCGCCAGCGTCTCGGCCCCCTGCCGCAGGAGCTTGGGCGACGCGCTGCCGAGCAGGAGGAAGCGACGCCGTCCGGCCTCGTCCGCGAGCACGCGCAGCGTGCGGAAGAGCTCGGGCACATGCTGCACCTCATCGACGACGACGAGCCCTCGGGTTTCGCGCAGCGCGAGGAGCGGGTCGGCGAGCCGCGCGAGATCCGCCGAGCTTTCGAGATCGAAGACCGTCGACGGCCCACGTCGTCCCTCGACGATCTGGCGCGCGAGCGTCGTCTTTCCCACCTGCCGGGCGCCGATCAGTGCCACCACGGGGAAGTCGCGGAGCAGCGCCGAGACGCGGTCACGGTCCACCGGGCGGGCGAGCAGTCGTGGCATATCGCAAATTGAGTGTGTAGCGCTCAATTTACAAGGTACGACGCACGACCACTTCGGGGGATCGGTCGCGCGGCCCAAGGAGCTGGTCGGCGTGCCGCAGAGGCCGAGGGGCCGCGCGGGAGCCTGCTCACCTACGACTCGGTGGGCAACACGCTCACCACCACGCGCAGCGAACCCGGCTCCCTGGAATGGGTGTACACCGCCTACGACGCCGAGCAACGCGTGCGGGTCGTCGATCGGCGCAGCTGCGGCGTGCAGCTCGGGCCCAACTGCACCACCATCTCCGGCGGCTTTCTGCGCCAGGCCTACGAGGAGTACCACTACGACGCGCTGGGCCGCCGCGTCCTGCAACGCTCGTGGCGCGACCTGTGCAACCAGGGGGGCGGCTACTGCCTGGGCGCCATCCAGCGCACGGTATGGGATGGCGATCAGGTCCTCTACGAGATCCGCTATCGGGGCGATCGGTTCCAGGTACGCCGCGACAGCCTAGAACGCGATACCACCACCCTGATCGCCCCGCGGCAAACCCAGTGTGTCCTGAACCCCGACTGCGTCGAGGTGCCGTCGGACACGGCCCCCTCGTTCGCGCATCTCTTCGGGCGCACGATGTACGTCCACGGCTCCGGCCTCGACGCGCCGCTGCGGATCGAACGCATCGGCTTCTTCTCGGGGAGTGCCGTGCCGGTCGGCCTCTCGCCCCTGACCACCTGGCGGGGGCAGGTCGACACGGCCCTCAACGTCCTGCCGCGCCTGCGCTTCCCGGGGCGCACCACGGAAGCCTATCTCCTCGACCGCGGCTTCGAAGACGTGCCGAACTGGGTCGGCAGTCTCCTCGACGCGATGCGCGACGGCACCGGGCTCCTCTACAAACGCCACCGCTATTACGATCCCCAGACCGGCCGCTTCACGCAGGAAGATCCCATCGGGCTCGCGGGGGGGCTCAATCTGTATGGGTACGCCAATGGGGATCCGGTCAACTTCTCCGATCCGTTTGGGCTCTGCACGCCGTGGCCGGACTGCATGTTCCAGGGGATGGCGAATTGGGGCGCATCCCGTGGCGGCGCAGCCGGTGCAGTCGCGCTCAACGTCGGTGCCGGCCTAAACGCTGCCTCCGAGGCGCTCGGCACGAACGATCTCGGTCGTGCCGTGGGCGAGGGAGATGCCGTTGGAGGAGCGATTGCGTTGGCGTCGATGCTGCCTGTTGGCCGCGGTGCTAGCGGTCTTGCAAAGGGAATCGCGAAGGCCATCGATCGCGCACAGGGTGCGGAGGTTGCCTTCAGCCAGCTCGGAAAGTTCACGCGGGCTACCTCGGACGTGGCGGGCGACAAGGGTGCTGGCCACGTGAGGTGGAACAGAATTCTCGACGAAAAGGGCAGCACCATGCGACTCTTCAAGGATGTCTATGATCAGGGTGGTAACTACCTCCGGCGTGACTGGTATGTGGGAGGACCACCAAAGTGATGGTGCCAGATCGAACGGCCTTCGCACGAGACCTAGGAGCGGCGCTTGTCGCTCCCGAGCCGGCGCGGCGAGTGAACGACTTGCTTCGCGGTGTGCTGACCATAGATCCAGGCGTGTGGGAGTCAGACGATCAGCGGCTTGTTCGGAGCATCAGCGAGCGGGTGGATGTCGCGAGCGGAGACGACACTCGCCTGCTCACCCTCGCTCGGGATGTGCGGTCGCTGCTGGACGAAGCTTCATCGAACGAAGCGGTAGAGCTGCTGCTCGAACTGATCGCGGAGCGTGAGCGAGTGCTGGGGATCATTCGCAAGTATGCCCAAGGCGAAATCACCCGCACGAGTTTTCTGTCGTTTGTTGCCGAACAGCGCTGGCCTGAGAGTGTGCGTCATCGCATGAGCGCGCTCTCAGCAGCTGGCGTCATGAGCCTAGCGACGGCGCTCGAGGCAGGCGACATCACCCAAATCGAAGCCTCGCTCATCCCTTGAAGACGCGGTCCGACAAACAGGTGGCGTGTCCCCTGGTGTATTCACGCGAGGTAGCGCAGGGGACCTGAATGAGCGAGAGCTCGATCGGGAGCGATCCAGGTCGGGCTCTCTCTTTTCGCTGTGCGTCGTGCGCCTGCTCAGCTCGCCTTCTGTCGGCTCGGTTTTGTGCGGCGGTGGGTCTCTAGGAGGCCGTCGACGATCTTGAGGACGGCGCGCTGGTCGGGGAGCGGGAGCTCTTCGATGCGCTGGAGGCGCTTGAGGAGCTTGGCCGTGCCCGGTCGCGTCGTGAGCCGCGCTGGCGCTAGCCCTCGGAGCGTGTCGGCCGGGACGCCGATCGCCTGGGCGAGCACGGCGAGGAGCGGCCCGGGCGGCTCAGCGTCCTCGCGCTCGTAGTAGGCGATCATGCGGCTCGAGATGCCGGTCGCGGCGCCGAGGGTTTCCTGGGTAAGCCCGGCGGCCCGGCGGAGTCGGGCGAGGCGGGGTCCGAAGCCTTCCTCTGCTGGCGGCAGAGCGCTGGGCGTGCGTTTAGTGCGTTTGGCCATCGGGAGCTCGAGGGCAGCGAGCGGCAAAGCGCTGACGCAGGGACTGAGGCGACGATCATCAGAGACTTCGCCGACACGGACACACTCTACATCGAGTTCAAGGCGGGAACGATCGCCGAGACGCGCGACCTCGACCACAACACGCTCCTCGAGCTCGACCCAGAGGGCCAGATCGTCGCGCTCACGATCGAGCACGCCACCGAGCGCACGGGCATCCCGGCCTTCACCTACGAACAGGTCGTCGCTTAGCGCGGCGCAGCTAAGCAGTCACCCCGAAAAGTGCACGTCATGGCTTCAAGGCTCGAAGTACGACGGAAAACCGAGGAGGCGAGCGGCTAAGAGAAGAAACGTCAGCGACTTCGGAAGCTGCCGTCATAACCACACCGCCAAAGGGATCGCTTCACGCAGGAAGATCCCATCGGGCTCGCGGGCGGGCTCAATCTCTATGGCTACGCCAACGGGGATCCGGTCAACTTCGCGGATCCGTTTGGGCTGTGTCCGCCGTACGACAAGAACCTGGAGGACTGCTCGGCCGAAGTCAGGCGGCTCATGGCGCAGGATCAGCCGCTGGTTGATGTTTCAGCAGGCACCTTTGCTGCCGCGACGGGAGTCTACGGCGCTGTCCGAGGGGCCCTCGCGACTGCAGGCCGCGCGCTTTTTGGCAAAGCGGCGACTGCTGCAGTCGAACAGTCCGTCGCTCCGAGCGCTGGCATGCTTCGGCAGTTCGGACGACAGCTCGAGGAACACGGCAGGGGTTCCGTGGAAAAATCAATCCGGCGCCTCGAAGGCAGGCTAACAGAGCACCTCGGCAAGCTTGAGGCAATACGGGCTCGCGGTGGTGATCCAGGATCGGTCGTGCGGGAGATCTCAAACTTCCGACGGCAGATCGAGGCGGCACGTCGGGTGCTGGGAGACCAATAGCAGCATGAGCACATCACGGATGGACCAAACTGAGAAGCTTGCAGACACTCTACTTCGGAGTGACGTACTCCGAGAGTTTGTCACGCGCCGAGGTAGCGGGTCGGCCAAAGAGGATGCGTGGGAGATCGCCACGGGCCTGTCCGACATCCTTGAGTCCGCGGAGCGCCTCAGAGACCTTGTTGCATCGCTCGCCGCCTCTGACGCTGACCACAGTGACATCGAGGATGCCCTTAACGCGATCGGTGAGGAGTACAGGCACATCCTCTACCACATTCGGAGCACGAAGTACTTCGGTTACGTTCAACCCGTCGAAGAGGAGTGATTCCGCAGCCTAACCCTAGCGTCACCTGCACCGCGGTCGCATGCGCCGTCAGGTGCACCCATGGTTAGGCACATGCAAAGCATGTGACACGGAAGCCCGGCCGCGCGGTCGGGCTTTCTGTCCTTAGGCGCCGGAACTTCGCCCTACTCACGCGACCCGGCGGGCCGTCTTGCCGTGATATGCTCTGGCCACACCGAGGAAATCATCCGTGGCGACCCCGCAAGGGACGACGAGCCCGGGGACGAGCACCACCGGGAGCCGGAGCCCGCCGGCACTACTATACTTGCAGCATGCCCCATCCCCCTCGCGTGGTGCCGCCATCCCCGGGGACCCACCCCCTCCGCCGCCTCTTCGCCTTCGCCGGACCGTACCGCCGCAACGCCATCCTCGCGGCATGCTTCTCGGTCCTCAACAAGTTCTTTGACGTCCTCCCCGAACTGCTCATCGGCGTCGCGGTCGACGTCGTGGTCAACAGGAAGGACTCCTTCCTCGCCCGCTCCGGCATCGCCGAGCCCACCACGCAGCTCGCCGTCCTCGTCGCGATCACGGCGCTGGTCTGGGTGCTGGAGTCGACGTTCGAGTACCTCTACGCCATCAAGTGGCGCGGGCTGGCGCAGGATCTCCAGCACGACCTTCGACAAGCGGCGTACACGCACATCCAGGCCCTTCCCCCCGGCTTCATCGAGCGGCAGCGCAGCGGACGCCTGATGGCGCTCCTCAATGAAGACGTGAACCAGGTCGAGCGCTTCCTCAACACGGGCGCCAACGACCTGATCCAGGTCTTCTGTTCGTCGATCCTCGTGGGGGCGGCCTTCTTCGCGGTGACAGCGTCGCTCGCGGTGCTGGCGCTCCTCCCCATCCCGCTCATCCTCTTTGGCGCCTTCTGGTTCCAGCGGCGCCTGGCCCCTCGTTATGCAGCGGTGCGCGAGTCGGCGGCCACGCTCTCGGCGCGGTTGAGCAACAACCTGTACGGGATGGCGACGATCCAGGCGTACACGGCCGAGTCGTTCGAGGCAGCGCACCTGCAAGCGGCGAGCGATGCCTATCGCCAGCGCAACGCCGAGGCGATTCGCGTCTCGGCGGCCATCACCCCGGTGATCCGCATGGCGATCCTGTGCGGCTTCATCGCCACGCTGCTCTACGGCGGGCTGATGGCGCTGCGCGGCGAGATTGGCGTGGGATCCTACTCGGCGCTGGTGTACCTCACGCAGCGGTTGCTGTGGCCGCTGACGCGGCTGGCCGACATGACCGACCTGTACAATCGGGCGATGGCGTCGGTGAACCGGATCATGGAGCTGCTCGACACGCCGCTCCCGCCACGTGCAACGGCGGCGGTGCCAACGGTGGCGCGCGCGCCGCAGGCGCTCTGTTTCGAGCAGGTGCGCTTCGCCTACGACGGACGCCCCGCGTTGCGCGGGATCACGCTGGACGTGGCCGCCGGTTCGACGGTGGCGCTGGTGGGGGCCACGGGGAGCGGGAAGAGCACGCTGCTCAAGCTCCTGATGCGTTACCTGGATGCAGACGGCGGCCGCATCCTCATCGACGGCGTCGACATCACGACCTACGATCCGTCATCGCTGCGACGGCTCATTGGCTACGTGGCGCAGGATCCCTTCCTCACGGACGGCTCGATCGCCGAGAACATCGCGTATGGGGCGGCGACGGTTGATCGCGCGCGCGTGGAGCGCGCGGCGCAGGCGGCGGAGGTCGACGAGTTCGTCGCCGCGCTGCCTAACGGGTACGACGCGCTGGTGGGGGAGCGGGGGACGCAGCTCTCCGGCGGGCAGCGGCAACGCATCGCGCTGGCGCGCGCCTTCTATCGTGAGCCGTCGATCCTGGTGCTCGACGAGGCAACGTCGGCGGTGGACAACGAGACCGAGGCGGCGATCCAGCACTCGCTGGCACGGGTGACGGCGGCGCACGCGCTGACGACGATCGTGGTGGCGCATCGCTTGTCGACGGTGCGACATGCCGACGCGATCCACGTCTTCGAGGATGGGGCGATTGTCGAGTCGGGGACGCACGAGGCGCTGGTGGCGCGCGGCGGGATCTACGCGGCGTTGTGGCGGTTGCAGACGGGGGAGATCGCGCCGGCGTGAAGGCGGCCCGCTGCGCGGACGCAGGCGCACGAGCGCGCCCTCGAGATCGGTGAACTCGATCCAGCGAGGCGTCTACCAGCGCCCGATCACGGCCGCGACCCGCGCCCCTTCCCGGCGGCTCAGGTAGTACGACCCGTGGCTCGTGCGCACGACGACGAACTCGAGGAAGCTGCGCCCCCAAGCGCACGCTACGGCACGACCTGCGGCCTCGGCGCCGGCATGGCCTTGCGCGGCAACTTCTCGTCCCGCTGCGCCGCGTTGTACGCGAACCACGCCACCACGGTCGCCATCTGCACCATGTCGTCGCGTTGCACCCGGTCCACCACGTCCATGTTGGAATGGTGCGTGCGCGAGTTGTACTCGAGGCGCTCCTGCATGAACTGGAAGCCGGGGATCCCCGCCGCGTCGAAGGCCAGGTGATCGGTGCTGGTCACGCTCCGCGGCCCCAGCGTGCTCACGCCAAGGTCGGCGAGCGGGGTGATCCACTGCTGGAAGATGGGCTGCACGCCGAAGTTCTGCTGGAACCAGATGCCGCGAATGCGCCCGGTCCCGTTGTCGATGTTGAAGTACGCCGAGTGCTTGGCATGCTCGGGCTTGAGCGTGGCGCCGTCGGCAATGTGCTGCTTCACGTACTCGCGCGAACCCAGCAGCCCCTGCTCCTCCGCGCCCCACAACCCGATGCGAATGGTGCGGCGCGGTTGCACGCCTAACGTCTTGAGGATGCGCAACGCCTCGAGCATGGCCGCCGAGCCGGTCGCGTTGTCGGTCGCCCCCGTCCCCGCATGCCACGAGTCGAAGTGCCCGCCAATGAGCACGATCTCGTCCTTGAGCTTGGGGTCGGTTCCCGGGATCTCGGCGACGATGTTGAAGCCGTTCGGCGTTGCACCCTCGTCGTGGAACTTCACGCGCAGGTCGAGTTCGACCTTGACCGGCACCCCCTTCTGGAGGATGCGCACCATGCGGTTGTAGTGCTCCACGGCCAGCGTCACCTGCGGCGGCATCACGGCGTTGGCATCACGGCTCCCCGCCAAGCCGACAAAGATCGTCCCGCCGTCGACGCGTTGCGTTTGCCACGACATGTCGCTCCCGCCGGCCGACATGTCGGAGTCGGTGCCGCGATCGAGCACGGCGACGACCCCCTCGTCGACATAGAACTTGTTGAGCTGCTCCGCTGAGACGGCCGGGCGGGTGAAGCGTGGCCCTCCGGCCGCAGCGGCAATGGGGGTCGACTCGGCTTCCTTGATCTCCTTCTCCCCCATCTTGAGGACGATGGGCCCTTCCAGCATGCGCACCACGCGCTCGGCCTGGGGGAGGACGATCTTCCCCTTGAGCTTCCCGCGGTACTTCTCGAAGTCGGCGGGGGTGGCGATGATGGCCATGACCACGTCGCCCTGCACCACGCCGTTAGTCCCCGGCGACCAGGCCTTGGGGTAGCCGATGAGCGGCTGGATCTGCGGCTCTATCATGTGCGCGCTGAAGCGCTCCAGCGACCAGCCGCGCCCGAAGGCCCACGGCTCGTAGTGGACGTTGGACATTCCCCACTTGCGCAGCGTCTCGATGGTCCAGTCGCCGGCGGCCTTGAAGCCGGGGCTGCCCGTTAGGCGCGGCCCCTTCACGTCGGACAGCCAGGAGATGATGTCCATCACCTGCGAGCGTTGCATCCCCTCCTCACGGATGCGTCCGAGCATCTGGTAGTCGAGGCGCTCCGGCTGCTGCGCCGGGAGGCGCAGCGCGCAGAGGAGGGCGAAGATGGTGACGACGCTACGACGTGCGTTCGCGCGCATGCAGGGCTCCCTTGTAGAATTGACGGCATGAAGACATACGATGCGGACGCGATCGTCGTTGGGGGAGGGCTTGCCGGCCTCGCCGCCACGGCCGAACTGGCCGATGCCGGAAAGCGCGTCATCCTCCTGGACCAGGAACCGGAGTGCTCGCTGGGCGGGCAGGCCTTCTGGTCGTTCGGGGGGCTCTTCCTCGTCGACACGCCGGAGCAGCGTCGCCTGGGGATCCGCGACTCGCGCGAGCTGGCCTGGCAGGACTGGTTAGGCTCGGCGGGGTTCGACCGTCCCGAGGACCAGTGGCCCAGGCGATGGGCCGAGGCGTACGTGCACTTTGCGGCTGGCGAGCAGCACGCCTGGCTCAAGGCGATGGGGCACCGGATCTTCCCGGTGGTCGGGTGGGCGGAGCGTGGCGGGAACATCGCCACCGAGCATGGCAACTCCGTGCCGCGCTTTCACGTCACCTGGGGGACCGGGCCAGCGCTCGTGGAGCTGTTCACGCGGCGCGTGCGTGCGGCGGAGCAGGCGGGAAAGGTGACGCTCTGCTTTCGCCATCGCGTCACCAGCCTCTCCAGGAGTGGCGGGGCCGTGGACGGCGTGCATGGTGAGGTGCTGCAGGCGAGCAGCGTCGCGCGCGGGGAGGCGTCATCGCGCATCCCGGCGGGCGACTTCTCGTTCTACGCCCCGGCCGTCATTGTCACGTCGGGCGGGATTGGCGGGAACCATGCACTCGTCAGGCAGGCGTGGCCATCGCGGCTGGGCGACCCGCCGATGGAGATGATCTCCGGGGTGCCGGCGCACGTGGACGGGTTGATGCTGGGTGTCGCCGAGACGGCGGGGGCGCGCCTCATCAACCGCGATCGCATGTGGCACTATGTGGAAGGGGTGAAGAACTGGGACCCGATCTGGCCCATGCACGGGATCCGCATCCTCCCCGGTCCCTCGTCTCTCTGGCTCGACGCGCTGGGGCGCCGTCTCCCGGCGCCGCTCTTTCCCGGTTTCGACACGATGGCGACGCTCACCTACCTGCGCCGCATCGGCTACGACTGGTCCTGGTTCATCCTCACGAGGAAGGTCATCGAGCGCGAGTTCGCGTTGTCGGGGTCGGAGCAGAACCCGGACCTGACCAATCGCGACTGGAAGGCGGTGCTGGGGCGCGTGCGCGGCGGGGTGCCGGGCCCGGTGCAGGCGTTCATGGACAAGGGGAGCGACTTCATCGTCGAGTCGGGCGTGCCGGCGCTGGTGCGGCGCATGAACGAGATGACGGGGGAGAACTTCATCGAGGTGCGCGAGCTGCAACGCGTACTGGAGTCGCGTGACCGTGAGGTAGCGCACGCCTACTCCAAGGATGCGCAGCTGATGGCGATCCATGCGGCGCGCCGCTACATCGGCGACCGCCTGATCCGCACGGCGAAGCCGCACCGTTTCCTCGACCCGTCGGCGGGGCCGCTCATCGCCGTGCGCCTGCGCGTGCTTACGCGCAAGACGTTAGGCGGGCTGGAGACCGACCTGTCGGGGCGGGTGCTGGGGGAGAACGGCGAGCCGTTAGGCGGGCTGTATGCGGCGGGCGAGGCGGCGGGGTTCGGGGGCGGTGGGATGCACGGCTACCGGGCGCTGGAGGGAACGTTTCTCGGCGGGTGCCTGTTCTCGGGGCGGGCGGCGGGGCGGGCGGTGGCGAGAGGTGTCTAGCCCTTCTTTACGTCCGGATACTTCGCCGCCAGCGGAAACCCACTCCCCTCCATCTCCCGCACCACCCACTCCGCCACCCGCGCGCGGATCTCGGCGGGAACGTTCTTGTAGCGGTCCGCACTCCCCGACACGAACAGCTCCGCGTTGGTCTGCAGGATGTGCGGCGGGTGCATCTCGAAGTTGTCCTGGTGTTCCTGCATGTAGGCGAAACCGCACTTGTGCACCACGGCGGCGCGTTCGTCGGCGGTGAGCGGGGCGACGCCGAGGAAGGCGGCGACCTGCTGCACCACCGCCCCCAGGTCCTGCTTCATGTCCTCGAAGTAGACAAAAAGGACGTTGCCGGGCGACGCCTTGGCGCGCTCCCACCATCCCTTCACGTGGTCGGTCCACGTCCCCCACCACATGTGCTCGGGCGACGTGTACCAGGCCTCGAAGGCGCCGAGGTCGGGGGACATCCCGCCGACGTTGGTGTCGACGAAATCGATGCAGCTGGCGAAGCACGACACGGGGTGGCGCGCGACGTAGATGTACCTTGCCCTGGCGTCGAACGGACAGAGCGCGACCGGGAGGTGCGTCTTGATGATGCGCGACGGACGTTCGGTGCCGACGAGCGGCGCCTGTTCGACGGAGACGCTCTTGCGCCCCTCGAGCCACGGCGCGATGGCGTACATCGCCGCGCCGGTCTCGACGAGGTCGCCTTTTCCGCGCTTCAACACCTCGTAGACGACGTTCTGCATCCACGTGGTCCCGCACTTCATCTGCGTGACGACGAAGACATCGTCAGCACGCGGCGTGTAGGCTGCGGCCTTGGCGAACGTGTCGGCGCTGCAGCTCCCGCTCGGCCCGGCTATGCCCTTGTAGGTGATGTGCGACTTGGCGAAGTCGAGCCGGGTGAACCTGGCGTTGAACTGGATGAGCGGGCGCAACCGGCGCGCGTGAGCGCGGAGGCGTTCCTTGAAGGCGTTGCGCCCGGCGAGCGGGAGCCCGTAGTACGCCAGCCCCACCGTCTGCTCATCCTCCCACTTGAGCACCGTGGCGAGGTACATCGTGTAGGCGATGTAGGCAGCGATGAGTGCGGCGGGGAGCCAGAGGAGCTGCAGCATGGACGGGAGACGGGGGAAAGCTTGCCCCAGCGAAGGCTGGGGGGGACGGGAGTTCGACGGCGCGCCGGGGAAGGTTTGCTCCCGTCCTCTGGCTAGAAACGTACCAAGTGGCGGTCGCGTCACGGCGACGTGAGAACCGCCCCCCACGCCCCCGCGTGCGGCTTCGCCGCGCACTCCCCGCCCCCCGCGAGCCCTATTCGTAGCTCATCCCCGCCAACCCCACCTGCCGCCGCAACAGTGAGAGCTGCCCCAGGTGATACGCGTCATGCTGTACGATGAAGGCGAGGACGCCGAGTACTGTCTGGGTGACGCCGGGGATCGGCATCTTGCACTCGGCGGCGAGCTGCGCGGGCGTTGCGGAGGCAAGCGCCGACTGGAAGGCGTCGCTCACCGCGCCCCAGGCGGCGCGTGTGGCCTCGAGTGGGAGCGCGTCCTTCACATCGTCCAGGGTGCGGGCACCGGCCAGGGCGTGGGCGAGCGGGTTGTCGAACTTCACGCCTAACTGCGAGAGCCCCCAGCAGCGGGAGTCGACCATGTGGGCGGCGACGAAGGCGGCGTGATTGGCGCGCTTCGCCTCATCACCAAAGCGCACGTGCGCCTCGTCGTCGGAGAGCCCGGCCAGGCAGTTGGTGAAGAGGCGGGTATTGAGGGCGAGCGTTTCGGCGAGGGGGGCGAGGCGGGGGTCCATTTGAGGACGGGGGACGGGGAAAGCTTGCCCCAGCGAAGGCTGGGGGGGGACGGGAGTGCGCGCGGCTTTGCCGCGCGCGGGGGGCGAGGGGTGGGGGCTACGAGTCGTCGGCCAAGGTGCGGGGGAAGTCTTCCCTCAACAAGCGAGAGAGGGCGCGGTCGGCGAGGATGCGCCCTTCGTTCTGGCAGCGGGCGCAGTAGTTGGTCTCGTTGCTGGCGTATCGGATGCGCTGGACCGGGGCACCGCAGTCGGGACAGGGTTGGCCAAAGCGTCCGTGCACCGCCATCCCGGGGCGAAAGGCCGACACCGTCTCGGGGAAGCCGTCACCCACTTCGTCGCGCGTGCGCTGGATCCACTCTTCCAGCACGGCGACGATCGCCAGGTGCAAGCGCTCCACCTCGTCGTCATCGAGGCGCGACGTGAGCTGCAGCGGCGAGAGGCGGGCCCGGTGGAGGATCTCGTCCGAGAAGGCGTTGCCGATGCCGCTCAAGAGGCGCGGGTCGGTGAGCGCGCGCTTGAGCGTATGGTTCTCCCGGCGGAGCCGCTCGGCGAAGGCGTCGCGCGAGGCGGTGAGTGGTTCGAGTCCGCCGCGGTCGAATTGTTCGAGTGACGCCTCGCCCTGCACCAACGTGAGCGAGGCGCGCCGCTTGGTGCCGGCCTCGGTGAGGATCAGGACGCCGTGCGGAAAGTCGAACCAGGCAATGCCGAGTTTGGCCGGGAGCTTCTTCCCGCCCACCGGGCGCCAGCGTAAGCGCCCGGCAATCATCAAGTGGATGACGAGATAGAGCTCGTCGCCGAAGCCGAGAACGATGCGCTTGCCCATACGCCGCACGTCGTGGACCGTGCGCCCGACGATCGCATCGATGCGTGGGGTGACGGATCGCAGCAGGAACGGGTTGGCCAGGCGCAGGCGCGTGAGCTCGTGACCGACGACATGGCGTCGGAGCGCTTCGCAGTAGACGGCGACGTCGGGGAGTTCAGGCAAGGCCTGCGGAGAGGACGAGAAGACGAGAAGACGAGAGGACGAGAGGCCTGCCCCAGCGAAAGCTGGGGACGAGAGGCCTGCCCCAGCGGAGGCTGGGGACGAGAGGCGTGCCGCAGCGGAGGCTGGAAGCGAGGGGGCGGGTCGGAGAGAGGGCGTCTACCTTTCTCTTCCACTCCCTTCCCCAAACTGTGCGCTCCTTCTCACCGCCACCACTCCCGATTGTCGAGGCGCTTCCGGCGCTGCGCTCGGCGCTGGCGGGGAGCGGGTGCGCGGTGTTGCAGGCGCCGCCGGGGGCGGGGAAGACGACCGTTGTGCCGCTGGCGGCGTCGGTAGGCTATCGCGTGCGGCGCCTCACACCGGTGGGGACGGAGCTGCTCTCGGCGCTGTGGCTCAGATTTCCTCTCGTCGAGGCCTCGAAAGCCCACGGACCAGGCGCCAACGGTTACGGCACCACCGCAAATCGACAGAACCTCAAGTGCGGCGCACCATCGTCATCATACGAAAGCACAACGACGTGATCAGTTGCCGCGCTCACGATCCGCGATGTCACGCGATCCTTGAGTATCGGGAATGCCAGGCGCGCACCAATGCCGTGCTTTGCATCTATGAATGTCCACTTCTCCGTCTCTGTATCGCCTCCCTGTATCCAGTAGCGCCCCAGACTATCCACGAGTACTCTGCCGAACGCAGGCTCGGTGGCCTGAGCAGCGGATGACACTCCGGGGGCCGTGACAGAGAAAGGGGCCCGGCCAGGGCGCGGTCGCGCGAATACCGGCCGTCGATGCGGAGGCGGAGGTTTGGTCAATCGCACAATGCTGCGGAGAGTGCCAGTTGTATCGTACTGGCGCAACTGAAAGGAGCGCGGATCAGCAACAATCAAGCGTCCGTGTGCATAGTACACTTGTACGACGTAGCTCACTTCGGCATCGAGACGCGATCGCGGAAACTCGCCGAGGTTCGCGATGACGGCGCCATCTCGCCGCACCCGATAGTACGCAACACGACTCTGGTCAGTACCACGCTGCGCGCTCATGTCCGAGTCTCCCGGCGCGCCGCCCTCGATCGTCGGGACTATGACAGAGCCGTCAGCGAAGCACGAGTCGATCAATACTGGACCGACGCGTGCATACGTGGCCACGTGACGCCCCGCGCTGTCCCACAGGATAAGCCGCCCATCGTTCTCGCTGATCGCGAGCAATGAGTCGTCGGGAAGCACGCACACTCTGCCGACCTGCTGAAACTCTCCAGGTCCATCTCCCTGCGAGCCTACGCCCTTGATGAACCGGCCGTCGGCGCTAAACAACGCGATACGCTGCATGTCAGCAACGGCGTACCTACCGTCCGACAAGCGGACTGGCTCAAGCCAAGGCGCTTGAGGGCTAAGTTCGGCATCCGGGTTTTCGCTGACGCCGCCGAGGTCAAGAAACGGACGCGTCGACAGCACCACTTTCGCTGTGAACTGTTCGACCGATTCCTGTTCGGCGATGACGATTCCACCGCTATCGCGCAGCGTCAGAGTGCGCTTCAGAGTTCTGGGGTGATCGCCCGTGCATCCTGTGGCGAGCAGTATCACCAACACAGCCGACTGGTGTAGCGCCCTCATATCCTCTACAGGGGCCGTTTGTTCTGAGCAACATTTGCGATGACTCGCTGAAGATCATATGGTGACTGCACGCCCCCATCTATCAGCCACTGATTCACAAGTAGTGTGGGCGTGGCTTTCACGCCAAGCCTCTCGGCATCGCGAACGAGCACTCTCACCTTCTCAGCTACCGAGGGCGTTGACATGCACTTGGAGAACTCCGCTGTGTCCGACACGCCTGCTTCAAGTGCGAATGTAGCCATCGACTTGGACTCTATCATCTCCTGCTGGGCGTACACCGTAGTAAACCACTCGGCTACCTGCGCCTGCCGGGCGAAGCACTCAGTCGCTAGCGCGGCAGTTGTTGCGTGCGGGTGCACACTTAGGGGAAAGGGCAAGTAAACGACACGGAAGCTGCTCGGGCTATTCTTCAGGGCCGAGTCGAGGGATCGATGGAAGGCCATGCAGAACGGACATTGCAGATCGGTGAACACCGCAACGGTTATGGGCGCCGTAGAATCTCCCAAAGAGAGTCCCCTCGCCACGAGTGACTTCCATTCGGGGACCGGCCGGGCCGACATTGGCGGAGGTCCCGATTGGCGCTGCGTAACCGGCGCGAACGTCCTGTACGCGACGCTGATCGCCATCAGCACTGCGGCACCTGTGAGCACATAGGTCTGAAGCGCTCCGGCGTTGCTTGAGCCCTGCGGCATGCAAATGCTCCTGGCAGGCAGTTCACCAACTCGAGTCGATCGGCTCCGAAACGCGGCGAGCCGCTGCGGCTGGCGGCGCGAGTACGAGCATCGTTCGTTGGTTCGTCGAGTTCTCGCAGACACGCCGTGTGTTCACGAATCGCGAGACAAGGAGTCGTGACTATGCTGGTGGGCGAGCGTTGCACCGAATAGTGTAGTTGTACGTTCCGAAGTAGGCGCCATAGCACAAGCCGGAAATGCATTGGCCGCCGCCTCCCCCACAACTTCCCGAGACATTCGAACAGAAGTTGCCTGAAGCCGCCTGGCAATTCGTAATGCACCAGTCGCATCCACCGGACCACTGAACGTCCGCCCGAGAGGGTGAGGGCGTTAGAAGAGTGAGAACTGCGCCTACTGCAACAACTGCTGACGCTAGTGCATCAGCTCGCGACATCTTGCGCATAAGCTCCTCATGGAATGAGTTCTAGAACCTCGCGCTCGCTCGACAACCCTTGTCGCACCTCTCACGGCACGCCACACCAAGCAACGCATGAGCCGATGTCCCAAGCACAACATCCGGCTTGCGTTACGCGCCTCCTAGTAGCGCGCGACTTTCTCGCGTGCGCAACGCGTGCCTAGGTGCGCAATGCGGCGCAACCTCACGCGCAACGCAGTTGCACTACAGCCCCATGGGGTTGTCGGACTGAGCGGTATCTGCGCTCGACCTGTCGACACGTCTTCCCAGGCGGGGTGGCGCGATCACTGTAACGGACATGGCGAAGCGCGTCAAGAGGCTTCTTCCACGAGCGCAATGATTCTGATGTGGCTGCCAATGTGTAGGCTGGCGCGGCAGCCGATATGTACGCCTCGCATCCCAGTGCTGAGCTCGTTCGTCGCCTTGCTGCTGTCGAGACTCTGGAAGCAGAAACGGAAAGGGCGCAGTAACATGAACGAAGCGTCTTTCCCCCTTATCGATGAGGCGATCGTTGCAGCGAGTGATGAACTGCCGACGGATAGTGTGAGCTCTGAGCCAAGCTGAACGCCATCACGAGAGCGCAACGCACCACGGCCAACCTGTCCGGACCATGCAGGAGGCTGGATGCACACGAACGAGTCGCGTACCTACCGATCGGAGCAGGTAGGCGCTGTCGCGTTCCATGACGGGTTTGACGCTGATTGTGGAGTTCAGCCGCTACTTGGGGGCTCGGACCGGGCACGCTGCGCCCGACGATCGCATCGATGGGCGGCGCGACGGAGCGCAGCAGGAACGGGTTGGCCAGGCGCACGCGCGTGAGCTCGTGACCGACGACGTGGCGTCGGAGCGCTTCGCAGTAGACGGCGACGTCGGGGAGTTCAGGCATCGCCTGCGGAGAGGACGAGAGGAGGAGAGGACTGCCGTAGGGAGCTGGGAGCGAGGGGGCGGGTGGGCGAGCGGGCGTCTACCTTTCTCCTCCACTCCCTTCCCCAAACTGTGCGCTCCTTCTCACCGCCACCACTCCCGATTGTCGAGGCGATTCCGGCGCTGCGCTCGGCGCTGGCGGGGAACGGGTGCGCAGTGTTGCAGGCGCCGCCGGGGGCGGGGAAGACGACCGTTGTGCCGCTGGCGCTGCGTGATGAGCCGTGGTTGCGCGGTGCGAAGATCGTGATGCTCGAGCCGCGGCGGCTGGCGGCGCGCGCGGCGGCGCATCGGATGGCGCAACTGTTGGGAGAGCCGATCGCGGCGTCGGTGGGGTATCGCGTGCGGCGTGACACGCGGGTGGGGGTGCGGACGCAGGTGGAGGTCGTCACCGAAGGGGTGCTCACGCGCATGCTCAACAGCGACCCTACGCTGGGCGGGGTCGGGTTGGTGATCTTCGACGAGTTCCACGAGCGATCGCTGCACGCCGACCTCGGTCTCGCGCTCACGCGCCACTCGCAGCTGCTGGTGCGCGACGACCTGCGCATCCTGGTGATGTCGGCGACGCTGGATGGCGAGCCGATTGCCCGCTTGTTAGGCCGTGCGCCGATCGTGAGCAGCGAGGGACGCCTTTTCCCGGTCGAGGTGCGCTGGCTCCCGCGCCGTAGCGACGAGCGCCTCGAGGGGGCGATGGCTGCGGCGGTGCGCCTGGCGTTGCGCGAGACGGAAGGTGACGTGCTCGCCTTCCTCCCCGGGCAGGGGGAGATACACCGCGTGGCCGACCGCCTGGCGGAGTCGCCGTTAGGCAGCGGCATCGCGGTCTGTCCGCTCTACGGCAACCTCTCGTTTGACCAGCAGGACCGGGCCATCGCGCCGTCGCCCCCGGGACAGCGCAAGGTAGTCCTCGCCACGTCGATCGCCGAGTCGTCGCTCACCATCGAGGGGGTGCGCTGCGTGGTGGACAGCGGGCTGGCACGCGTGGCGCGCTTCGCGCCGCAGGTGGGGATGACGCGGCTGGAGACGGTGCGCGTCTCGCGCGCGTCGGCCGAGCAGCGCGCGGGGCGGGCAGGACGCCTGGCGCCGGGTGTGGTCTATCGGTTGTGGGCCATCGAGGAACACGCGGGGCTGGTACCGTATACGGTGCCGGAGATTGCCGAGGCCGACCTGGCGCCGCTGGCGTTGGAGCTTGCAACTGCCGGTGTGCACGACGTAGGAGAGCTGGCGTGGCTCGTCGTTCCGCCTGCGGCGGCGATGGCGTTGGCGCGCGAGCTGTTGCAGTGGCTGGGGGCGATGGACAATGCAGGGCGCATCACGCCACACGGGAAGCGCATGGCGGCGCTCGGCGTGCATCCGCGGGTGGGGCACATGCTGTTAAGGGCGGACGGGGGACGGGGGACGGGGGACGGGAGTGCGAGCCTGCGGCTCGCCTGTGACATCGCGGGGCTCCTGGGTGAGCGGGACATCCTGCGGGGGGAGGGGGCCGGCCACCTCCATGACGCGGATGTTCGGTCGCGGTTGGAGTTGCTGCGGGCGTTGCGGCGGGGGGAGCGGCTGCCGGCGGAGGTGCATGGGATGCGGGTGGTGCGGGAGGCGGCGATGCGCGCGCGTGAGGAGGCGAATGCGTGGTGGCGGGAGATGGGGGGCGGTACGGAGGGGCGCTCGCTGCGCGAGGTGCCTGTCGATAGCGGCGATCTCGCCGAGGCGGGGAGGGTGCTGGCGCTGGCGTATCCGGACCGTGTGGCCCAACGACGCGATGCAGGGAGCGGGCGATATCTCCTGCGCAACGGGACGGGGGCGGTGTTGCGTGACTCGCCGGCGCTGGCGCAGTCGGAGTACCTGGTGGTGGCGGAGTCGGATGGGCGGCGCCCCGAGAGCGCGATATTCCTCGCGGCGCCGCTGTCGCTGGACGACATCCGGCGCGACTTCGCGGACGACATCGCGATCGAGGAGCGCGTGGCGTGGGATGACGCCGCGCTGGCGGTGCGCGCACTTCGCATCGAGCGGCTGGGCGCCATCACGCTGCGCGAAGTCGCGTTGCGCGATCCATCACCGGCACTGGTCGCGCAGGCGATGCTCGAGGCGGTGCGACGGTCGCGGTTGCAGCTGCTGCCCTGGGGCGACGCAGCCGAGCGCCTGCGCGCGCGCCTTGCCTTTGTCCATGCGCACGACGCGGCGTGGCCCGACGTGGGCGACGACGCACTCCTCGCCTCGCTCGACGAGTGGCTTGCGCCGCACCTCGACGGCGTGCGACGCGCCAGCGACCTGGCCGCGCTCGACCTCGCGTCGTTACTGCTGGGGCGCCTCACCTGGCAGCAGCGGGGCGCACTCGATGCGCTGGCGCCGAGCCATCTCCAGGTCCCCACCGGGAGCCGCATCGCGATCGACTATGGCGATCCCGCCGCCCCCGTCCTCGCCGTTCGGCTGCAGGAGATGTTTGGGTGCGAGGACACGCCGCGCGTGCTCGATGGACGCGTCCCGGTCGTGTTGCACCTGCTCTCCCCCGCGCATCGCCCGCTGCAGGTCACGCGCGACCTGGCCGGCTTCTGGCGTACGTCGTACAAGGACGTGCAGAAGGAGATGAAGGGGCGGTATCCGCGGCATCCGTGGCCGGACGATCCGCTGGAGGCGGAGCCGACGAGACGGGCGAAACGGAGACCCTAGACGGGGGACGGGGGAAAGCTTGCCCCAGCGAAGGCTGGGGGGAGACGGGAGTGCCAATGGCGCCGGGGCGCCATTGGCGGGTGGAAGGTCGGCGACTGTCTCGCAACCGCCCCGTCGCACGTTGCGCCCGTGGCGGCGACAATGATCCTCACACTCTCACGCGCTGCGGCGGCCGATAACTCAGGGGGTGAGGCCGAGCAGTTGGGCGAGTTCCTCGTAACGCGATCGGCTCACCTTGAGGCGCACACCTCCCTTGAGCTGCACGGCGTAGTCACCGCCGGCGCCACGTAGCAGAGTCTCGATCAGGTCGAGACGAACGATCGCCGAGCGATGGATGCGGAGAAAGCGCGCGGGGTCGAGTCGCTCCTCGAGCGTTTGCATGCGCTCGCGCACGAGGTAGACCCTATCGCCCACGTGCAGCTCGGCGTACGGCCCGCTCGCCTCGATGAAGTCGATCTGCTTCACGGGGACGACCTTCACCTGCCCCTTCATCTCGACGGCGATGCGCTCCAGGTACGGCGGCGGTGCGGACTGCGCCGGTGATGTCGCGGAATCGGCGCCCGCATCGCGTTGCTCGCGCTGTTCGCGTTGCTCGCGCTGTTCGCGTTGCTCGCGCGACTCGCCGAGTAGCGCCTTCAGCCGCTCGGAGAGACGGTCGACGTCTTCCAGCGCCACGAGGCGGCGCGCCCGCGCCAACGCCTGCTCGAAGCGCTCGTCATCGAACGGCTTCACGAGGTAATCGACGGCGGCCACGTCGAACGCCTTGAGGGCGTACTGGTCGTACGCGGTGACGAAGATCGTCGCCGGCATCTGGTCGATGCCGATGGCGCGCACAACGTCGAGCCCATTCTTGCCCGGCATCTGCACGTCGAGGAAGACGACGTCCGGGTCGAGGCGACGGATGGCGGCAATGGCCTGCTCGCCGTTCTCCGCCGTTCCGACGATGGCGACCCCCGCCTCGCTCGCCAGGAGGTCTTCGAGACGCTGCCGCCCCAGCTCCTCGTCGTCGACGATGAGGACGCGGAGTGGCGCCGCGCGTTGCGAGTGCGAGCCCTGTGCCATGCGCAATAGCCTACAACGCGCGCGCTACGGCGTCGATCCCGGATTCACTTCGGTGACGGTGAGGTCGGCACCGGTGTGATAGGGGAGCGCGACGGTGGCAATCGCGCCGCCTCCCGCCGCGTTCTGCAAGGTGAACGACTGCTCCTCGCCATAGAGCTGCCGCAGTCGATCCCGCGTGTTGCGCAGACCGATCCCCGCGCCGGCACTCACGCTGCCACTCGTTGCGATACCGGGGCCGGTGTCGCGCACGGTGAGCACCACGCGCGTGCCCGATGGATCATTCGTGTCGATGCGCGCGCCGATCTCCAGGCGACTACCAGCCTCCTGGTGCGAGAGGCCGTGCTTGATGGCGTTCTCCACCAGCGGCTGCAACACCAGCGTGGGGACGAGTGCCTCACGCGCCGCCGGCTCGATCTCCATCTCCACCTCGAGCCGCTTCTGGAAGCGGATCTGCATGATGTCCAGATAGCGCGACAGCGACTCGAGCTCGCGGTCGAGCGTCGTCTCCGGCTCGTTGGCCCCTTCGAGGCGCATGCGCAGCAACTCGCTGAGACGCGCGATCATCCGGCGCACCCCCTTGGGGTCGCGCTCGACCAGCGACGACACCGCGTTGAGCGTGTTGAACAGGAAGTGCGGGTCGATCTGCGAGCGCAGCGCCGCCAGTCGCGCCTCGGCCAGTTGCGCCTGCAGCGTGGCTTGCAGCTGCGCGGCGTGCGCCTGCAGCCGCACCGCCTCGTCCTGCCGGGCGCGGAAGCGGCGCGAGTAACTGCGCGCCACGCCGCCGGCGGCGATGGCGATGAAGACGACGAAGTCGTCGAGGAAGAAGAAGTGCTCGAGGGTGAAGAGCGGGCCGTACGGGATGCGACGTCCACCGGAAAAGAAGACGCCGAACCGCAACCAGGCGCCCATGGCATCCATCGCCACGGCGATGCAGAAGCCGGCCAGCGCCGTGAGCAGGACGCTGCTGGCGGTGACGCCACGCTCGATGAGCGCGCGGTCGACGAGGACGAAGATTCCCGGTGTGAGGAGCGCCCACGCATAGGACACGATGAACGCGAGGGCAACCGGTGCCGCCACGATGACGGGCTCCATCATGCGCGCCCGCGGGTCCATCAGCCCGTTGGCCGCGGTGAGCACCGCCATGAAGGTCCAGAAGGCGAAGATGAGGAGCAGCTCGCCGCGGGTGAGCGTCGACGGCGACGTCGACGCGCTCGCGCGCTCGCCCTCGCCGGCGATGCTCCATTCGCCGGTGCGGAGTCGTTGCAGCTCCTGCGTGAGCCCCGTCGTTCGTGTCGTCATGGTGAACGTCTCTCGGACTAACGGCCGCCGGCGCGCATCCCGTTAGGCGCCTGGCGTTGCCGTCGCTCCCTCCTGTCCAAGAGTAGCGGCGCACGGTCCTCCATCGCAAACCCCTGGTCGGTGTCCGGGCACGAGCGGCACGAGCGTGCGCACGAATGGCACGTCGGTGACATGAACGCCGCGCGGGCGGGCTCCCTGCCGTTCGTGTGCCTGCTCGTGCCGTTCGTTACACCCGGGTGCCGTTGGTGACTTCCCCCTGAACATCGCTGCGCCCCTCCCGTCAGACTGCGTGAAGGGCGACGTGGACTCCGGCCGCGCGTCCCCCCTCCCCCAACGATCCCCTGCCGGGTGTGATGGTTGCCATGACTAGAAAGACGCTTCTCTCGCTCGTTGCCACAGTCGCCGTAGCCGGCGCCGCTGGCCTCTGGTGGTACACGCGCGCCGAAGCGCGCGACCTCCCGTCGTTCCGCTTTGCCACGATCGAGCGGGGGACGCTGCAATCCACCGTGTCGGCGACCGGCGCGCTCAACGCCGTGCGCACGGTCCAGGTGGGGACGCAGGTCTCCGGCCAGATCTCGGCGATCCATGCCGACTTCAACGATCGCGTCAAGAAGGGGCAGCTCCTGGCCCGCGTCGATCCCACGTTGCAGGAGCAGGCCGTGCGCGACGCGCAGGCCATACTCGAGCGCAACCAGGCCGATCGCGACGAGGCGCAGCGCAACTTCGACCGCAACAAGCAGCTTTTCGAACGCAAGGTCCTCACGGAGGCCGAGTACAACACGTCGCAGTACCAGCTGCAAGTGGCGACGGCCAACGTGAAGTCGGCGCAGGTCTCGCTCGACCGCGCGCGCCGCAACCTGGGCTACACGGAGATCTACGCCCCCATCGACGGCGTCGTCATCGAGCGCAACGTCGACGTGGGGCAGACGGTCGCCGCCTCGCTGCAGGCGCCGCAGCTCTTCCTCATTGCCAACGATCTCTCGCAGATGGAGATCCTGGCGTCGGTGGACGAGAGCGACATCGGCTCCATCCACGAGGGGCAGGTGGTGCGCTTCACGGTGCAGCCGTATCCCGATGACAAGTTCGAGGGGACGGTGCGGCAGGTGCGCCTGCAGAGCACGACCACCGAGAACGTGGTGCACTACACCGTGGTGGTGCGCGTGGCGAACAAGACGGGAAAGCTCCTCCCCGGCATGACGGCGACGGTGGATTTCATTACCGGGCAGGCCGACTCGGCGCTGGTGGTGCCGAACGCGGCGCTCCGCTTCCGGCCGAGCGCGGAGGTGCTGGCTGCCGCGGGTGTCGACGCGGCGAACATGCCGGCGATGCCGGGAGCGGGCGGTGCCAACGCGCCAGCGGGCGCGGCGGGCGCGGGGAGCGCGGGGAGTGGCGCGACGACGCCGGCACGCACCACCACGCGTGCACCTGACGGCCCAGGGTTCGGTGGCTCGCTGCGTTCCACGAAGTCGGCGCCGAGCGCTGCAGCTGCCGGGCCCACCATGCTCTGGGTCCTGGAGAACGGGCGTACGCTGCGCCCCCTGATGGTCAAGGCGGGGCTCAGCGACGGGCAGCGGACGGTCGTGACGGGTGACGGGGTGAGCGCCGGGATGCAGATCGTGATCGGGACGAGCACCGGCTCGAAGAACTCCAGCACCACCGGGACGACAAACCCGTTCCAGCAGCAATCACAGCAGGGCGGCCCGCCGCGCGGCTTCTGATTTGCCACGTGACGCACCGCATCACACCGCAGGAGCTTTTCATGTCGACCTTGGTCACGCCAGCCACGAACGCCGCGCACGCACGATCGGGAGGTGAGCGCCCGGCGCTCCTCATCCAGACGAGCGCGCTCTCCAAGATCTACGAGTCAGGCGCCAACCGCGTGCACGCGCTGCGCGGCGTCGACCTCGAGGTGTTCGAGGGAGAGATGATCGCCGTCATGGGGGCGTCGGGTTCGGGGAAGTCGACGCTGATGAACATCCTCGGCTGCCTCGACGTCCCCACCACAGGGTCGTTCCGACTCGACGGCGAGACGGTCGAGGGGCTCGACGTGAACGCGCTGGCCGACCTGCGCAATCGCAAGCTCGGCTTCGTCTTCCAGGGGTTCAACCTGCTCGCGCGCACCAGCGCCATCGACAACGTCGAGCTCCCGCTGCTGTACGATCGCACCGGGCGATGGAAGGACACGCGCAAGGCCGCGGAGGAGGCGCTGCGGCGCGTGGGGCTGGGCGACCGCATGCATCACCTCCCCAACGAGCTGTCGGGGGGGCAGCAGCAACGCGTCGCCATTGCCCGCGCCATCGTCACGCGCCCGCGATTGCTGCTGGCGGATGAACCCACGGGGAACCTCGACTCGCGTACGTCGATCGAGATCATGGCGCTCTTCCAGGAACTCAACGACGAGGGGATCACCATCCTTCTCGTCACGCACGAGCACGACATCGCCGACTATGCCCGCCGCATCCTCGAGGTGCGCGACGGGCGCATCATCCGCGACCACGCCGTCGCCGACCGCCACATCGCGCGCGACGACCTGGCCACGCTCGACGCCGCGCCCGGCGACGACCAGCTGCAACCGACGGTGACCGCATGAAGACCACGACGCTGGTCCGGGTGGCTTCGGAAAGCATCCGGAAGAACACGATGCGCACCCTCCTCACGATGCTGGGCATCGTGATCGGCGTGGGGGCGGTGATCATCATGGTCGCCATTGGCCAGGGGGCCACCTCGCGCATCGAGGAGCAGGTGAACGCGCTCGGCACCAACATGATCGTCATCACCCCCGGCGCCTCGCAGCGCGGCGGGGTGAGCGGCGGGGCGCAGTCGTTCAACCGCCTCACGCTCGACGACGCCGAGAAGCTCAAGCGCGAGTCGACGCTGCTGTCGGCCGTGTCGCCCGTGATCTTCACCATGAGCCAGCTTATTGGCGGCTCGGGAAACTGGCGCGCGCGGGTGTGGGGCGTGTCGCTCGACTTCCAGGAGATCCGCGACTGGCCGATGGAGTCTGGGGAGTTCTTCACCGACGCCGACGTGCGCGCCATGCGCAAGGTGGCGATCCTGGGCAAGACGGTGGCCGACAACCTGTTCGCCGGGATCGATCCGGTGGGGCAGCAGGTGCAAATCCGCAACGTCCCGTTCACGATCGTTGGGGTGCTCTCGAAGAAAGGGCAGACGTCCACCGGGACCGACCAGGACGACATCGTCCTCGTCCCCTACACCACGGCGCAGACACGCCTGGCCGGCTTCTCGTTCATCGGGCAGATCCTCGCGGCCACGTCGTCGCCTGACGACATCCCCGCGGCGCAGGAGGAGATGAAGGCGATCATGCGCGAGTCGCACCGCCTGGGTGACGCCGATGACGACTTCACGATCAAGAACCAGAACGAACTCGCCGAGGCGGCGAGCGGGACGGCCGAGGTCATGTCGTACTTGCTGGCGGCCATCGCCTCGGTGTCGCTGTTGGTGGGTGGGATCGGGATCATGAACATCATGCTGGTGAGCGTCACCGAGCGCACGCGCGAGATCGGGATTCGCATGGCCATCGGGGCGCGCGGGAGCGATGTGCTGACGCAGTTCCTGGTGGAGAGCGTGGTGATCTCGGTGGCGGGCGGGATCATTGGCGTCCTGGTCGGCGTGTTAGGCGCCTTCATCGTGGGGCAGGTGACCGGCTGGACGACCAAGACCTCGCCGGAGGCGGTACTGATCGCGGTGCTCTTCTCGGGGGCGGTGGGGGTGTTCTTCGGTTTCTATCCGGCGCGCAAGGCGGCGGCGTTACGGCCGATTCAGGCACTTCGATATGAGTAGGGACGGGGGACGGGGGACGGGAGGGTCGGATGTGCGCGGTGCGGCGGTGGTGTGCGGGGGGGGCGGGGGGATGTGAACAGCAAAACAACTATTCGGAGACGTCCGACGATGGCATACACGAGAGGACTCGAGCGTTTGACGGCGACGGTGATGCTGGCGGGAGTTGCAGCGTTCTCGTTGCCCACACTCGCGGCGGGGCAGCAGGCAACGCAGCGTCAGGTCATCACCTACGAAGAGGCGTTGCGGCTGGCGCAGCAGCGGAACGTCGCCCTGCGCCAGTCGGAGAACGCAGCCGCCGCCGACGCGGTGAGCGTGCGCCAGGCGCGGAGCCAGCTCCTTCCCGACCTGCGCTTCACCACACAAGGCACGCAGAGCTACGGGCGCAACTTCAACCAGAACGACGGGGCGATCGTCAACAACTCGACGCAGAACGTGAACGCCGGGCTGTCGTCGTCGCTCACCCTGTTCGACGGGCAGAAGAACCTCTCCAGCATTCGCGCGTCGCAGGCCTCGCAGGCCGCGAGCGAGCAGACGGTCGTGCGCGCGCGCCAGACGGCCGTCTTCTCCGTGGCGTCCAACTACGTCGCGCTCGTCACGCAGCAGGAACAGCTCCGCGTGCGCGAGGAGGCACTGACGGCACAGCAGGACCAGGAGGCGCTGGTGAAGGCGTATGTCGACGCCGGCAAGCGCCCCATCTCCGACCTCTACACGCAGCAGGCGGCGGTGGCCAGTGCTCGCCTGGACCTCACCAACGCGCGCCGCGCACTCGAACTGGCGCGCATCGACGTGATGTCGACGCTGCAGCTGGACCCGGCGGGCGAGTATGAGTTCGTCACACCTACCATTCCGCAGGAGGCGCCAGGCGTGGCCGCTCCGTCGCTGGACTCGCTCATCACGCTCGCGGCGCGGCAGCGCACCGACCTGCAGGCGCTCGACTCGCGCCTCAAGGCGGCCGACGCCTCGATACAGGCCGCCGCCGCTTCCCGCTGGCCCACGCTCTCGCTCTCCCTGGGGTACAACACCTCGTTCTCCAGCGTCTCCGACTTCTCGTTCACCGACCAGCTCGACCAGCGGCGCGGCGGGTCGATCGCCCTCGGCGTCTCGCTCCCCGTCTTTGACCGCTTCTCCACATCAAACGCGTCGCAGCAGGCGCGCATCCAGGCCGACAACGCGCGCCTTGCCCTCGAGAGCCAGAAGCGCGAGGTGGGGTTGCAGGTGCTGCGGGCCTGGCTCGACGTCACCTCGGCGCGCGAACAGCTCGCCGCCGCCGAGGCGCAGGTGCGGGCCGCCGACCAGGCGCTGCTCACCTCGCGCGAGCGCTACAACGCGGGCACGGCAACACTGGTCGAGCTGGCGCAGGCACGCGCCACGCAAGTGCAAGCGGCGAGCGCGCTGGTCAACGCGCGCTACAACCTCGTGCTGCAGGGGACCGTGATGGACTACTACACGGGCGCCCTCGCGGTCCCGAGGAACTAGTCGCGCGAGGAGCATGGGGGGCACGCCCCGTCGGTGGCCGAGTAGTTCACGGTCGCCGGCGGAGCGTGGTCGCGTTAGGTTGGACACTAGGTCATCGCTGGCAAGCCGTTGGCGTCCCCTGCCCCGTGCCGGGCGCCATTGCACCGGCGAGCATTCATGCGATGGCGTCGTGTCCCTCACCGGCAGGTAGCTCCATGGCCCTCGTCCAGCGCGACTACATCCTGCGAATGATCGAGCAGCTCGCGGCGGCGATTGCACGCGTGCTGCAGCTCAAGACCGACGGCGACCTGGTGGGCGCGCGCCAGGAGGTGCGGCGCGCGACGATGGAGCTCCTTGGCCCCGCCTCGGCCATGGCGATGATGGTCGACACGCGCACCGCGGCGAACCTCGTGAGCGACGCGCGCCGGCTCCGGCTGTGGGCGCGCCTGCTCGAGGAGGAGAGCGCCCTCCTGCGCGAGATGCATCACGACGCCGAGGCCGCGGCGACCGACCTGCGCATCGTGCAGCTGCTGCTGGAGTCGTGGCAGCGCGAGCCCGAGTGGGACGAGGAAACGCGCGCCGTGTTCGCCGCCGTGCGTGCGCGCGGAGGCGAGCGCGCGCTCGACGCCGCCTATCGCGCGCAACTCGCGGAGTGGGACCGCCTGCACGCGTAGCGGCGCGGGCGAACGGCGCACGAACGTGGCTGCATCGTTCGCCCCCGCGCGACAGCGGCTACGACGTCACCTTGTCATTGAAGCGCATCGTGCTCGGCTTGCGCACCTTTTGCAGCCGCTTGGCCACCTGCTCCGTCTTGCGCATCACGCGCAGCAGGTTCCCGCCCATGATCTTCTTCGTGTCGGCGTCGGAGTAGCCGCGGCGCAGGAGTTCGGCGACGACATTGGGGAACATCGAGATGTCGTCGAGCCCCTTGGGGTGTTGCTCGATCGCGCCGAGGTCGGCGCCGATGCCCACGTGCTCGACGCCGATGAGCTTGACGATGTAGTCGATGTGGTCGACGTAGCGCTCGAGCGTAGTGGGGGGGACGCTGTTGATGTAGGCCAAGAACGCCGAGTCGGCACGGGCGGGGTTGTCGGGATACTGCGCGCGCAGCTTGCGCTCGACGCCGAAGACATCGCGCATGAGCCGCGCCCCGGTCGAGTCGACGAAGGCGGGGAAGGCGTTCACCATCACCACGCCGTCCTTCTTCTTCACCAGCATGAGAATCGAGTCGGGAACATTGCGCGGATGATCGGCGAGGGCGCGTGCCGACGAGTGCGAGAAGAAGAGCGGCGCCTCGCTGATGCGCGCCACATCGCTCATGACGCCGTCGGAGACGTGGGAGATGTCGACCATCATCCCGAGGCGATTCATCTCGCGCACGACCTCTTCGCCGAACGGCGAGAGCCCGCCGTGGCGCGGGGCATCGGTGGCGGCATCGGCCCACGCGGTAGTGGAGCCGTGCGTGAGCGTCATGTAGCGCGCTCCCAGGCGGTACACGTCGCGCAGCATCCCTAACGAGTTGTCGATCGCATGCCCTCCCTCGATCCCGATGAGCGAGGCGAGCTTCCCCGTGCGGTGGATGCGCACGATGTCGTCGGCTGTGGTGGCGTAGGCCAGGCGCGGCGAGCGGGCAATCATGCGGTGGATCATGTCGATCTCCTCCAGCACCATCGTCCCAGCCCCCTTCCCTTCGTAGGCCGAGGGGACGTACGCCGCCCAGAACTCCGCCCCCACCTGTCCCTTCATTGCGCGCGGAATGTCGGTGTCGATGTCGGGGAGTGACTTGTCGGGGTCGTAGCGTTCGAGATCGAACCCCGCCTTGAGGCGCGACATCTCGGGGAGGTCGTTGTGCGTGTCGATGAACGGGGCCTCGCGCATGAGGCGGCGCGCGCGTGGGAGAAACGAGTCGCGTGTCGCCTGGGCGCGGAGGTTCGGCGCGCAGAGCGTGATGAGCGCGAGGGCGGGGACGAGCGCGCGGCGAAGACGCATGGGGCCTGGTGGGACGGGGGACGGGGGACGGGAGACGGGGGTGGCGTCGAGGGGCGACGCCGGGCGCCGGGCGCCGGTGAGGGGGAATGTGCGTGGTGGGGGGGCGGGGGGCCATGATGGGAGGGGAGACGGTGCGGCGTTCGGCGCACCGATAGGAGTGGTTCAGTGTGCGCACCCGCACCCACCCTCACCCCCCTACCCCCCAACCCCCGTCCCCCCTTCTCCCCCACCCCGTCACCACCGCCAGCGCCACCGCCCCTACCAGCGCCCACGCATACGTGTTGTGGAGCCCTGCGCTGAACGGCGCCACGCGCGGCATCCCGAAGTCGGCGCCCGACGCGCTCGCGCTCGATGCGAGAATCGTCGGAAGAAAGTACGGGAGGATGAACGGGTATGTGCACACCGTCATGTCGAGCAGGTTGGCGCGTCGATAGGCACTCAGCCCGGCGCGCGCCCCGACCTCACGCGTGAAGGCGCCGACGGTGAGCATCGCCACCACGGAGTGCGTCGTCAGGAGCACCGCGACCGACACGGCTCCCACGATCCACAGCTCGGCGCGCCGCGGCGAGAGCGTGCTGGTGCGCGCCCAGGCGAGCACCCCTTCCACGGCACTCGACGCCTGCAGTGCCCCGACCAATCCGATGAGGAGGATGGTGAAGACCGACACTCCGAGTCCGCGCGATAGGCCGTCGATGATGAGCCCCTTGGCGCCAAAGGCGGCACGGTCGATGTAGAAGACCTGCGCGGGCTCGAGGAGGCCAAGCGCGAGCGCCAGGGCGAGCGTGAGCGCGATGCCGGCAAAGAGCCCCTCCAGCAGGTGCCGCTTGCGCACGAGCATGGTGATGACGACGGCGGGAACGAGGAGCATCGCCAGGCCACGCGCGCCGCCGCTCGCGCTCGCCGCCGCCGCGCCCACGGCCGCCGACTCAGCGGCGGACGACACTCCAGGCGCACTACCTAACACCGGCGTGCTGACCATCGCCAGCAGCACGCTCGTCACCAGCGCCAGCGCCCCGGCGGGGAGGACGTACGTGAGGCGCGCCCGCACGGTCCCGGGCACATCCGTCAGCTGCGACCCCGCGCTGGCGATCGTGGTATCCGAGACCGGCGAGATGGAGTCGCCGAACGTCGCCCCGGCGAGGATCGCCCCCATCAGGACCGCCGGCGGCGCGACGAGTGCACCACCCGCGGGATAGAGCAGCGGCCCCGCGAGCATGATGGTCCCGAACGACGTCCCCGTGGCGGTGGAGACGACGCAGCACGTGAGGAACGCCGCCGCGACATACGCCGCCCCCGTCAGGTGCAGCGCTCGCGCCCCCCACACCAGCGCCTCCACGAAGCCCGAGGCGTTGAGCAACACGGCGAGCACACCGCTCAGGAGCCACGCCATGATCATCAGCATCACGACGGGCTGCGCCATGGCCGCCAGCACCGCCTCGCTGTAGCGCGTGCGATCCTTCGCCAGGGCAAGCCCCAGCGCGAGCGCAGCCAGGAGGATGGGCCAGAACCCCTTCTCGTCGGGCGCCCCCGACAGCGCCAACCACCCCACGCCGGTGAGGAAAAGGAGAAAGGGGGCGAGCGCCCCGGCAAGGCGGCCGTGGAATTCGAGAGGGGATGACACGGGCGTTATCATACCACGCGTCGCACCCACGGGAGAGGACCGGATGTCTGCACCGCACGCCGACGACACGTTCACGCTCTACGACCTGCGCGTCGAAGTCGTCGCCACCGAACGCCCCATGGTGTGCAACCACCGCGCGGGCGACTGGTTCGAACTCTCGGGAGAGAACCTTCGCTTTCCCGACGGGCAGACGTTCCCGCTCTACTCGCTCGCCGGCATCCTCCCCATCCTCCCGGCCAAGCAGCGCGAGACACACCCCGCCGACTGGATGACGACCGACACCGACGTCGCCTGCGTCGACCCGCACTGCGGCGCGCGCTTCCGCATCACGCGCATCGCGCGCCGGACCTTTCGCCACAGCGACGTCACGCTCGTCCCGATGCCGGGCACCACCGGCACGGGACCGCTAGCACGCAGCGCCTCTCCCCCGAACGCGACATGAGCCCCCCCTCCCGGACGCACGTCGACCTGGCTCCCGGCTATCGCATCTCGCGCCTCATCAAGGGCGGCTGGCAGCTGGCGGGCGGGCACGGCACGATCGAGCGCGCGCAGGCGCTGGCCGACATGCGCGCCTTTGCCGAGTCGGGGATTACCACCTTCGACTGCGCCGACATCTACACGGGTGTCGAGGAGCTCATCGGCGACTTCCTGCGCGAGTGGCGCCCCGCGCACAATCACCGCCACGCGCTCGAGCAGGTGCGCGTCCACACCAAGTTCGTCCCCGACCTGGGGGCGCTGGCCTCGCTCACCGCGCACGACATCCGCCGCCTCATCGACCGTTCGCGCGAGCGACTCGGCGTGCGCACGCTCGACCTCGTGCAGTTCCATTGGTGGGACTACGACATTCCCGGTGTGCTCGACGCCGCGCGCTATCTCGACGCGTTGCGGCGCGAGGGAAAGTTCCGCCACCTGGCGGTCACCAACTTCGACACGCCGCACCTCGAGGCGCTGCTGGACGATGGGCTCCCGGTAGTCTCGCACCAGCTGCAATACTCGCTCCTCGACCGCCGCCCCGCCGGCGCCATGGCCGCGCTGTGCAAGGCGCACGGGGTGGAGCTGCTCTGCTACGGCGCGCTCGCCGGCGGCTTCCTCTCCGAGAAGTGGCTGGGGGCCCGCGAACCAACCGAGCCGCTGGAGAACCGCTCGCTCACCAAGTACAAGCTCGTCATCGACGAGTATGGGGGGTGGGAGTCGTTCCAGTCGCTGTTGCAGCTGCTGCGCGGTGTCGCCCAGCGCCACGGCGTACGCATCGGCACGGTGGCCATTCGCTGGGTGCTCGACCAGCCCGGGGTGACGGCGGTCATCGTTGGCGCGCGGCACGCCCGTCACCTCGCGCCGACCCTGGCGGCGCTCACGTTGCAGCTCACGGACGACGACCGGCGCGCCATCGACGCCCTCCTCGAGCAATCGCCCGGTCCCGCCGGCGACATCTATCACCTGGAACGCGACCGCACCGGGCGCCACGGACGCATCATGCGCTACAACCTCAACACCGCCATCCCCGGACACTGACCACCCGGGCGCCAGCGCCCAGCGCCCAGCGCCCAGATCGCCTCTAGCGTCCTGTTCCGTTCGCCCCCGCGCGGGTGTCGCAATCCGCACCCGCCCCGTACAATCAAGCCATGACCAGACGCGCCCTTGCGGTCGCCGTCGCAGGACTCGCCGCCCTCGCGTTCGGCTGCACCCAGGACCCGGTGATCCCCAAGACGGGGGAAGAGCCGATCGTCCTGACCCTCGCCTTCAGCACCACCACGTTCAAGATCGGCAAGGCCGACACCATCAGCGTCATCGCCACCAGCACGCTGACCGATTCGGCCGTCGTCGCGTACGGCACCAGCTGCCGCTTCAACGTCACCATTCGCAACAGCGCCGGCACCACCGTCGTGCCGCCTAACGGGCAGCGCAACTGCATCAACCTGCAGCAGTTCCAGACCGACACCTTCCCGCCCAAGGGACAGATCGTACGCAAGTTCGTCTGGACCGGGCTCACCGACTTCGTTCCAAGCAGCGTGTCCACCACGGCGCTCCCGCCGGGGGCCTATCAGATCTCGGCCACCATCCTCGCGCTCAACTACTCCACCTTCGCCCCGCCGGTGAAGGTCGACCTCGTCCAATGACCACTCGACTTCCCGCCCTCGTCGCCGCCTGCGCCCTCGTCGTTGTCACGCCCCTTCACGCGCAGGGGCCGTCGGGCGCCGACGCCTCGCACTGGGCCAAGGTGCGCCGCGTGCTGCGCACCACGCCGCTCATGGACGGGCACAACGACCTCCCGGGCTACATCCGCTCCGAGGTCGCCGCCAATCGCCGTGACGTGGATGCGTACGACCTCCGCAAGCACACCTCGGGAAACACCGACATCCCGCGCCTGCGGCAGGGAATGGTGGGTGGGCAGTTCTGGTCGGTGTATGTCGACGGCGAGGCGAAGGACTCGGGCTACGCGCGCTTGCAGCTCGAGCAGATCGACATTGCGCGGCGCGTGGTGGAGAAGTATCCGGAGGCCTTCCAGCTCGCCCTCACCGCTGCCGACGTGCGGCGCGCCAAGGCCAGCGGGAAGATCGCCGGGCTCATCGGGATGGAAGGGGGGCACGTCCTCGAGAACTCGTTAGGGACGCTGCGCGCCTACTACGACCTGGGGGCGCGCTACCTCACGCTCACGCACAACGTCACGCTCGACTGGGCCGACGCGGCGCAGGACAAGGCGCGGCACGGCGGGCTCACGCGCTTCGGCGAAGCCGTCGTCCGCGAGATGAACCGCCTCGGGATGCTCGTCGACCTCTCGCACGTCTCGCCGGCCACGATGAGCGATGCGCTCAACGTGTCGGAGTCGCCGGTCATCTTCTCGCACTCGGCGGCGCGCGCCCTCACCGATGTCCCGCGCAACGTCCCCGACTCGATCCTCAAGCGCCTGCCGAAGAATGGCGGCGTAGTGATGGTCGCCTTCGTCCCCGGCTTCGTCTCGCAGCGCGTCGCCACGTGGAAAGCCGAACAGTCGGCGGTCGTCAACGAGTCGCTCAAGAAGCACGGCGGCGACAGCGCCGCCGTGCGGCGTGACAAGGCCGAGTGGGAGCGCGCGCATCCTTTCAAGAACGCGACCGTGGCCGACGTGGCCGATCACATCGAGTACATCCGCAAGGTGGCCGGCGTCGACCACGTGGGGTTGGGGAGCGACTACGACGGCACGGGGAACGAACTTCCCGATGGCCTGGGCGACGTCTCGACCTTTCCCGTCCTGCTCGTCGAGCTCTCCAAGCGCGGCTGGAGCGAGGGCGACCTGCGCAAGCTCGCCGGCGAGAACGTGCTGCGCGTGATGAGTGTGAACGAGAAGAACGCCGCGCGCATCAAGAAGCAGCGTTCCGCCTCGCCGCGCACCATCGAGGAGCTCGACGGGCGCCCCAGGATGTAACACGACGCCATCGGCGCCGGGGAAGCCACGGAGCGGCGCGGAGCGCGCCACGTGCCCGCCCCTCGCACTCGCATGCCCACGCGCTCCGTCGCATCCCCCGCGAGCAACACCGCCATCGTGCAGGCCTCGGTGGGCGGCGCGGTGCTGTCGGCCATTCCCGACTTCCTCCTCGCCGGCGTTTGCCTCTTCACGTGGCTGCGCCCGATGGCGATCGACCCCTTCCTGGTAAAGCGGCTCACGACGCTCACCCTGCTCGAGTTCATCGTCGTGCACTCGGCGCCGTTCACCGGGATCGTTGTCCTCTCCGACATGAAGCGAGTGCGCAAGGTGGGCGCCGTGGCGGGGCTTGGCGCCTTCTACATGTTGTTTGCCTGGGCCTTCTCGGCGGGGACCGACTCCAACTGGCCCATGGTTGCCTTCTTCGCCCTCATGCTCAACCGCGTCCTCCCCGTGCTGGCGGGTGCAATCCCAAGTGAGGCGCAGCGCACCTACATGGCGACCTGCTGGGGGGTGGGTGTGGTCGCCTATCTCGTCACCGTCTTCATGGCCGTCCTCCTTCCCATTCCCGCACTCGGCGTCACCCCCGATGTGATCGCGGCGCAGCGCTTCACCTCTGGTGGGCTGTGGCCCGAGCAACCGTGGCGTCCGCTCTTCATGGGGACGGTGTACTTCACCCTTGTCGGGACGTGGGAGATCGCGGGGATGTCGGCAATCGTGAAGCGAGCCGTGTCGAAGGGCAATGCCGCGACGTGGCGCACCGAAGGCTCGCGCTCTCCATCCACCCGACGAAACGCCCGCTCATGACTCTCCGTCGTTCTCCGCATCGTGCGCGCGGCGCGCGACTGGTCTTCCTGCACGCGCTGTTGGGTGTCACCGCCGCGCTGGCGGCATGCAGCGGGCGTGGTGACGGCGCCGCCACGCCGCGAGACGTTGCGAGCGCAGCCGGTGCCGGACCGGCACGCCCACTCATCGATTCGCTCTTTGCGCGATTCGCGGCGCCGGGGATGCCAGGGGCAAGCATTCTCGTCGTGCGGCACGACACCGTGCTCCTGCGTGAATCGTTCGGGCTCGCCGACGTGGAGGCGAACGTTGCGGCCACTCCCGTCACGAACTATCGCCTCGCCTCGCTCACGAAGCAGTTCACCGCCACGGCGATCCTCCTCCTGGCGCGCGACGGCAAGCTCTCGATCGATGCGCACGCCCGCGACTTCCTCCCCGAACTGCCCGCCTACGCGCGCAACGTCACCATCCGCCACCTGCTCACGCACACCTCGGGGTTGTGGGACTACGAGTCGTTCGTCCCCGATACGCTTGAGCGACAGGTTCATGACCTCGACGCGCTCACGCTCGTGAGCACGCGGGCCGAGTCGCTGTACTTCGCCCCGGGTACGTCGTGGCGCTATTCGAACACGGCGTATGCGCTGCTGGCGCTCATTGTCGAGCGCGTGAGCAAGGAGCGTTTTGGCGACTTCCTGCGCGCACGCATCTTCGTGCCACTGGAGATGCACGACAGCTACGCCCACGAGGAGGGACGCACGCAGGTACCGCGGCGCGCCTGGGGCTACACGGTGCGCGGCGACAGCGTGACGCGCACCGACCAGAGCAGCACCTCGGCGGTGCTTGGTGACGGTGGCGTCTACTCATCGCTGGACGACCTCGCGCGCTGGCATGCGTCACTCTGGCATGCGCCGCTGGTGGGTGACTCGATCTGGCGCGAGGCCACGACGCCCTACGTGCTCGAGGATGGCAAGCCGACAGACTACGGCTTTGGATGGTTCGTCGAGCAGTACCAGGGACATCGGCGCCTGCGCCACCATGGCGAGACACGCGGCTTCACCAACTGGGTGGCGCGTTTTCCCGATGACGGGCTGGTGATCGTGATCCTGACCAACCGGACCGACTCGGCGCCGTGGGACATCGCCGACCGCCTCGCCGATCGCTTTCTCTCCCCCTGAAAGTCCGTCACCTGCAACGCCGGAGCCGGGCGCGTCGTGCATCCCGTCCCGTCGTGTTTGGTGTGGAGCGGAGGCATGTGCGATTCCCCTATCGCGACGCAGAGCGGGGCGGAGTGCGGGGAGGAATGCGGCGGTCGCTGGCGGTCATCGCGGGTGAGGCACGGGGTATCGGCGCGAGCGTGACCGGTTGGCGAAGTTGGCGAGGTGGGCTCGCGCAATGGCGGGAATGGTCTTACAATTACGCAGGCGGGGCAGTCCACCGCCCGAACGAACGTATGCGGCACCAGGATCTCCGGGGATCCTGGTGCCGCGTCGTTTTCGGGATGTCGCGTGGCGATGCGCGCTGCCTAACGCTGATTTCCCCAGTGAAAACGGCCCCTAACGCGATCGTGCGCCACGGCGACTGGGCGCTGCGGGAAGGGGGCGACGCGCCACGCGGCGGGCGGCCTCGCCCCGCCACCACCCCTCGAGCGAGTCCCCGGAAACTCCCAGGAGCGCCGGCATTTCGCGCCAGAACGAGGCGCTGTCGTCCGTGACGCCCAGGTAGCGCCGGATCCCCGAATCGCCGCCGCGCTCGTGGATCGCAGCCGCAATCACTCCCGCGGTGGCGTACATCGCATCGGTCTCCGGCTGCCCCCACACGCCGGCGACGTCACCGTCCACCAGCATGCGCAGCGTCACGCCGGGGTGCGTCGCTTGATAGCGCGCGAGGATCACGGCGAGCGAATCGATCGATGCACCGCGCGAACCGCCGATCCATGTCGCCACCCCTTCCTCTACCATGTGATGTCGTCCGCCTGCGGGAAGCGTGGGCCAGAAGGCGATGTGCGCGAGTTCGTGGATGTACGCCTCGCCCTGCAACGAATCGCCGGCCAGCAGGAGGTGTTGCTCCGCGCTCGCGCGTCCACCGCGCCCGGTACCCGGCCCCGAGGGAGCGACCATGAAGTCGAGTCCCACGATGCGGTACATCTCGCGCGTCGAGCCGCAGGCGTAGTAGTCGAGCGTCGACGTGTCGGCGATCGCGAAGCGAAGCTGCAGGTCATCGAAGAGCTGCGCTGTACGGCGTGCACGCGCCCGGTCGATCCGCTCACCCGGTGGACGATGAAAGGTGATGCGTCCCACGCGCAGCGTGCTCCACCGCGCGGTGAGGTGCGGCAACGCACTCTCCAGCGTCCAGCGATCGCCGGTGCGGCGCGCGTAGAGGCGCTGGACCGCGAGCGGGCGAATGGCGCGACTCGCCGAGTCGTAGCGCGCGAAGAGCGTACGCACCACGTACAGGTCATTGTCGGGCGATTCCGGAACGACCTCGATGATCGTGGCCGGGAATCCCTGGTAGGCCTCGCCCGTCGCATCGTACACACGCCGCCCGCGCTGCTCTTCACCGTTCCACAGTGGCGTGGGCGTGCGCGACGGTTGCGGGAGCGCGAAGTAGTCGCGCAGCGTACGCACGATCCCGCGCACGTCGGCGCTCACCGTGTCCACGCCAAAGCCAAGCGACAGCGACGGGACCGTCTCCTGCGCCGACGCGGGCCGCGCGTGCGCCATCGACAATGCGCTAGTCAGGAGGAGCGCGAGGGCGCGCATGGCGGCGCGATGCATGGCGGCGCGGTGCATGGCGGCGCGGTGCATGGCGGCGCGGTGCAACGCGACTGGTGCAATGGACATGGCGAACCCCTCGTTCGATGACGATGCGCGCATCCTCGCTCCAGCGAGCGTTCATCGCAAGCGCGTCCTTCGTCCTCTCGAACGCGACGCGGGGCCCGAGCCAAAGCCCGGACCCCGCAGTGATACCAGCGTCGACCGCGTCGCCAGCGTTCCGGCGCGTGACGTCGCCGTGTACGAGGCAGTGTAGGGGGCAGCGCGCGCTACACGCCCTTCCGGCGACGACGCGCCATCGCCCCGCCGATCCCGGCCAATCCGCTGCCGAGCAGGAGCATCGTCGCCGGCTCGGGGGTCGTACTCGACTGGAGCTCGAAGTTATCGTGCACCGCGAGCACGGGGTCGTTGTTGAAGCCGAGCGTGACGTTGTCGGCAAAGGCCTTGTAGGCATGCGGCCAGTTGCTGCCGAGCCCCACCCCGATGCCGTAGACGACCGCATCGCCTAACGCGTAGCAGTTGTTCCCGTTCCCCCACGCCGACGGCGACGTGGTCTTGACCGGGATGCCGGGCGTGATGGTGGCGGGGCTGCTGCAATCGTCGATCGTGTATCCCTGCCCCGTCACGAAGCGCCAGAACATTTGGTTGGTCGCGTTCTCGGAGATCCACTGATTGGTGGGCGCGGGCTGCGCCAGCGTGTACCAGCGTTCCCACACCAGCTCACTGTACACCGGCGCGCCAATCGGGCCGCTGCGCACGTACAGGCGAAGCGCCGGCGATTGCGCCTGCCACGGTGCATCGCCCGTGGGCCCCATCGCCACGCGATACCAGTCGAAGCCCACCTGCGTCAACTGCGACAGCTGCCCCCACCCCTGCGTCGTCGCCGGATCGCCCGAGAAGAGGTTGAACCACCCCCAGTCCCGCAGGTCGCCGCTTACTGCCAGCTCCAACGATCCGTTGCCGTTGCGCGGGTTGTTCCCCGTGATCGCGGCCGATCCACCGGAGCCACGAACATCCGAGATCCATGGCCCACCAGGGTACACGGTGCGCTGCGCCTGCGCCCCGGCCGGGAGAACCCCAACCAGGACAGCGCTCGCCAAGGCACCCCGCAGGATGCGCGTCATCGTGCTCATCACTCACTCCGTCTGAGACTTGAAGCCATCTCACGCTACATCGCCCACCCTCGCGCGCGGTGTGCAGAAATCGTGAGAAAGGTCACAAACAAGGTAGGCAAGCCGTGTGCCCGGGGGTGCCAGCGGTATCCCCCCAATCCGTGCCGGGTCCCCCACGGGCACGCGCGCCAGACATTCCCGGTGAGCCGAGCCGTGGAAGTTGTTTCCCTGCAAAGCCTTGACTCGTGAGATCGCGATGCGGATCGGGCGCTGACTGGTGGTCGGATCTTCCGACTCTCGCTCTCCCCGCCCGGCGACAACGCCGAGCCCGGTCTACGATCCAGAAGGCGAAGTCGCCAAAAGCGGAAGAATCAGCCGGTCTGGGCGCCCAAACGTGCCGAGATAGCCCCGAACACCTGCGCCCCGCTGCGGATCGTCACGCGCACGGCGGCGATGGAGGCCGGGGTCGATGGCGACCCGACCCAGCTCCCGCTTCCCACCACGACGTCGCCCTCGGCCACGATCGAGCCCTGCACCAGGCAGCGCGCGCCGAGCGTGACCCCGCGGCGCGACACCAGCGTCCCGTCGATCACCGCGTCGGCGGCGAGCGTGCACTCGCCGTGCACCTTCACGCTCCCGCCAACGCGCGCTCCTTCGCCCACAGAGAGTCGCCCTTGCACGACGAGCGCCCCGGTCACGGTTCCGCCGGCGGGGATGGTGAGGTCGCCGGGGACGCGCGTGTAGCCGCGTTCGCGCAACGTCCCGGCGGGGAGCCTGGCGGTGCCGCTGATGACGGGAGGGAGAGACGGAGCGTCGTCGAGCAGTGCGAGCGCGTCGTCTGCGGTCGGGTCGGGGACAGCGGCGATGTGCGCGGCGCGGATGCGCGAGAAGGCAACGTCGGGTCCGAGGAGGATGCGTGCGGTGGCGGAGGCGCGCCCGTGCACCGTGCACCCTTCCGCCAGCCGCAACGTGCCATCGGCGTGCACCCAGCGCAGGATCTCGGAGCCGGCGCCGAGCGTGAGGTCATCCATGCCAAGGAGCGCCCGGAAGATTGTCCCCTTCCCCGCGCGCAGCGGGCCACGCGCGAGGACCTCGAGCGGGAAGGTCTCGCCGCCGGGGAGGGTGAGCGCGCGCTCGGCGATGACGACGCGCGGGATCGAGCCGTCGGTCAGCGCCACTTCGCGCAGCAGCTCGGCGCTCTCCGCCAGCTGCACGAAGGGGGTCCCGTCCACGAGCGTCCCCACGCGTGACGCGGCGGTGGAGGGGTCGGTGGAGGGGGCGGAGGAGGGGGCGGTGGGCAGCTGGCGCGCGAGGTAGTCGCGAAAGCCATCGGCGAAGACCGTGAGGTCGCCCGCGTCCTGCCCAACGGCCGTCAGCGGCTCGGCGTCGGTGGGTGACAGCAACTCGCGCAGCGCGGGGAGGAGGGGGAGGAGGAACCACGCCACCGCCACCGCGAACAGTGCGAGGAAGGCGACGACGCTCATGCTGCCCCGCCATGGCCCAACTGGCCGCTGCCGCCGCCGTTGCCGCCGTCTTGCGCCTGACGGTAGCGCTCCGTCTTGTCCCAGCGCTTGTTGCTGCGCCATCCCAGCCCGCGTCCCACGAACTGCAGCAGCGTCTCCTGCGACACCGCCATGAGCGAGACCAGGAAGCCGAAGAAGAGAAACGGGAGGAGGCGCACGCGGTTGCGCGACGCGTCGAGCCGCGTGGCCGTTGCCACCTCGAAGAAGGCCGCGAAGTTCCCCAGCGTGCTGAACGCCGAGATGACGAGGACCATCAGGATCCCCGAGGACGGCTGGTAGCCCAGGTAATAGAGGACCAGGGCAAGGATCCAACCCGCGAGAAGGATGGGCCCCACCGCGAAGACCCCTAACAGCAGCGTGCCGTCGAGCGCCTGCAGCCACGACACGTTCCCGCGCCGAGCCAGCACGCGATTCACGTAGCGCCGCAGCGCCTGGTTGTGCCCGTGCGTCCAGCGCCGGATCTGGCGAATGCGGGTCGGCCAGTGCTCGGGTACTTCCTCGTAGCACTCGGAGCGGTTCTGGTACACCACCTCCCACCCGCGCAGGAGCAGGCGGAAGGTCATGTCGGTGTCCTCGGCCAGGGTGTCGGTGCGCCACCCCCCAACGCTCGACAGCGCCTCGCGACGCACGCCGCCCACCGTGCCGCCGTACTGCGGCACCAGTCCCAGGTTCATGCGCGCCTGCTGGTCCACCTGGTAGCCGCCCGCGCGCTCGAGGTCGAGGAGGCGCGTGAGGAGCGAGCGCTTCACGTTCTGCGGCACCACGCGCCCCATCACCGCTCCCACCTCGGGATCGAAGAAGGGGGCCACGAGCTGCTTGAGGAGCTTGGGGCCGGGGATGTAGTCGGCGTCGAAGACGAGGTGGACCTCGCTCCCCACGCGCGCACTCGCCTCGGCCAGCGCCGCTGCCTTTCCCGGCGTCCCCCCAGTGCGCCACACCGGCCTGATGACCTCCGGGTGTCGTGACGCGTAGTCGCGCAGGATTGCCCCGGTGGTGTCGGTCGAGCGATCGTCGATCGGGATGATCGTCAGGCGGTCGCGCGGGTAGTCGGCGGCCAGGAGCGCATCGATCGACCCGTGGATGACCTGCGCCTCGTTATGGCATGGGATGAAGACCGTGACCGGCGGCCAGTCGGCAACGGTGATGTCGACGTACGGCTGCCGGTGGCGCCCAAACAGGCGATTGAAGGTGAAGACGTAGTGGCGCACGGTGTAGATCGCCAGCACCGCGACCACCGACCACAGGAGCGCGACGAGGATCGTGACGATCATCGCGCCCCGCCGCGCTGTGCGGTGTGCGCGCCGCTGGTCGGGCGCACGCGTCCGTCGCCGCGCTCACGCAGCCACGGCGTGGCGCGTGGCGCATCGGGCCAGCTCATCCCCCAGCCGTAGAAGCCGACGAAGACGAAGATCTCCAGCAGCATCCCCCACAGGAAGAACATCGTGGGGAGCGCGAGAAGCGAGAGGTGCTGCACCACGTAGGCGTGCAGCAGCACCTGCAGCGGGAGGAGGACGGCGATGTGCCCCACCGTGAGCACGGTGAGCAGCACCTTGCGCCACAGCGCGATGTCGAACGGGAAGAAGGTCAGCCCGAGGACGAGCGGGATGAGCACGAGGACGGCGCACCCCGCCTGGAGGAAGCCGAGCGTGTACTGCGGCAGTGCGTACGGAAAGAAGCCGGGCCTGATGGCGAAGTAGAGGATGCTCGACAGCTGCACCAGCGTTGCAAAGCGCAGGTAGTAGCGCAGCGGCGTGAAGCGATCCGGCAGGAGCAACGACGCCGCGAGCACCAGCGCGCAGATCCCTCCCACGACCCAGAAGTGCCACACCCCGGGGAGCGGCGCCGGCGTGGTGACGTGCGGGACGTAGAAGGTGAGGTAGTCGCCCAGCGAGACGGCGGCGAAGCCGATGGGCTCGTCCATCCCCAGCAGCGGCGCCAGGCGCTCGAACGCCAGGCGCCACGCCTCGCCTAACGGGCGAAGGAGGACGGTGACCAGCGCGGCGAGCAACGCGGGGATGACCACCATGCTGGACACGCGCGACGGCGTGAGGCGCCCGGTGACCATGGCACGATGCGCGCCGATGATCCCGCCGCGCGACCCGCGCACGCGCAGCTCGCCCAGCAGGCGCGCACGCGCATCGCCCGTGTGCGGGAGCGCGGCCAGGTCGCGCGGCGTGCGCGCGGCGCCGCGGCTACCAGTGGGCAAAGACGCCAAGCGTCACCCCCGTGCGACGGTAGAACGGATTGCGATAGTGCTCGCCTTGCACCAGCACCCCCCCGTGCGCCCCCACCCACTGCCGCACCGATGCGCTCCCCTCCTGGCTCGAGAAGCGCCGCACCGCCGCCCCCGCCCCCAGCAACTGGTACCCCTCGCGCCCCGACGAGCCGCGTACGACGACGACCGTGTGCCCCTGGCTGCCTAACGTCAACGCCCCGTTGCCCCTGGCGGCGTCCACGTCGCCCGGCGTGCTGCGCGTGACACGCACCCCGCCCTCGGCCACCGCCCACGGCGACAGGTAGCCCGTGAGCGCCGCAAAGCCCCCCACGTCGCGGTAGCCGCGCTTGGCGTCGATGAGCGTGGTGCCGAGCGTGGTCACGAGCGCGCGTCGCGCCCCCCACTTGGTGGAGAGCGATGCGTCGAGGCGCAGGTCGGGGAGGACGAAGTCGCCCGAGCCGCCCCCCACACTTGCATAGGTGTAGACGCGCTCACTCCAGACGTGTTGGTTGGCAACGCTGAGGTAGGTCCCCTCGTCGCGGAAGGCGCGGCGCTCGAGCGCCTCGGCGAACCAGGTGTCGCGTTGCCCCACGGGGACCGACAGCCGCAACCCGACGCCACGCCAGTCGCCGTAGCCGCCCGTGACTTGGTGCCGGTCGGCGAAGAGGTCGACGCGCCGGTCGAGCAAGGGGCGGGCGCCGTCGTGGGCGCTGGCGCGCTCCTGCGCGTGCGCGCGTGAGACGGGGAGTGTAGCCGCTCCCATGACTGCGGCGAGCAGCGCGGCGAAGGCTCGTGCGGCGAGGCGCCGCATCGCGGCCGTGCGCGGCGGCTCCGTGCGAGGCGGCTCCGGGCGCGGCCGCTCCGTGCGGCGGCCGCGTCGGGATGTCATGGCTCCACGACTCGCCGCGTCGGGAGGAGCGCCGGCCCCTCGGGGACCGGGTGTCCCCCGGCATGCCGCGGCGCGCGGCGCATCAGCGTCTGTACGATGCGTTGCGCGGCGAGTCCATCGCCAAAGGGATTGTCGCCCGAGGTCATCTTCTCGATCTCGCGATAGTCGTCGAGGAGGAGCGTCGCCGCATCGACGATCGCCAGCGTGTCGGTCCCCACCACGCGCCCGAACCCCGACTCCACCACTTCGGGGCGTTCGGTGTTCTTGCGCAGGATCAGGACCGGCTTTCCCAGCGACGGGCATTCTTCCTGGATTCCCCCGGAGTCCGTCATCGCGAACTCGCACCGCCGCAGCAGTTCGAGCAGGTCCGAGTAGCCTAACGGGTCCAGGAGCTCGACGCGAGGCATCCCCGACAGCTCGTCGAACACCACGTCGCGCACGTGCGGGTTGAGGTGCACCGGGAAGACGAAGTGCGTGTCGGTGTGCATCGTGGCCAGCTCGCCCAGCGCGCGGCAGATGTTGGCCAGCGGCTCGCCCAGGTTCTCACGCCGGTGCATGGTGCACAGGACGAAGCGCCGCTTCTCCCATGGGAGGTCGTTGAGGCGCGCATCGTCAAACTGCGCCTTGCGGGGAATGCGCCGCAGCGCGTCGACGATCGTGTTGCCGGTGACGGTGATGCGGTCGTCAGGGACCCCCTCGCGCAGGAGGTTCTGGCGTGCCGTGTCCGTCGGGGCAAAGTGCAGGTCGGCCACCACCGAGGCCAGGCGGCGATTGAGTTCCTCGGGGAACGGGTTACGCAGGTTTCCCGAGCGCAGCCCCGCCTCGACGTGCCCCACCGGAATGCCCAGGTAGTGCGCGGCGAGCGCGGCGCAGAGCACCGTGGTCGTGTCGCCCTGCACCAGGACAAGGTCTGGGCGCAGCTCGGAGAAGCACGACGAGAGCGCCAGCATCGCGCGGGCGGTGAAGTCGGCCAGCGCCTGCTTGGCCGACATGAGCCCGAGGTCGACGTGCGGCTTGATCCCGAAGGCATCGAGCGCCTGCGACAGCATCTCGCGATGCTGCGCGGTGGTGACCACCATCGTCTCGATCACCTGGCGGTGCTGCGAGAGTTCGAGGATGACCGGCGCCATCTTGATGGCTTCGGGGCGCGTCCCGACAATCACGCAGACGCGATACTTGCCGCCGTATCCCACGGCCGAGAGTTCGCGCGGCGTGAGCCGATCGCCCACGCGCCGATTCATCGGCGGAGTCCGACGATGCGATTCGCCCGTCGCCATGTAGTTGCTTATGCCTCGCTGCTGGTCCCGCGGTCATTCACCGCCCTCACTCCTTGCGCGCCCGCGACGTATGCTCGCGAGTAACGCTGGCGCGCGCTATGGGAGCCGGGCGGGCCCGGTGCTAAACAGACCTCCGATCGATGGACGAGGCAACAAATCGCCCTGCATTTCCGACATGCTGGGCGCAGCCATCACGGGTGCCACGCGCTTGTTGCGGCAATCGCCCGCCGGGCTTGAACCTGGACCGACGCGAACGCGCGGGCCGAGTGCGATCGAGCATCGATGAGATGACCCCGCGCTAGCAGCGTCCGTAATCGCAGGATCGCACCTCAAAGAAGCTGAACGTCATCCGGCGTTGAACATACCAATCGACTCCGATCTGACTCGGCCACCATGAGACCGACTGAGCCGGGAACAGATAGCGAGGAAGCGGGTCCGTTCGGCGCGGCGGGACGAAGACCACCTGCGCGGATGGGGCGCGGCGGACGCCTTCGAGACGGATTGAATACGAGACACTGGAGAGCGAAGAATCGGACTCCGCGATCAAATCGCCGATCAGACCCTGTCCCCCGCGCTTTGGGCAGAAGGAGATTCTGAACCGGTCGTTCTGCCGGCTCAAACCCACGCGGTGTTGATCGATGAAGGCGGGAGATAGCAGGAACGCTAGGAGATACACTTCCAATGGGACCGTTCGCCAGCTTTCCGCCCTTCGAGCGCGCGAGGAAACCAGACCCGTTCGCACCGCATACTCGCCGCGTTCCAATCGATGCCAATCCGCTTCGATCTGGGCGGCGCCCACGAGCCTTCCAGTCGAGTCATCGTGCGCAGTGGAGTAGTCACCGAGATCGCTCGTCGCGACCAGGCTGGAATCGACTACTGCGCGCCATGCAACGCCATGCGCAGGAGGTACCCGCGAGTAAGTGCGTCCCAGGACGCGAAGCATGGCGAGTGCCGAGTCTGGATTCCCTGCCTTGCAGGCGTCGCGCCGGTCTTCCACAACCACGCGCGACAGAGGTACGACAACCGGTCGGAGGACGATCTCGCTATGGACTCGGGTGTCGCCCACCCGCAGGTTCGCTGGTTGGTACGCGATCTTCCTGATCAGAACTCCACGCTCAGGATCCCCATCTCGAATGAATACCCATCCCGAATCATCAGAGAAGGCGATCGATTCGCGAGATGTGCCATTCCAGACTTCGACGCGAGCCCCCGCGATCGGCCTACCGCGATCGTCAACGATTCTTGTCGCCCCTTGTGCGTCCGCTGGCGTGGGTAGCACGGCAGCCGCGGCCAGGGGCAAGAGCAGTAGCAGTAGAGTCATCGCCCGTCGTCGACCGACAGGCCTTGCCGGCAACTTGCGTCGCGGTGGGCGATCGTTGGGCTGGACGTAGTCGGCAAAGGCGCACGCGAAAGTCGTTGTCAACCGCGTCTGCATCACCTGTCGGATTGGTGCCGCGTCGCTCGGCTGAGCTGCATACGAAAGAGTGCGTCCAACGTGCTTGCGTCAACTACGCCAACCAGTCGAAGATCATTCAGAAACAGGTTCGGCGTTGCGTTGACTCCGGCTGAACGGGCGGCGGCAATGTCAGCTTCTGCGATCAGCGCTGTTGTCCGGCGTGCATTCCTGATCCACCTTCTTCTGTGATCGTTTAGGAGATCTCTCCTGCCGTCAGCAGCAAGTTCAGCGCACTGGAAGATCCTGTCAAGTAAACGCACGCAGACGCAACCGACGTCAACACGTGATTACTTCACAGGATCTCCGCCAACATGCTCGCTTCGATTCCCGGATCAGCTCGGATCCCAGTGCGCCGCGAACGTCGCCCCTTGCGGATCGACCGCGATGAAGATCTTTCCCCCCGGAATGTCCATGATCGGCTGCACGATCGTACCGCCAGCCGCAGTCGTCGCCCCCGCCGCCGCGTCGATGTCGGCCACCCGCACGTAGTACAGCCACGACGGCGGCATCGGCATCGCCTCCGTGATGAGGTACATCCCCCCCAGCATCTGGCCATTGCGGTTGACGATCCGGTAGATCCCGTTGGCCCCCATGTCCATGTCACTCCCCAGCGTCCAGCCGAAGAGCTTTCCATAGAAGGCGAGCGCGCCGTCCAGGTCCCTGGTCGCGAGTTCCCGCCACGAGAACTCTCCCACGGCTGCCGGTCCGTCGTGCCCCGGCGCCTCGTTGTCGCTCTGGAAGGCGGAGAAGGTCGCCCCGTACGGGTCCTGCACGATGGCAAAGCGCCCCACAGTGGGAATCGGGGTCGGCGGGAGGAGAACCGCGCCGCCGAGTGCGGGGACCTGGGCCACCGTGGCGTCGAGGTCCGTGGTCGCGATGTGCCCCATCCAGTAGGGGGGAATCCCCTTGGCCTGCTCCTCGGCGGAGAGTGGCCCGATCCCCCCGATGGGACGCCCGTTGGCGGTCCACATGGTGTACGACTTCTCGGGGGGGCCCCAGGGTTCGGTCCCCCACCCGGCGACCTTTGTATAGAAGGCCTGGGCTCCGGCGCTGTCGGTGGTAACGAGGTCGTGCCAGGTGAAGCGGCCGTGGGGGGAGGGGGAGGGGGAGGGGGAGGCGGGCATGGGGGCTCCGGGGAAAGGGGGCGGGACGGGAGACGGGAGACGGGAGTGCGCGCGGCTTTGCCGCGTGCGGGGGGCGGGAAGGTGCAGCGCGTGGTGGGTGGTGTCGATAGCCCGGGGGATGAGTCGCGCTTCTGGCGGTGTGTGCAACGCCTTTCATGCTGCAGAGTGTTTGAACCTCGGACAGACGCGACAGACCGGCGCCCTTCCCCGCGCCTCGCCATCCCCACCCACCCCCGGTACCTTGCCCCCACGCCCCTCCACGCCCCCCGGCGATGCGCAACGCGCGTCGCCACTCCCGTCTCCCCTCCCCCGTCTCCCGTCCCAAGTTTGTCCCCTTCCAAAGTCCCCGCCCACGCCAGCCGCGGCTACATCATCCCCATCGGCGGCCGCATTGGCGATTCGGATATCCTCGAGCACTTCGTCTACCTGTGCGGCGCGCGCTCGGCCACAATCGCCATCCTGCCAACCGCCTCGTCGGATGCATCGACCGGGCGCGACTACGAGACGCTCTTCCTCAAGCTCGGCGCCAAGCGGGCCAAGGCGGTGGCCATCGAACGGCGCAGCGACGCCGACGACGAGGATTACCTCGCCGTGCTGGAGCACGCCGACGGCGTCTTCCTCACCGGCGGCAACCAGCTCAAGCTCTCCACCACGTTAGGCGGGACACCGGTCGCCAAGCTCCTGCGACGGCGCAACGCCAGCGGGCAGCACGTCGCCGGGACGTCGGCCGGCGCGGCGTTCCTCTCCGAGCACATGATCGCCTTCGGCGAGGAAGGGCCGACCCCTAAAGTCGGAATGGCGACGCTGGCCCCCGGGCTCGGCCTCACCAACCGCGTCGTCATCGACCAGCACTTTCGCCAGCGCGACCGGCTGGGGCGCCTGCTGATGGCGCTGGCGCTCAACCCGTTTGCCGTGGGGCTGGGGCTCGACGAGGACACCGCCGCCTTCATCGGCCCGGACGAGGTGATCGAGATCCGCGGCTCGGGCGGCATCACCTGCATCGACCCGTCGCGCGTGGAGTACTCCAGCGCCGACCACACCGACCGCGGACAACCCGTCTCGCTCGTCGGCGTGCAGCTGCACATCCTCACCCACGGCGCCACCTACAACCTCCACACCCGCAAGGCCACCGTCAGCACGTTGCAGCCGGCGGAGTAGCGCCGCCGGCACGAGGCGAGTGTGCAGTATCGCTCGCGCCCAACCACGCGCGACCATACCCCGACGTTCGCACCATCGACCTCGTCTTCCCGTCTTCTCGTCCTCTCGTCTTCTCATGAAGATCTCCGACCGCCGCACCTTCGTCGGCCCCAGCATCTACGCCCACTTCCCGGTCATCCGCCTCGAGGTGGACCTGGGCGAGGTCGAGTACTGGCCCACGATGCGACTGGGGCAGGCGTTCATCGACGCCCTCGTCGATCGCCTCCCCGGGCTCGTGGAGCACGGGTGCAGCTACGGCGAAGCCGGGGGCTTCATTCGCCGCATGTCGGAAGACGAGGGAACATGGCTGGGGCACGTCCTCGAGCACGTCGCGATCGAGTTGCAGAACATCGCCGGCGAGGACGTCACCTTCGGCAAGACGCGCTCGATGGACGATCGCCCCGGCGTGTACGACGTGGTGTTCGAGTACGAGCAGGGCGACGTGGGGAACGAGGCGGCCGACCTGGCGCTCGCCCTCCTCCACTCGCTCCTCCCCCGCGAGTTGCAGCCGGCGGACTGGGACGCCGAGTGGAAGTGGGACGTGGCACGCGACGAGTTCATCCGCTACGCGCAGCGCCGCGCGCTGGGCCCGTCGACGGCGTCGATCGTGCGCGAGGCGGCGCGCCGCGGCATCCCCTGGATCCGGCTCAACGACTTCTCCCTCATCCAGCTCGGCTACGGAAAGTACCAGAAGCGCATCCAGGCCACCGTTACTTCGCTCACCCCGCACATCGCCGTGGAACTGGCGTCGGACAAGGAGGAGACCAACCGGATCCTTTCGTCGTTAGGGTTGCCGGTGCCGCAGCAGCGGCTGGTGCAATCCGAGGATGGCGCGGTACAGGCCGCGCGGCGCATTGGTTACCCGGTGGTGGTGAAACCCTACAACGCGAATCACGGTCGCGGCGTCTCGATCTTCCTCCAGGACGAGCTCGCGGTGCGCGAGGCCTTCCAGAAGGCAAAGGAGCACTCGCGCTCGGTGCTGGTGGAGTCGTTCATCTCCGGCGCCGACCACCGCATGCTGGTCATCGACGGCGAACTGGTCGCCGCCTCCAAGCGTATGCCGGGGCACGTGGTGGGCGACGGCGTCCGCACGATCGAGGCGCTGGTCGCCGAGGTGAACTCCGACCCGCGGCGCGGCATCGGGCATGAAAAGGTCCTGACCCGCATCGAGATCGACCACGAGGCCACGCGCCTCATGGACACCAAGGGCTACTCGCGCTTCACCGTCCCGGCCGAGGGCGAGGTGGTGATGTTGCGCCTGACGGCAAACCTCTCCACCGGCGGCACCGCCGCCGACGTCACCGACGTCGTGCACCCCGACAACGTGGAGATGGCGGTGCGCGCCATCAAGGCCATCGGGCTCGACGTGGGCGGCGTCGACTTCCTCACGCCCGATATCGCCAAGTCGTACAAGGACATCGGCGGCGCCATCTGCGAGGTGAACGCTGCGCCGGGCTACCGCATGCACATGGCCCCTAGCGAGGGAAAGCCGCGCGATGTGGCCGGCAAGACGGTCGACATGCTCTTCCCCCACGGCTCGCCCTCGCTCATCCCCATCGCCGCGGTGACCGGGACCAACGGGAAGACGACCACGGCGCGCATGCTGGCCCACATCCACAAGCTCGCCGGGAAGTGCGTGGGCCTCACCAGCACCGACGGCGTGTACGTGGACGGGCAACGCACCGTGGCCGGCGACATGACGGGGCCGGTGGCCACGCGCATGGTGCTCAGCGACCCCTCGGTCGACGTGGCGGTGCTGGAGATTGCACGTGGCGGACTGCTGCGCGCCGGCATGGGAGTGCGGCGCGTCGATGTCGGCGCCGTCCTCAACGTGCAGAGCGACCACCTGGGAATGCGCGGCGTCGATACGCTCGACGAACTCGCCGAGGTAAAGCGCATCATCGCCGAGGTGGCGCGCGACACCGCGGTGCTCAACGCCGACGACCCGCGCGTGTTGCGCATGGCGGCGTACACCGAGGCCAAGTCGGTCTGCTACGTGACCATGAACCCGCAGCACGAACTCGTGCGCGAGCACATCCGCGCCGGCGGGCGCGCCATCGCCCTCGAGGGGGGCGTCAACGGGCAGATGATCACCATCTACGACCGCGGCGCCCACATCCCGCTCCTCTGGACGCACCTGGTCCCCGCCACCATGGAAGGCAAGGCGACCTTCAACGTGCAGAACGCGATGTTCGCCGCCGCGATGGCCTTCGCGATGGGGGTGCGCCTGGAAGACATCCGCAACGGGCTGCGCACCTTCCACACGACGTTCTACCAGGCCCCCGGCCGCCTCAACGTCTTCGATGAACACCCCTTCAAGGTGATCATGGACTACGGGCACAACGCCGCCGCGGTCGACTCGGTCTGCCAGCTCGTGCGACGCCTCGACGTGAAGGGGAGGCGCATCTGCGTCGTCGCCGGCCCCGGCGATCGGCGCGACGAGGACATCGTGGAGATTGGAGAGGTCGCGGCGCGCGGCAACTTCGACCACTACATCTGCCGCCGCGACGACGACCTGCGCGGTCGCGATGGCGAGGAGGTCCCGCGCCTCATTCGCGATACGCTGCTCCGCTCCGGGATTCCCGCCGAGCGCATCTCGCTCATCCCCGATGAACAGGAGGCGCACGAGGCGGCGCTCGCCATGGCGCGCCCCGGCGACCTGGTTCTCCTCTTTGCCGACGCCCTGGTCCGGAGCTGGAAGCAGGTGGTCTACTTCCGCTCTTCGGCCGACCGGACGGCCGAGGAGGCGACGCGCTCCACCGGGGAATTCCTGGCGTCGCAGGCTACCCAGGGCGCTCCCACCCCAGCCCCGATCCTGTCACGTGATGGCGACGTGACGCCCGTTGCTACGTTAGGGGACGACCTCGTCCTGGTGCGCGACGAACGCGGAGTACACATCGCGCGCGACCAGGAGGACTAGAAGCCCTTTTCCGCCGTCTTCCAAATAGAAGCCGAGGGGTGGGACCCTGACCGACCGCATCTTCGACTCCCGGCGCCTGATGGGGCCCAACCTCTTCTCCCAGCGGGAAGGGGCGGCGCTCGACATCCAGTGCGGCAACGACGAGGCCCCGGCGCTCCTCCTGGCGTGGCGCACGGAGGTTCGCATCCTCGCCGACCACCTCGGCTGGGAGCGCCCCGAGGTGTACGCTCGCCCGTACCCCGGCGGGGGGCATGCCTTTCTGGCCGCCCCCATCGACGCCCTCCTCACCGCCACCGAGGTGAACGAGCAGGCCTTTGCTGTTGCCGAGTCGATCGTCGACGGCCGCCCGGCCCCCGACCGACGCGATCTGGTAGCGCGCCTCAAGGTGCACCAGCAGCACGAGCGCAACCATGCGCTCGTGCAGCTGCAGCGGGAGGCGCGCGCGCGCGGGCTCACCTTCACCTTCGATGACGACTCGGCGTCGATTGGTGGCGGAGCCGGGAGCGTGACCTTTCCGGCGCGCGCCATCCCCGAGCCATCGGTCATCGACTGGGCGCAGGTGCACGACATCCCGGTCGCCCTCATCACCGGTTCCAACGGGAAGACCACGACCACGCGGCTCCTGGCGGCCATGCTGCGCGAGGCGGGGCAGGTGGCGGGACTCACCTCGACAGACGGCGTCTGGTGCGACGGTGCGCTGGTCGATCATGGCGACTACACGGGGCCGGTGGGGGCGCGCATGGTCCTGCGCGACCGTCGGGTGAGCGCCGCGGTGCTGGAGACGGCGCGCGGTGGCCTGTTGCGGCGCGGGCTGGCGATCGATCGCTGCAACGTCGCTGTAGTCACGCGCATCACCGCCGACCACATGGGCGAGTACGGCGTGCACACTTTGGAGCGACTGGCCGACGTCAAGCTCGTCGTCACGCGCGCCCTGGTTCCCCAGGGGACGCTCGTCCTCAACGCCGACGATGAGGTGCTCAGGGGACGCATGGCGCGACCGGGCGCGCTGTCGCATCGCGTCACGCTCTTTGCGCTCAGCGTGCGCAACCCGGTGGTCCTGCCGCACGTGGCGCGTGGCGGGACGGCGTGCGTTCATCGCGAGGGGGAAATGCTCATCCTCACCCCCGACGGCGAGATCCCGTTAGGCATGGCCCCCGACATGCCGATGACGCTGGGCGGCTCGGCGATGCACAACATTGCCAACCTCCTGGCCGCGAGCGCGGCGGCGCTGGCGATGGGAGTCGCGCCGGCGCACATACGTGCCGTGGCGCACCGCTTTGGCGAGCGCCCGGAGGACAATCCCGGGCGGCTCTCGCTCCTGCGCTATCGCGGGGCGCGCGTCGTGGTCGATTTCGTGCACAACCCCGACGGGTGGAACGCGATCTGGGAGGCGCTGTCGCCGATTTTCGCGCGACGCCGCCTGGTGGTCGTGGGGCAGGCGGGCGATCGCGACGAGCATGCCCTGGTGGAGCTGGCGGCGGCGGTGTGGTGCGAGGAGCCGGAGGTCGTGATCCTCAAGGAGATGCCCAGGTATCGCCGCGGGACGGCGGCGTTCGAGACGCGCGAGCGCCTGGCGCAGGCCTTCCTGGGCGAGGGGGCGCGCGAGTCGACGCTGCGCCGCGCCGACTCCGAGGAGGAGGCGTTGCAACTGGCGATGGGCGAGATGCGCGAGGGCGACCTGGTCGTCCTCGCCGTGCACGACGACTACGACAAGGCCATGCGCCTCCTGCTGGACGCCGGCGCGCAGGTCGTCGCCTCGCTCGACTAGCCGGGCTGCTCGCCGCACGCAGGCCAGGCTGCGATGCGAGCGGCTAGCCGGGCTTCTTCTTCGGCGCTGGCACCTGCTTCCCCGCCGCCTGCTTCGCGGCCGCCGCCTTTTCCGCCGCTGCCTTGGCCGCCGCCTGCTCGGCGGCGAGTGCGCTGGCCCGTTGGCGCGCCGTGTCGTAGAGCCACCACTCCAGGTGGCTCCCGACAATGGGGAGCGGGACCTCGCCTAACGAGAGGACCTCGTGGTGCCAGGCCGGTGCGGAGAAGTCCTTTCCCTGCTCTCCCTGCATCCAGGCGCGCATGGCCGCGACCTCGCGCGCGCCCAGCGCCCCCGCCCCCGCACGCCCCGGATCGTTGATCACTCGCTCCGTGACGAGCGAGTCGACGAGGGCGTCGGGAGCAAGCACGTAGCGCCCCAGCACCGCGCGCGCCTGCGGCAACGACCACCCCAGGTAGTGGATTCCCGTATCGATCACCAGGTACGCGATGGACGCTCCCTCGTCGAGCAGGCGCCCGTATGCATCGAGCGGCGCGGCGTACATCCCCATCTCGCCTGCGAGCGACGCCGCATACTGCGCCCATCCGTCGGAGTAGCCGGGAGTCTCGAGGTGCCGGCGAAAGGCGGGGACGGCGGGATTGCCGCGCGTCATGGCGGCCTCGAGGTGGCGGCCGGGAACGAGCGCGCGGTAGGTGCGCGACGCGATCGCCGCCTGGAAGGCGGGGGTGCGCCAGCGATCCGTCAGCAGCAATTCCCCCACCTCGGCGGCCATGCTCGCCGGCAGGTACGTCCCGTCGGGCCAGAGGAGCGCCTCGGCGGGCGAGGCGGCGCGGATGGTCGCATCGCGCGCCGGCGCCTCGGCGAACTGCGCTTCCAGCCCCTTCTCCAGGCGCCGCAGGTGTGCCTCGACCTGGTTGCGCACGGCATCGAGCGACGACGGCGCCACCATCGTCAGGCGCAACGAGTCCTGGAAGGCGCGCGCACCCGGGTTCCAGTGCTCCCGCGCGCGCAGCAGCGCCAGCGTCGAGTCGATGCGGCGCAGCTCACCCAGCCCCACCCGGTGCGCCTCCTCCGGCGGGACGTCGAGCGAGGAGTGCCGGCGCAGGAGATGGCGGTACAGCTCCTTTCCCCCGGGATACTGCCACAGCCCGGCGCGGCTGGATGCAATCGGGAGGTAGGCCGAATCGAGATATGCCACGAAGTCGTCGAGCGCCGGGTACACGCGCTGTGACAGCGTGAGCGACGCCTCGCGCACAATGACCTCGCGGCTCGCGCTGTCGAACGGCGCCAGGCGTTCGGGCGACAGCGCCCACGGTCCGTTGGGCCCTAACGCGCGAAGGGATCGATAGAACGCCAGCGCCGATTCCACCGTCTCGCGCGGCGCCACGTAGCCGCGCACACGACGTTCCTCCAGCGCCAGCTTCATGCGATCGAGGACGAACGCCATCGCCTCCACGAAGTAGAGGTACCGCTCCGCACCGGCCGTCGACGCCATCGGCTGCAAGCGGTAGATCTCCGAGAGCGTTCGCACCGGCGAGGCGGCGGGCGACAGGAAGGAGAAATCGGCGCTGGAGAAGGCGACCGCCTCGGCCTGCGCGTCCATCTCCCAGCGCAGGGCGAGTGACGTGACATAGTCGCCTTGCGAGAGCGCGGCGACGTTGACCCGGTCCAGGGCGTTCGTCACCGACTGCGCCGTGCGCAGGTCGGCCTTGCGTCCCTGCGACGAGACGTCGGGGAGGAGTGACACACCGAGCCCGTTGGCGAGGGCGAGCTCGTGGTTGCGCGGGAGTTCGTGTCGCCAATAGGTGGTCAGCGCCTCATCGAGCAGCGCGCGTGCGAGCGCCGAGTCGGCAGGGGTGGGAACGAGCGGCCGCGGGTTGATGATCGCGCACGCGGAGGAGGCGAGCAGGGCGATGGCACCGAGAATGGTGCCAGCCATGGCACCGGCCGTCGATCTGACGAAGGTGGTGCCGCGCGGGTGGGGGAGCACTCGGAGTACGCGTGGAATGGTCAGGAAGAGCCAGCCGCAGGCGCTTCCGTGTGTGCTGGCGGATGCTGACGGCCCATGGCGTGTGCCCGGTCACCGCTGGCGGCGGAGGCACTGCGGAACTTGTACCCATCAGCCGGTGCTAAGGATGCAGGAGAGTCAGGGAGACGCGAAATGGGTACGGCCGAAAGTCGCGACAAGATCGGGGACGCGCCAACGCGGCGGACGCGATGGACGCGATGGACGCGATGGGCGCGGGGGACGCGCGCCGTAGGCGGCGCCTCCGCGGTCCGGCACTTCGCCGCGCATTCCCGCGACGCGCTGCGTGCGCCTGTCGCCCTCATCGCCACGATCGCGACCGTCGCCGTGCTCGCGGCCACGGCGTGCGGCAGCGACGACCCCACCGATTGTTGTCCCGGCAATGGCACCCCGCCCACCGCCGATCAACTGCTGGTGACCACGGTGGCTGGCGGCTTCGACACCATCTGGGAAGTGGCGTGGGGGCCGGACGGCGCGCTGTGGCTGAGCGAGCGCCCGGGGACGATCACGCGCGTGAATCCCGCAACTGGCGCGGCGACCCGGGCGGGGAGCCTGACGGTGAGCGAGACCGGGGAGGGGGGGTTGATGGGGCTCGCCTTTCACCCGGACTGGGCCACGCAGCCGTACGTGTACGCAGCACACACCTACCAGGGGGCCAATGGGGTGCGCAACCGCGTGGTGCGGATGCGCTGGAACGGTTCGTCGTTAGGCGCGAGCGAAACGTTGCTCGACAACCTCCCGGGAAGCTCGGTGCACAACGGCGCGCGCCTCGCCGTGGGCCCGGACCGCCTGCTGTACGTGACGATGGGCGACGCCTCCAACACCGCCCTGCCGCAGGACCGCACGTCGCTTGGGGGAAAGATCCTGCGCATGACGCTCGACGGCGCGCCGGCGCCGGACAACACGCTTGGCGGCTACGTCTACTCCATGGGGCACCGCAACCCGCAGGGGCTCGCCTTTGCGCCTGGCGGTGCGCTCTACTCCACCGAGCACGGCCCGAGCGACAACGACGAGGTGAACCGCATCGAGGGAGGGCGCAACTACGGCTGGCCCGACGTGCGCGGGATGTGCGACGGCGACGCCGGCCCTAACGAGCGCGCCTTCTGCACCGCCAACAACGTCGCCGAGCCGCTGGCGACGTGGACACCGACCATTGCCCCTGCCGGCGCGGTGTACTACGACGCCGCGCTCATCCCGGCGTGGCGGGGAAGCCTCCTCTTCACCTCGCTCAAGGGGAGCGCGCTCCATCGTCTCACCCTTGCCAGCGACGGGCGCAGCGTCACCGCGCAGGAGACACTGTTCGCGGGGACGTACGGGCGCTTGCGGGGAATCGCCGTCGCCCCGGATGGGCGAGTCTACGTGGGGACGAGCAACCGCGACGGGCGCGGTTCCCCGCAGGCCCAGGACGACCGCCTCCTGCGCATCGAGCCGCGTTAGCCGCGCGGTGCCGGACGGCAGCTTCCGGTCGCCCGTGGTGGTGCGGCACCGTAGCTTGGCGCCATGAACGGCGACCTCATCGGCGACTTCCTTCGCGGCGTCCTGGCCTCGCTCACCCCGCTCGAGGGGACTGCCGTTGTCTTCGGCTTGGTCAGTGTCTGGCTCAGCACGCGCGAGCACATCGCGAGCTGGCCCACGGCCATCGTCAACGTCGGGCTGTACGCGATCCTCTTCTTTCGCGAGAAGCTCTACGCCGACGCGGCGCTGCAGGTGATCTACCTGTGCCTCTCGGTCTACGGCTGGTACGAGTGGAAGTTCGGCGGGGAGAACCGCACCGAGCTGCACGTCTCGCGCCTCACGCCGCGCGTGGCCATCTCGTTAGGCGCAATTGGCCTGGCCGGGGCCGCCGCCCTGGGCACCTTCCTGCATCGCACCACCGACGCCGCCCTCCCCTATCTGGACGCGACGCTCTCCGTCTTCTCGCTCATCGCGCAGTGGATGATGACCCGCAAGATCCTCGAGAACTGGGCGCTCTGGATCGTCCTCGACGTGGTCTACGTCTGGATGTTCCTCTTCCTCAAGCACCTCAACTTCACCGCCTTCCAGTACGGGGTCTTCCTCATCCTGGCGGCGCTGGGGCTGCGTGACTGGAAGCGCTCCTACGACGCTCGGCGCGCGGCGCATGCCTGAGGGGAGGCGCGCGTGGAGCGAGCCGCCGGTCCCGCGCATCGTCGTCACCGGCTCCGAGAGCACCGGGAAGACCACACTCGCACGGCAACTCGCGGAGGCACTGGGAACGGCTTGGCTCCCCGAGTTCGCCCGCACGCATGCCCAGCAGCTGCAACGTGCGCTCACCGCCGACGACGTCTCGCCCATCGCCACCGGGCAGCTGGCGACCGAAGAGGCGGCCATGGCCGAGTGGCGCGAACGGTGGGGCGTTGCGTCTGGCGGTACGGAGGCGCCCCCGCTCATCCTCGACACCGACGTGGTGAGCACCACGGTCTACGCCGAGCACTACTACGGCGAGTGCCCGCCCTGGATCTGGGCGGCAGCGCGGGAGCGCCTGGCGCCGCTCTACCTCCTGTGCACCCCCGACCTTCCCTGGCTCGCCGACGGCGTGCGTGACCGCCCCGCGGCGCGCCGCCAGCTGCACAACGCCTTCTCGGCGCGCCTGGCGGAGCTGGGTGCCCGCGTCCTCCCAGTTGCCGGGACGGGCGCGGCACGACTCGAAGTCGCCCTCGCCGCCGTTCGCGGCTGGCGCGCGGCCGTGGCGCAGGCGCAGGCGCACGAGTACCCGCACCCGCACCCGCACGAGCCCTCGCGCTGACGTCATCGTGACGGTGCGTCGCGCGGGGCGCGCGGGGCGCGCATGGCGAGCGACATCACATCGCGACGCCCTCGGCGGAGCTGTCCGCGGCGCCATTGGCGGAGCCACGGGAGGCGCCGTCACCAGTGGGCGAACTGTGAGGCGCGCCGGAATGCACATCGGCTGTCGCTTCACCGGGCCCTGCACCGCGCCCGCGATACCAGTACGCCACGCCCAGCAGGAAGGCACCCGCGAGGAGATAGCCCCCCACGCGCCACCCGATCCCCAGCGACGACGTCGCCAGCATCGCCTTGATCGCGGCCAGGACCGCCAGCGCCAGCCCAACGTGCCGCAGCGGCGGAATGGCGCGCGCGCGTCCCACGCCGATCGCCGCCACACCGGTCACCGCGTAGTACGCAACGAGGAGAAAGGTGGAGACATCGAGCGAGACGGTGTGCTGCAGCTCGACATGCACCCACGCGAAGGTGACGACGGCGCCGAGGATGCGCGCCAGGTTCCGCCGCAGGTCGAAGGCGGCGGAACCGGCCGCCATTCCCATGCGCGCCCAGTTCCAGGCAAAGACAAACCACGCCGCGCAGACCACCGCCGCGACGCCCGACGCACTGGTGAGGAAGGGCCGCGGGAGCCAGTCGTCACGACGGTCGAGGAGATGGAACGCCAGCGCGGTGGCCACCGACAGCCATCCCCCCGCCGCGAACGCGATCCCGCCTAACGGGACCTGGCGCAGCACCAGAGACACCGCCGCCGCGTACCCCGCGAGAGCGATCGCCGTCGCCTGGTCGTTCCCCTCGAGCAGGATCACCAGCGCCATTCCGCCAATGGCCGTCGCCGTGAAGGCGGTCCACCGCCGCGCGCCATCGCGATCGTACCATGCAGCGACGGCGCAACCAACTGCCCAGAGCAGGGAGGTAATTCCGTCGGGGCGCGCATCCACGCCCTGCAGGGGGGAAATTGCCACCAGCCAGCTCCCCGCGGGGATCACGAGCCCCACGAGGACTCCCATCCAGCGCGTGGCCCCTTGCGCCGTGAGCACGAGGAAGCCCGAGATGGTAACCAGCGCTGCCAGTGGTGGCCGGATCGCTTGCCAGGCGGGGAGCGGATGCATATTGGCGATGGCTCCCAGCGCCGCCAGCAGCGCCGTGACGGCGACACGCTCGCGCGCACGCCCCTGCACGAGGAGGATCGACAACCACGCGACAGCGACGGCAAAGAGCGCCGGCGCCACGGCGCGCACCATCGTCTCCTCATCTGCCAGTTGCCCGCTCGCTGCCGCTGTGTAGGCGGCGACTCCCAGGCCAAGGACAAAGGGCGTCCTGGCCCACGCGCGATCGCGCATTGCGCGCATCCCGGCCGCCAGCACAAACCCGCCGTACAGGAGGAGGAGCACCGGGTCACCGGTGCGCGTCGACGTCACGAAGGGCGCCAACAGCGCACCGCCAAACCCGATGTTGAAGAGCGACTGGTCCTCCTCGCGAATGGCGAGGGTGGAAAGCGCCGCCGACGACGCCGCGGCGACGACGAGCGCCACGGCACCCGGCACCACCTGCAGCAGCGGCCCCGCCCCCCAACACACGACGTGCATGATGGCGAGCGCGAGGGCAAGCAGGACGCTCCCGAAGCGCGGCGAGTCGCCGCGGCGCAATCGCAGCCCGACCATCGCCACGCCGATCGCCGCCACACTCCCCAGCGCCACGCGCACCTCGGGGCCGATGAGCCCGTTGCGGACCGCCCATCCAACAAAGGCGCCGACCCCCATCAGGATCGTGAACGCCGCCAGCGCGAGCGTTCCGTAGCGCCCGATCAAGCTCTCGAGGTTCTCGCGCTCGAGATAGCGAAACGACGGAGACCACGCAGCAGCGCTCGGCGCCGATCCGGCGCGCGGTGATCTCGGTGGCACCGGCGGCAATGGCGCTGGCGGCGCCTGTTGTGCAGACGACGACGGAGCGGATGCCATGCGGCGCAGCTCGTCCGAGACGTACGGCGCATGCCGCGGCGCACCGCTCGCATGCTCGTGCACGGTCGTCTCCACCGGACGAGGCGCAACGTCGTGAGGTGCTACGCCGCGAGGCGCAGATTGGGGGTCCGGGACCGGGCGCGCTGCACGCACCTCCGAGCGCAGCGCTACCAGTTCCCTGGCCAGGCGGGCCACCGCCAGTTCGAGTGCGTCGAGGCGCGAAGTGTCGGACATGTGGTGGTGCGAGCCATGGTTCGAGAAGTCACGCACAATGCATGGGCGACGGCCGCGCCGCCACCCCGGCAACGCACTGGCGGACCTCGGCGGCGACGCGCGATGTTGAATCCCGGTTGGCTGGCCGCTTTACCTCCCCGTGCCAGGTGGATCATGCCACGTCGTGTCACCCGACCTGCGGTCTTCGGCTCGCGAACCGGCACGGCGATCGTTGCACTTGGCGGTGCCCTGGCGCTCTGCTCCGTCCCGGGCCGCGCACATGCGCAGCTCCCCGCGCAGTCCCCCGCACGCCAGCTCACTGTCCAGGTCCTGGTTCGCGACTCCGCGACGCGCAACCCGGTCGCTGGTGCGCGGCTGTTCGCGCGATTGGATAGTACGCGCACGGTGCAGACCGATGGGCGCGGCACGGCACGGCTGGACTTTCCCGTTCGCCCCGGCGATTCCCTGGTGGTGGTGCGACGCGGCTTCCGCCGCTATGCGCGCGCCCTCGACGACAGCGGCATCGACTTCATGGCGCTCGACATCACGCTCGCCCCTGCGGTACAGGAGCTCTCCGAGCTGCGCGTGGAGGACCGCAACAGCAATGGCGTCCCCGAGGGGCGTTGGGCCGACTTCGAGCGCCGCCGCATCTCGGGATCGTTAGGGAAGTTCCTCACGGAGACCGACATCGATCGCCGGCGGCCAGTTCGCATGACCGACCTCTTTCGTGGGATGGCCACCGTCCGCGTCGTCGACTCGGCGTCGACACGGCTGGTCGTCTCGAACCGCGGGGCGAATCCGTCGCTCGTCTCGAAGTCGGCGGGCGGCGGCCCGTGCGTCCTGCGCATCATGGTGGACGGCATCGTGCGCGCCGGGATCTCGAGCCTCGACGACCTCGATCCCAAGGAGATCCACGGCATCGAGATCTACGTCGGCCCAGGCTCCGTTCCACCATCGCTCACGGGGATGCAGCGCGAGTCGTGGTGCGGACTCGTCGCGGTCTGGACGAAGTAGGGGAACGAGTAGCGGGACGGGAGACGGGAGACGGGACACGGGAGACGGGACACGGGAGACGGGGCGCACCCTACAGGACTCGTGCATGAAAAGCAAACGGCGCCGCACGGCGCCGTTTGCACTCCCGTCCCCCGTCCCCCGTCCGCCCTTAGTACCTGTAGTGATCCGGCTTGTACGGCCCCTCCACCGGGACGCCGATGTACGCCGCCTGCTCGGCGCTCAGCGTGGTCAGCTTCACGCCGAGCTTGTCCAGGTGCAACCGCGCCACCTTCTCGTCCAGGTGCTTGGGGAGGACATACACCTTCTTCTCGTACTTCCCCGTGTTCCCGAACAGCTCGATTTGCGCGATCACCTGGTTCGAGAACGACGCCGACATCACGAAGCTGGGGTGGCCGGTGGCGCAGCCGAGGTTGAGCAGGCGCCCTTCGGCCAGCACGAGAACCGAGTGCCCGTCGGGGAAGACGAACTCATCGAACTGCGGCTTGATGTTGATGCGCTCGATGCCACCCTTCTTGAGCCCGGCCATGTCGATCTCGTTGTCGAAGTGGCCGATGTTGCCGACGATCGCCTTGTCCTTCATCCGCTTCATGTGCTCCACGGTGATGATCCCCGTATTGCCCGTGGACGTGATGAAGATGTCCGCCGTCGAAACCACCTCGTCGAGCGTCGTCACCTGGTACCCTTCCATCGCCGCCTGCAGCGCGCAGATGGGGTCGATCTCGGTGATCACCACGCGCGCCCCCTGTCCCTTGAGCGCCTGGGCGCATCCCTTCCCTACATCGCCGTAACCGCAGATCACCGCCACCTTGCCGGCCAGCATCACGTCGCTGGCGCGCAGGATCCCGTCGGTGAGCGAGTGACGGCAGCCATACAGGTTGTCGAACTTCGACTTGGTGACCGAGTCGTTGACGTTGATGGCCGGGAAGAGGAGCGTCCCCGCCTTCATCATCTCGTACAGGCGATGCACGCCCGTCGTCGTTTCTTCGGTGACGCCCTTGATGTCGGCGGCGACCTTCGTCCAACGCCCGGGGTTCTTGGCCAGCTGGTCGCGCAGGAGGTCGAGGATGACTCCCCACTCCTCGGGATCGCTGTCGGCGTTGAAGGCCGGCACGGCGCGCGCCTTCTCGAACTCCACTCCCTTGTGGATGAGGAGCGTCGCATCGCCACCGTCATCGAGCAGCATGTTGGGGCCGTGGCCGTCGGGCCACATGAGCGCCTGCTCCGTGCACCACCAATACTCCTCGAGCGTCTCGCCCTTCCACGCATACACGGGGACGCCGTTCGGTGCGTCGACCGTGCCGTTGCGCCCGACGACGACCGCCGCCGCCGCATGGTCCTGCGTGGAGAAGATGTTGCACGACACCCAGCGCACGTCGGCGCCCAGGTCGACGAGCGTTTCGATCAGCACGGCCGTCTGGACCGTCATGTGCAACGACCCCATGATCCGCGCCCCCTTCAACGGGAACTTCCCCTTGTGCTCCCCACGAATCGCCATCAACCCCGGCATCTCGTGCTCGGCGAGGCGGATCTCCTTGCGCCCCCACTCGGCCAGCGAGAGGTCCTTCACCTTGAAGGCTGGGCGATCGAGCGGCGAGTTCACGCCGAGGGACGGATGCAACGTGGTGGTCATCGGAACTCCGTGAAGATGTGAGAGGACGAGAGGACGAGAAGACGAGAAGACGAGAAGACGAGGATGAGCTGGGAGAGACTAACGGTTTGGAGCTAGTGGTCTGACGGTTGTGCGAGGGGTGGCTTGCGCGCGCTGGCGGTGAAGAGCGTTGGTCCGCGCGCCGATTGGTCGACGGGGAGCGCGGTGTAGCGCCGTTGCTCCAGTCCGGCCGCGGCGAACCACGCGGCCAGCTGCAATTCCGGGAAACCGCGCCACACGTGCCCCATGCGCTGCTGCAGGTCATCCCGCTCGTGCGGCATCATGTCGAGGACGACCAACCGGCCGCCCGGTCGCAGCACGCGCGCCGCCTCGGCGATGGCACCGCCCGGGTCGGCCACGTAGTGCAGCACCAGGGAGTGGATCGCCATGTCCAGCACGCCGTCGCCCAGCGGGAGCGCCTCGAGGTCGCCGAGATGCAACTCCACGTTGGCCATCCCGCTCACGCGCGCGCGCGCCGCGGCGAGCATCTCTTCCGAACCGTCAACCGAGATCACCCTCGCCACGTGCGGGGCAACGAGCGAGGTGAGATGACCGGTCCCGCACCCCAGATCTCCGACCACCGCCTCCGGCTCGAGGAGCGAGAGCGCCAACCGGAGGTCGAGCGAGTCGCCAAACAGTTCGGTGCGCACCGACTCCCACTCCCCCGCCACTGTCGCGAAGAACTCGCGGGCGCGTGTCCGGCGGCTGGCGAGGACCGCCCCCTCCCGCGCCAGGTCCTGCTCCGCGATCGCCGTTCGCTGGACGCTCTCGCGGACGACGGGCCACAGTCGCGCCGCCCATTCGTCGGGGGTGGCGGCAAGCCGGTACACGCGCGACGTCCCCTCGGCGCGGCTCTCCACCCAGCGTTCATCGCCCAGCACCTTGAGGTGGCGCGAGATGGTGGACTGGGGAAGTTGAAGCACGGCACAGAGTTCCGTGACCGCCATCTCGTGGCGTTCGAGCACGAGCAACAGCCGGCTCCGGGTGGAGTCGGCGAGAGTGCTGAGATGGTCGAGGGTCGCAGGTGCCGCCATGTTGATCCGTGAAGCCGGATGAAAGGCTAAAAGCAACCTCGCCGCGCGTCAAGTCCGAGGGCGCGGCAGCTTTCCGTTTCGAGTCTCGGGTCCAGCCTTCGCTCGGGGAGTCTTCATGTCTCCGTTGTTGGTCTGCACATTGCGCGTCCTACAGAGTGGGGCCCCCGCGCCTGCGCGACGTTCTCCGCCATCGCCGCACCGCGTTCCCTTTCGTGAGCGCCTCGGACCACCCACCAACCCGTTCCCTTCACACTCCCCGACCATGCGCATCCGTCCCGTCCGTTCCTCGGCGCGCCAAGCACGCCTCTTGTTCGTCGGGCGCGGATTGGCCGTGCTACTCGCGCTGTCACTGACGCCGCTGTCGGCGCACGCCCAGATCGCGGGGCGGCTCAAGAAGCTCGCCAAGGACGCCGCGAAGAATGCAGCGTCGGGCGGAAAGGACTCGGCCACGACCAAGGCCGCCGCCGCCGCGGGAGTGAGCACCAGTGGCAGCGCGTCCGGCGCCGCGAAGATCGACATCAGCATCACCGCCGATCGCCTGACGATGGTCCTCGCGTCGCTCAAGTCGGCGAGCCAGCAGGCGCAGGCGATCGCGACCGCCGAAGCCGAAAAGCGGGCCTACGAGACCAAGCGTGACGCGGTCAAGTCGTGCGTGGACAAGTCGAGCAACGCTGGAGCCATGCCATCGCAGACCAATGTGGCCGCCGCGCAGAAGCTGATCGCCGGTCAGCAGGCCATGCTCAAGCGCCACAACGACGCACTGGCCGGGACCGACATGCGCAAGCGCGTCTATCTCGAGGATTCCCTCCAGGTCGCGACGTACGCGGCCACGGCCACGATGGTCGGTGCGATGTCCAAGTGCGGACCGATGCCGTACGCCCCCGCAGCGTTCCTCGAGGTGCAGGCGATGAAGAGCGCGGGCGGCGTCGACGACGACTTCCGCACGCTCACCGTTGAGGAGCCGGCGCTGTCGGCCATGACGCGCCATCAGTTTGCGATGGTGCGCGAGCGCGCCGCGCTCTACGCCCTGGGCGAGGCCGGGCTCGTTCCCGCCACCAAGCTGGGGAAGGAAGGGGTCTTTACGGACGAGGAACTCGCCGTGCTTGCGCTCCATCGCGACGAGCTGGTGAAGATGGCGCCGCTGTTCAAGAGCAACGCGCTCACCTGGTCGGGGACTTCGGACCTGCGCGGCTGGTAGTTGGCGCCAGTTATCGTTAGGCTTTCCCGTCCTCGGGCGCCGGCGCGCGCGGTCGCGGCATGGGCCGGGCGCGCCGTGCTGCTGGCGGTGGCGACCGCCGCGACATTCGCGCCTGCCGGCGTCACGTCTGCACAGGCACCGAGGGGTGCGGGTGCGCGGCGCGGGCGCCCCGCAGCCATGGCGCCCGCCACCGCGGTGGAGGCCATCAGCTGCAACCCTGCCGCCGAGCCGGCCTACGGCCTCGCTCCACGGCTCGAATGGCGTGGCGACGAGGTGCAGTGGAGCACGTGGCCCGTGCGTCTCGGCGAGCGCGGCATCCCGGTGCGCCTCGTGGTGGTCACGTTCGATCCCCGGCGGCTGCGCCTCTCGCTCGACCTCGTGCAGAAGGACGGCGTTCTCCAGCCCTGGCATCTCGGCGTCGCGCCCGCGGACGCGCGCGTCGCGCTCAACGCCGGGCAGTTCGGTGACGACGGCCCATGGGGATGGGTCGTGCATCGCGGGCGCGAGTGGCAAGCGCCGGGGAGTGGCACGCTCGCCGGTGCCCTGGTGACAGATACCGCTGGCGCGGTCGACATCATCGCCCCGGGCGACATCGCACAATGGCGCGGCACTCCCGCGCTGCGCGAGGCGCTGCAGTCCTATCCGTTGCTCCTGACGGGTGACGGCGCCCCGCCCGCGGCCCTGTGCCCCGCCACCGCGCAGGTGGATCTCACGCATCGCGACACCCGTCTCGCCATCGGCATCCGTCGCGACGGCCGGGTGGTCATCGCCCTCTCGCGTTATGCGGGCGGCACGCTCCCCGACCGCACCCCCATTGGCCCCACCACGCCGGAGATGGCGGAAGCGATGCGACGACTGGGTGCGGTCCGCGCGCTGATGCTCGATGGCGGCCTCTCGGCGCAACTCCTCGTGCGCGAGCGGGCCGGTGCGGCGCCGCGGAGGTGGCAGGGGCTGCGCAACGTTCCCCTCGCGCTCGTGGCCGGGAAGTAACGCTTCGTTAGGCGCGCGCCATCACCACGGTCACGCGGGATCCTCGTCCTCGGGCTCGTCGAACCCCTCGAGGCCTGGCGGCCGCGCCAGCAGTCGCTGCGCGCGCTCGGCGTACGGCGTCGGCACCTCGACCAGGTGGCCGCGCGCGCTCGCCCCCTGGAAGCCCGGGCCAAAGATCCCCACCAGGTCGTTGCCGCGGCTGCGAGCGGGAATCCCCTCCGCATCGAGGCGTGCAACCACGAGGTCCGCCTCCCATCCCGTCCCCACGTTGGCCACGGCGACCCAGGGAAAGCGCGCGCCGTGCATCGCTACATCGTCGGGGTGAACATGATGTGAGCCTTGGGCGTGCCGGGAAACATGATCCACGGCTGGTTCCCGTTAGGCCTGGTGGAGAGTCCGGTGCTCTCCGCGGTTGCATACGGGATGTAGACCACGTACAGGTGCCTGGCCCCGGGCGCGGTCCCGCTCCTGGCGTCGAAGCTGCCGTCGGTGAGCGAGTAGAGCGCCGCCGGGAACCTGGGCATCGCGATCTTCCCCGACCTCACGTCGCGAAAACGCATCGAGTCGATCTCGGCGGCGTTGGTCACCCCCTTGGCGCGCAGCTCGCGCCCGCGAGCCATGAACGGCTCCATCGATTCGTGATAGCAGGCGACGTGGAAGCGCGGCGCCTTGGGATCGCGCGCCAGGCAGGTCATCATCGTGCCGGCGCGCAACTCGACCAACTCCCCCCTGGCGTTGTACCCCAGCACGCGCGCGGAGGCACGCATCTCGGGGGGAAGCGGGAGGACGGCAGCTGCAACCTGCTCGTCCCTTGGGGGAATCGTCCCCTGCGCGTGGGCAGCCGACGAACGCGCGACGAGCGCGCTGCAGATAACGAGCGCGAGGAGCATGGCGAGGCGAACCGCGGACGTCTGGCGGCGAGGGCGCATGGGAGGGGGCGACGAGGGGTGGGAGATGCGGGCAGTCACCAGGCGAGCGGAATGGATGCGGGGCGCCGTGGCGCCCCGCGAGTTCCGCGCCGTGCCCTAACCAAGCGCAGCGAGTCCGGCGGCCAGGCGCGGCAGCGCCGCCGAGATGTCCTCGACGCTCACCGCGCCCACCGAGAGGCGGCACCAGCCGCTTTCGCCCTCAGCCCCAAAGGCGTGGAAGGGGACGACGGCGAGCCCCGCCTCACGCAGCAGCCAGCCGCGAATGTCCTCGCTCGTCCTCAGGACGTCACCGTGTGGCGTCGTCTTGCCGTACAAGTTGAAGCGGGCGCTGAGGTAGATGGCCCCCTGCGGCGCGATCGCGTCGACGGCAAAGCCCTGCGCCTTGAGCGCCGAGATCCCGCCATAGAGCGCATCGAGCCGCGCCTGCACGCCGGCAATGAGCTGGCGCCGGAAATCGGCGATCGCGTCCTCCGAAAGGAGGAGCGCCGCCGTTGCCACCTGCTCGGCGCGCGGTGCCCAGGTCCCCACGTGACTCAGGAAGTTGTTCATCGACTCCATCACGTCGGTGGGGCCCAGCACCCACCCCACCCGCACCCCGGTGGCGGCAAACGCCTTCGAGATGCCGTCGATGAGGATCGTGTACTTCGCGATCTCGGGACGCAGCGTAACGGGATCCACGTGCACCGTGTCGCCGAAGGTGAGCTGCCAGTACACCTGGTCGTACATGAGGTACAGCGGGCGCTCCGAGCGCGAGCGCCGCGCGTTCTCCTCCAGCACGAGGTCGCAGATGGTGCCTAACGACTCGGCGGTGAACACGGTGCCGCAGGGATTGAGCGGCGAGTTGAGCGCGAGCATCCGCGCCCCGCGCAGGTGCGGCGCCAACACCTCCGCCGACGGCATGAACGACTCCTCGGCGGTCGTCGAGACCGGGTCCGCCACCGCGCCAACCATGTGGCAGTAGTAGTTGTTGTTCCAACTGGGCGCGGGGTACACCACGCGATCGCCCGGGTCTACCAGCGTCGCATACGTCCCGTACACCCCGGGGCGCGACCCCGAGGTGACGATGACCGACTCCGGCGGGTAGCGCAGCCCTAACGAGCGCTCATAGTACGCCAGCACCGCATCGCGCAGCGCGGGAAGGCCGGCCCCCGGCGGATAGTTTGTCTCGCCGCGCGCGAGTGCGTGCGCGATCCCCTGCTCCAGCGAGGCGGGGATGCGGAACTGGCGCGGGTCGAAATCGCCCACCGTCAGGTTGCAGACCTTCTCCCCGGCCGCGACACGCTGGCGGATCTCGCCGGCGATCTTGAGAATCGCCGACCCTTCCAGCGTCCCGACTGGGGTCGACACGCGCCCAGGCCGGCGAGGGACACGGACCAGGGCGGTTACGTCGTTGACGTCGGCGGCATGCGTCATGATCCCCTCCAGATCGGCGACAAGCGCGTTGGTGGTCGGTCCAACACCCTGCGGGCCCTGCACAGTGCGCCTGCCATGACTTTCGTACCATGGCGTGCATACCGTGGCAGCGTAGATGGCCGGTAACGCAACATACCGGAGTCACAGGCTCCCTCCAACCGTGCGCGGCGCCTGTGGCACTGAGCGTGCAACGATCGTCATCCATTCGCTGGGGCCATCCCCTGGACCCGGTCCCTGAGTCGCTCGCCGCCCCCGCGGTGGCGGCAAATGGACCGAAGGCGGGTATACTTCGGGTGTAACGCCCGCGCCGACTTCACCTTGCGCTCCGATGGAGCATCCGTGCGTCTCCTGAACATCGCCCCGGCCGCCGCCCTGCTCGCCGCCCTCGCCCTTCCGGCAGGGGCACAGCAGGCCAGGCCCGCTACGCCAGCCTCTTCCACCGCGCTCCCCGTTACTCCGGGGGCCCGCGTCCGCGTCTCGGCCACAACCCTGGTTGCCCCACTCATCGGCAACTTCCTCGAGATGCGGGGCGACACCGCCGTCTTCATCGAGGCCGGCGCCGGCCGCGGAATCTGGACGCTCACCACCGACCAGATCACCCGGCTCGAGATCAGCAAGGGCGACGAGCGTTACAACCGGAAGCCCATGCTCAAGGGCGCGGCAATCGGCGCTCCCGCGGGCGCCCTCCTCTTCTGGGGCGTCACCGGACTCCTGAAGCCGAGCGACAAGTCCAGGCAGTACGACCGCGGCGTGACCGCCGGCGTGGGGTTGGTGGTGGGCGGCGTGGTTGGAGCGATCGTCGGTTCACGATTCGCCGACGAGGGATGGATGCGACTGCCGCTCCCCGGTCGCGTCTCGTGGTCGCCCACGGTGCGCGACGGACGTCAAGGCGTCGGGCTGCGGGTGGGGCTCACGTTCTAGAAGCCGGCGCGTGGTTCAGGGCCCCGTTGCCGGGTCCGGCGATGCCGCGAGCGTCGCACCGCGCGCCTGCCACGCCCCGAACGTCGCCGCTTCATCCAGAAGGCCGAGCGACCACGTCGCATCGCGCACGACGGTAACCGGGAGCGATCGATCCAGGAGGCCATCGACCGCCTGCTTCACGCAGACGTCGGTGGCCACGCCGCACACGACGAAGCGCGGCTGACCGCCGAGTGCCTGGCGCAACGCCTCCACGAAGGCGTTCGCTCCGTCGTTCCCCTCGAAGACCGAGAACTCGCGCTTCTGCACGAACACCGCGCGCCGTTCGTCGACGGCGCGCTGCGCCACCGATCGCGCCAACGCGTCGTTCGCGTCGCGGGGAAGGATGAGCACCTCGCTCCCCGGATCGATCTCGGGAATGATCGCGGCGCCACTCCGCTCCGACTCGTCTGCGGAGAGTCCCATGCAGTGCGGCGGATACGTCCCCCTGGTGGGATCGGGGGAAACGGGGTCGATCTCACGATCGCCGTAGTCGTGCCAATCGCCCGTGAAGACGACGACGTCGCAATGCGCACGCATCCACGCCACGGTGCGCACGATGGCCGGCGTTGCCTTCGTGGCGCCGGCGTCGCTGGCGTCAAACAGGTCGTGGACGTAGAGCCGCCCGTCGGGACGCATGAAGTCGTGCTGCACGTCGACCACCCAGCCGACGAGGGGCCTAGAGCGCGGCAACATCGACCGGCACCAGGCGCGCGTTGGGGACGAAGCCGCGACCGACCTTGCTCTCGAGGTGGCCATCGACGGTCACGATGTCGGCCGTGAAGTCGAACGAGTTGAGGAGGCCGTCGGCGTCGCCATCGTTGTGACCGAGCAGCGAGGAGCCGACGCCATACCCGGCAACGGGAATGCCTTCGCGCTCGAAGTGGCGGATCTTGGCCGGGGTGAAGCCCCCCGACACGATGATCCCTACCTCGGGAAAGCCAGCGCCATCGAGGGCGGCGCGCAGGCGGCGCACGAGTTCGGGATTCACGCCGGTGAGCCCGTCCCGCCCGCGCGCGGCCGCGTCGGCGGCGAGCGAACTGTCCACCAGGCGCTCGCTGGTGTCGACACGCACCCCCGCCAGCGACCCTGCTCCAAAGGTGGCCTGCATCGCGCGGGCCACCGCCAGCGTGTCGCGCACCACGTCGTTGTGATAGTCGACCAGCGACACGACCTTCACGTCGGGCTCGTGCGCCAGGCAGTAACGCGTGAAGGCAAGCGTTGCCGCCACCACATCGCCGCCAAAGGCCGCAATCATCGCGTGCGGCATGGTCCCGACCCCGGAGGCCCCCCACCAGGCCCCCCCGGCATCGCTCGACACGCTCCCCGCCCCGCCCACGCGCGCCGCGTAGCCATCCGGCGTCTGCACGCGCCAGTCATCGTGGCGCGCCCCCATGAAGATCACCGGCTTGCCGTGCGCCGCGTCCATCACGCGCCGCACGTTGGTCGCCACCAGCGACCGCCGCGCCAGCACCCCGAGGTAGTCGGTCTCGAGATGCGCAAAGGCGATGTAGGGGCCGGTGATGAGGAGCGCCGTCTCGCGCGGAGAGAGCGGATCGCCGTCGATCAGCGTCTCGATGGTGAAGTCGCGGATGGTGTGGCCGCGCCCGCCGTACGGATGCCGCGCCAACTGCGTCTGCAACATGCGGATCACCTCATACACGCCGGCGATGATCCCGTGCTGCTTGGCGAAGACCTGCACCTGCACCACCGGGTCGCGCCCATCGAAGGCGATGGTGTTGGCCGTGCGCTTGAAGTACCGGTCGGTGTACCACCCGTCCTTCATGCGCGGGTCGAACTGGAAGAGCGACGCCGGGAAGGCGCGCAACGCCTCGTGCAACACGCATCTCCGTGCGTCGGGCGAATCGCTCGGCGGGGCGTCGAAGTGCGTCGGCGAGGCCATGGCAGAAGACGGAACGATGAGGAGTGCGGAGCGCGCTGCGTCGACCAGGAGCCGTCGAGCATTTGTGAGTTGGCCTGGTGCGTGCCGACCGGCGGCTTCTCAACCTTAGCGGGTGCCGCTCCCTTGTCTACTGGGCAACCCCTGCCTCGCGCGCCACGCGACCCAGCACGTCGAGCGCGCGCGACATGGCGTCACCATCGAATCCGGCGAATCCAAGGAGGAGTGCACCGCGCGTCAGCGGTGCGAGACTCAACGTGCCAAGCGCCGATGCCACCACGCCGGCGTCCAGCGCGCGTGCCGCGAGTCGCTGGTCGTTGCACGAGGGCGGCAGCCACGCCACCAGGTGCATCCCCGCATCGACCGGCGTCGGTTCGAGCCAGTGGGCGCGTTCCGACAGGAGCGCGAGCAGCGTCTCCTGTCGCTCGGCGTAGAGGGCGCGCATGCGGCGCACATGCCGCGCGAGATGGCCGTCGGCGATGAAGTCGGCCAGGACGAGCTGCTCCAGCGTGGAGGGGTGTCGATCGACCGCGGCGCGGGCGCGGGCGAAGGCGTCCACGAGGGAGCTCGGTGCAATGAGGTAGCCCAGGCGCAACGCGGGAAAGAGCGTCTTGCTGAACGTCCCCACGTAGACCACGCGTCCGTCGCGATCCATGCCCTGCAGCGAAGGGAGCGGGCGCCCGCGAAAGCGGTACTCGCTGTCGAAGTCGTCCTCGACGATCCATGCCGAGTGGCGGCGTGCCCAGTCGAGGAGCGCCAGGCGCCGGGCCGCGCTGAGCGTGACGCCTAACGGGAACTGGTGTGACGGCGTGACGCAGGCGAGGCGCGGCGCCACCGGGAGCGCGTCGAGCGAATCCACGTCGAGGCCGTCGTGGTCGACCGGGACGGGGACGAGGGTGGCACCGGAGGCGACGAGCGCGGCGCGCGCTCCGCGGTAGCCGGGGTCCTCGATGGCGGCGCCGTCGCCCGGGTCGAGGAGAACGCGGGCACAGAGATCGAACGCCTGCTGGGCGCCGCTGACGACGATGACCTGGTCGCCCTCGCAGCGCACCGCGCGCGCGTGCCGCACGTAGCTCGCGATCGCCTCGCGCAACACGGGGGCACCGAACGGTTCGGCATACGCCAGTTGGGGCGCGGTGAGTCGCCGCCACCGCCGCGAGAGGAGGCGCCCCCACAGCTGCAACGGCACCTGCTCGAGCGCCGGCGTCCCGAGCCGGAACGCGCGCGCCCCGGTGAGGGCGTGCATTGGCGACGAGGTGATCGACAACCCCGCCAGCAGCAACCCGCGCCGTGAGAGTGCGGGCGTGGCGGGCGTGCCGTGCTCGGTGCGCGTGGTTGGTGTGGCGGGCGTGGCGAGCAGGGCGGGCGTGGGCGAAGGTGGCGAAGCGCGTCCCGAGCGGTCCATCGGCGCGCTGCGTGAGGCGCGACGGCGGTGCGAGGGGCCGCCCTCGGCGGTCGGGCGTGGGGCGGCCCGCAGGTGGACATCGGGGAGGACGCGCGCCACGAACGTCCCTGAGCGTGCCTCGCCGCGCAGGTATCCCTCGGCCCCCAGCTGCTCGAAGACGAGCGCCACGGTGGTGCGCGAGACTTCGAGCGACTCGGCCAGGGCGCGCGAGCCGGGGAGGCGCGTCCCTGGTGCGAGGCGCCGATCGAGGATCGCATCGCGCAGTGCTTCATAGAGCTGCCGCTGGAGCGGGACCCCGGCGCGCGGATCGAGCGCGACGGCAAGCGGCGTGGTCGATCTGCGCCGAGTCATTCTGGCCGTATCAAGAGTTCGTCTTCTGGCCGTTTGCATAAGCCCAGAGATCAGGTAAAGTCACCCGGGAGCCGAGTGTTCCGCTACCCGCCGCCCTACCCTTCATTCGCAGGCGCATGTCCCAGCCACCGACCGAGGCGACTCCTCTCACCACGCCTCTCGACACCCCGCTCGCCACTCCGCTCGCTACTCCGCTCGCTACTCCGCTCGCTACTCCGCTCGCGACTCCCACCGGATTCGTGCCGACTTCTGACCGGACGCACGTGCGCGTACATCCAGAGAGGACCGCGCCCGACGAGATCGGCGCCATCCTGCGCGACGGGCTGGTGGCGCACGTGGGCATTGCCGACGATGAGGGGCCGGTCGTGATCCCGATGACGTATGCGGTTCACGCCTCGCGCCCGCGGACCATCTACATCCACGGGGCGCACCACTCGCGCCTCATGCAGCACCTGGCGACGGGGAAGGCGGTGTGCGTGTCGGTGACGCTGGTCGACGGGTTGGTCTACTCGCGGACGGCGCTCTATCACTCGGTGAACTACCGCAGCGCGGTCTGTTTCGGGGTGGGGCGCGTGGTGGTCGATCGCGAGGAGCAGCTATTGGCCTCGTACGCGCTCATCGAGCGCTACTTCCCCGGCCGCCGGGAGGGCGTCGACTACGATGCGATCCCCGAGGTGCACCTGACGGGGACGGCCTACGTGGCGATCGACGTGACCGACGCGAGCGCCAAGGTGCGGCGCGGCGGCCCCAAGGGCCCGCGCGACGGCGACCCCACGGCTCCCGGCAGCGCCGGTGTCATTGAATTCTCCCCGGCGCGCTAGCTTAGCGTCGCACCTTTCTCGCCCTCGCTGCGGCACGCCCCTCGTCTCCAGCCTCTCGTCCCCAGCTTTCGCTGGGGCAGGCTTCTCGTCCCCAGCCTTCGCTGGGGCAGGCTTCTCGTCCTCTCGTCTTCTCACGAAAGTGCACCACCACTTCCACCTCAGCCTCCGCTGGACCGGCAACCTCGGCTCCGGCACGGCGACCTATCGCGGCTACAGCCGGGATCACGAGTACTTCGCCGGTGACAAGCCGCTCCTGCCCGGGTCGTCCGATGCCGCGTTTCGCGGCGACGCGACGCGCTACAACCCGGAGGAGCTCCTCGTGGGGTCGCTCGCGTCGTGCCACATGCTCTGGTTCCTGCACCTCTGCGCCGACGCCGGCGTGGTGGTGGAGCGATATGAAGACTCCCCTGAGGCGACGCTGGTCATTGCACCCGACGGCGGGGGGCGATTCACCGACGCGGTCCTGCGTCCCCGCGCCTCGTTCCGCGGCGCCCCCGACGCAGCCCTCATCCGTCAGCTGCACGAGCGGGCGCACGAGCTGTGCTTCCTCGCCAACTCGATGAACTTCCCCGTGCGGGTGGAGCCCGCGGCTCCCTGACGATTGCCGGCGCGGGCGCAGGCGCTGTGCCCGCGCCCAGCGCCTGACACGCCAGCGCCGGCGCCGGCCCCAGCGCCGGCCCCAGCGCCAGCGCGCCAACGCCTAACGCGCCAGCACCCTGCGCCTGGAGGCCTAACGCGCCTCGCGCACCCGCCCCGCCAGCGCGACCACCGGCCACCGCACGAGTCGCCGCTCGTTTGCGTCGGGCCACGCGCTAGCCAGCCGTAGCGCAAACTCCTCCAGCGGGTCCCCACCCTCGCCCTCCCGGGCCCGCGCGAGCGCCGACCAGCTCCCGATGAAGCCGACCAACCCGTCGCGATCGAGCCACGCCTCGATCGGCGGCGCCTCCACGGGGAGCGGGGCAAAGGGGAAGTCGAGCGTGGCGTAGCGCGACTCGACGTGCCGCCGCTCCGGTGGCCAGTAGCGCCCCACGCGCTCGGCGTAGAACCAGCGCACCGCCGCATCGACGGAATCGTCGACCGTGAGCAGGTCGTAGCTCCACGCGGCAATGGCCGCCCCGGGGCGCGCCACGCGTTGCACCTCACGGTAGAAGCCGGCAAGGTCGAACCAGTGCAGCGCCTGCGCCACCGTCACCAGGTCGACCGACGCGTCGGCGAGCGGCGCGTGCTCGGCGGGGGCCACCCGGTACGTCACGCGCGGGTGTGGCACGGCGTGCTCGAGCTGGCGCGCGCTGGCATCGGTCGCCACCACCTCGTCGAAGTGCACCGCCAGCTGCAGCGCCGCCTGCCCATTCCCGGTCCCCACATCCCAGCAGCGTGCGCGCGATGGCGCCAGCGCCGCAATGGACGCGATCATTGCCACCGGGTATTGCGGTCGAAAGGCCGCGTATCCCCCGGCCTGGCGCGCAAAGTGGTCGCTGAATCCGGCGTTCATGCAGCCCCGCGCCTAGCGCCGGGGGCGGGGCGCCGCCCCCACCCCGCCACCTGCAACGCGATCGGGGCGCGTGGCACGCACCACGAGCGCATTCCCCACCGCGCGCTCTCCCGAGGGATCGGAGGGAAAGTTCACCACCTCTCCCGCCAGCCACAGCGCGCTCGACCCCCCGCCGTCGAGGTTCATCGCCTGATACGCCCCCAGCGCGATGAGGTTGTCGGCCAGCTCGGCAAGCGACATCCCCACGCTCCACGCGCGCCGCCCATCCACCACGACCAGCATCAGCTTCGTGGAGTCGCGCGACAGGGCGATGGCGCTGCGCGGGTGTCGCGCCGTCGAGAAGCGCGGAAAAGTCCCCTCCAGCGAGTCGGCGCGCACCCCCACGTTCGCCCCGTCGAGTACCACGCGCGGCCAGCCACCCACCGAGGTACGCGGCGCAAAGGGGGGCGCGCCCAGCCCAGCCACCACGCGCACCAGTGTTCCGCGGCGCGCCAGCGCGCGCACGAAGGCGATGGCCGAGTCGCCGGTGGCGCTCAGCACCGCGCCGCGCGGCGGGATAGGCATCGCCCCGCCCACGTGCGCTGGTGCCGGCGAGACGCGATACAGCAGCGTGTCGCCGCGCGCGCCGGCCCCCGTCAGCGTCACCTCGACCGCGTCGTGCGTGGCGGCGAGCCGCGCGGCACGGGCGCTGTCGGCGCGCAGTTGCGAGACGGAGGGAGGTGGCGCCCCTCGCGCCGGTGTTGCACCCGGCGGCGTCGCGTCCGGGTCGCGCTCGGGCGGCGGCCGCACGCCCGATTGCGCGAGCGACAGCGTGTCACTCAGCGTCACGGCGCCGTACCAGGGGGTGTAGAGGACGAGCCCGCTGGTGCGCGGCGGGCGGTAGTTCACCCCCACCAGTGGCTGCGTACGCCCTGCGGCGCGCACTGCGCCGTGCAGCTCGAAGCGCCCCATCCGCACCCGTCCGCGCCGGTCCACCGCGAACTGGGTGTGCGCGTTGTCAAAATCGTCGTGGGGCGAGTCGGTGATCACGGCGCCCTTCACCCACTCGCCGCGGACCACATGGTTGTTCTCCACCTCGCCGGTGCCGAGGTCGAAGAAGTCGGCATTGATGGCCGCCAGCGCTCGCTCCCCTCGCGCGCGCAGGCGCGCCGCCATGGCACTCACGCGTTCGCGCCCCACCATGCGGTCGTGGGCGCGCACGCCATCCAGCGCGTAGCCGCGCGCGCGCGCGGTGGGGAGGTCGATCGTCGCCACGTGCACGAGCCAGGGTCCCTCGGGGCGCAGGAGGCAGGTATAGGTGATGCCGGGGGCAATGGTGTCGACCGTCTCCCGCGGCACGCTCGCCGGAAGCACCCGGGTCGTGTCATCCACGCAACGCCTGATGGCGCGATCCTGCGCTTCGCCCCTGCCAGACACCACCAGCCCGGCAATGACCGCCGCCAGCGGAATCCGTATTGACGCCCGCAGCGTATTCCCTGACACTTTCGCGCATCGCGAATGCGTCGCCCGTTTTGCAGCTCCTTCGTCGATGCATCGTCCTGCCCTCATGTCTCACACCCCCGGGAGATCCTACCAGATGCGAACTTGGGTTGTCCGAGCCCTTGCCGTCGCGACGCTGGGTTGGCTTGCCACGTCCACGTCGGTCCAGGCGCAAAACACCATCACGCTCGAAGGCAACGTGAGCGGGAAGGAAGGTGAACCGATCGCCGGCGCGCAGATCGTCGTCACCAACATTGCCACAAGTGAACGCCGCAACCTTACCACGCGCCAGAACGGCGAGTTCGTCGTGCTGGGGCTCTACTCCGGAAAGTACGCGATCGACGTCCGCGCGCTGGGCTACAAGCCGGTGCAGGACTCGGTGCAGCTCGTCATTGGGCAGCGCGCCCGCCTGACGATCGTGATGGAGAAGGGAGCCACCGAACTGCAGGCGGTCGCGGTCACGGCCGAGCGGGTGAAGCAGGTGGAAGTGCAGCGCCTGTCCATCTCGGCGCCAGTCCTCAAGGAGGAGATCGAGAACCTCCCGATGAACGCGCGCGGCGTGATGAACCTTGCCGCCATCGCCCCCGGGGTGAAGAGCTACGCGCCGCAGCAGGGGCGCGCCCTCCCCTCGGCGGGTGGAGCACCGGACCTGCGCTTCATCAACCTCTACATGGACGGCGTGGAGATGAAGTCGCTGTACAACGGCAACCTGGTCGGCATTCCGCAGACCGGGTCGCCGTTGCCGCAGGAAGCGCTGGAAGAGTTCCGCGTCTACCTCAATCCGTATGACGCCGAGTACTCGCGCGCCGGGAGCTACGTCATCTCGGCGGTGAGCCGTCGCGGGACCGACAAGTGGGAAGGGTCGGCCTTCGGCTTCTACCAGGGGAAGGACTTCATCGCCCGCACGTTCATCCAGCAGTCGAGCAACGCGCAGCTCCCGAAGTATGGCCGCAACCAGTTCGGCCTCAACCTCCGCGGCCCGATTGCGAAGGGGAAGCTCTACTTCGCCGGCAGCTACGAAGGGACGCTCACCGACAACTACATCGACGTCGTTCCCGCCACGACCTACACCGCGTGGCAGAAGTACAAGGGATCGTTCCTCGCGCCGCAGAAGAACCACACGTTCTTCACGCGCCTCACGGCGACGCCCACGGAGAAGAGCACGTACGACGTCATGTGGTCGACGCGCATTCTCGATGGCGAGGGGAACTACGGCGGGCGCTCATCGCAGGACGCCGGAATCTCGCAGGAGTACCTGATCAACACGGCGCAACTCCGCCACCGCTGGCTCCCGACGACCAACCTCGTGAATGAGTTCTCGCTGCAGTACGTGCAGTGGGATCACACCGAGGCGCCGCTGCTGCCGGGGCCCACGTCGACGTATCCGGGGATCATTACCGGGACCTCGGGCTTTCCGCTCGAACTGCGCGAGAAGCACTTCCGCCTCGTGAACCGCTCCACATACAACCTGGAGAACTGGGGCGGCAACCACCTCGTGAAGTTTGGCGGCGAGCTGTCGAAGATCAACGGAAGCCAGTACCTCCCGTCCAACCGGTTCGGGTCGTTCAACTTCCTCACCGACACCTCGAGCCTCCCGAACTCGGCCTCGATCTCCGTGGGATTCAACGACCCCACTGGAACGGCCGATGCGCGCGCGACGGCGACGGGGTACACCACCGGCTTCTACATCAACGACGAGTGGCGTCCCATCGAGAACCTCACGGTGAACCTCGGGCTGCGCTACGACGCCGAGATCAACACGCTCAACAACGACTACACCGTGCCGTGGGCCAACGACGTGCGCCTCACTTCGCGCGCGGAGCTCAATGACTTCATCAATCGCGGCAACCGCAAGAACGACCTGAACAACTTCTCGCCGCGCCTCTCGTTCTCGTGGGACCCGACCAAGCAGAACCGCACCTTCGTGCGCGGCGGCTTCGCGATCCTCTACGATCGAGTGACGTCGTTCATCGGCTTCCAGGAGCGCCTCAACTCCACCTGGCGATCGTACACCTTCGCCAACCCGGGGACGAAGGATCCGGCGGTGCTGCGCCAGCGCATTGCGGCTGGCGGCGCCACCGCCCCGCTCTCGCCGGTGCTGGTCAAGAACCTCATGCGGACCCCGGAGAACCACCAGTTCTCGCTGGGTGTCGGGCACCAGTTCACCGAGGCCTTCGGCTTCAACGTCGACTACGTCCACCAGGACATCAGCAACCTGTACGTCCGCCTCAACGCCAACTGGTTCAACCGCACGACCAACGCGCGCGTCCTCAGCCCGGCGTACGGCGACATCGTGCTGTGGGACGACTTTGGCAAGGCCAAGTTCGACGGCCTGGTGACGCAGGCGACCTACAGCAAGAACGGCCAGCGCTTCAACCTCGCCTACACGCTCGGCTTCTATAAGTCCGACTTCGACGGCAACCTGGCCAACGTCTTCCCCAACCGGTCGTCGTACCAGATGCAGTACACCACGGGCGACGAGCGCCATCGCCTCGTGCTCTCGACGATCAACAAGCTTCCGCTCGGGATCCAGGCCTCGACCATCACCTCGGTCGCCTCGCCGCGTCCGTACGTGGCCATCGACGGCAAGGACCTGAACAACAACAACGTCACCTTCGACGACTTTGTGGGCCCGGATCGCATCCAGCGCCCCGACAATGCGTGGAAGAACTGGTATCGCACGGTGGACCTGCGTCTGCAGCGCCCGCTCATCCAGCGCGGGTCGCAGAAGATCACGGTCATGGCCGAGGTGTTCAACCTGTTCAACAGCGAGAACATCTCGGCGTTCGGCGGCCAGAAGTTCAGCGGCACGACGCCGATCACCTCGTACGGCGTAGCCACGGGCGCGTTTGCCGCTCGCCAGGCGCAACTGGGCTTCAAGGTCGAGTTCTAGAAGCCGTCGTCCGACGCACGAACCAACGCGGGGTCGCCCACCGGGCGGCCCCGCGTTTCTCGTTTAGGGGGTAAGCCTTACGCCACGGCCACCCGTGGCGCTGCGGCGCCGGCTGGCGTCCGTCGGTGTCCGCTGCGTTCAGTTTTCATCGAAGTGCTGGCGTGCCTCGGCGTAACCGCCCGCGTCCACCACCCGGCGATAGCCCATGCCGCGCAGCGTGCTCGCCGCGCTCGCCGAGCGCGCTCCGCTCGCGCAGTAGACGAGGATGTTGGAGTCGAGCGTGATCTCGGGATGCTGCGTGATGCCGTGATCGATCGATCCCACGGGGATGCACCTGGCGCCGGGCAGGTGTCCCAGCCAGTACTCGATGTGCGAGCGCACGTCGATCACCACGTCGACCGTCTTGTTGCGGTACTTCGCCATCCGTCTCTCTCCTGGTGGGTGCGTGCGGGCGCGTGTGAGCACGGGCGCTCAGCGGCCCGGCACGAGCCGGCGAGCGCCCCTGTTGGACAATCTGCACACTTGCGCGCCGTTAATCAACCATGTAGGAATATAGTTGACAATCGGCCGCCCCTCCGGTCGCTCGCACGCCTACCACTTCTCCCGCGAGGTCCGCCATGAGCCGTACCGTGATTCTGGGAGCCGGCATCTCCGGCCACACCGCGGCCACCCGTCTCCGGCAGCGCCTGGGGCGTGAGCACGAGATCGTGGTCGTTTCCCCCAATTCCCGGTGGAACTGGATTCCCTCCAACATCTGGGTGGGCGTGGGACGCATGACCAGCGAGGACGTGACCTTCCCGCTCGCCCCCGTCTACCAGAAGCTCGGGATCCGTTACCTCCAGGCCAAGGGGACTGAGATCCACCCCGAGGGCGATGCGACCGGCGCGTCGCCGTACGTCGTGGTCGAGCACACGAGCGATTCGCGCCGCGGCGAGGTCGAGCACGTCCCATACGATTACCTCGTCAACGCGACGGGCCCCAGGCTCAACTTCGGCGCGGTCGAGGGGCTGGGCCCCGATGGGCACTCGCTCTCGGTCTGTACCGCCGCGCACGCGGAGCACACGGCCAAGGAACTGGAAGCGGTGATTGCCAGGCTGCGCGCCGGCGAGCGCCAGGTGCTGGTGATTGGCACGAGCCACGGCACCTGCACGTGCGAGGGCGCCGCCTTCGAGTACGTGTTCAACGTGGAGCACGAGCTCCGCACGCGCGGGCTGCGCCACCTGGCCGACATCTACTACCTCTCCAACGAGCACGAGCTGGGTGACTTCGGCGTCGCCGGGTTGCACCTGGAGGTGGGCGGCTTCGTGACGCACAGCAAGACGTGGGCGGAGTCGCTGTACGCAGAACGCGGGATCAAGTGGATCCTGCAGGCGCACGTGGAGCGCGTGGCGCCGGGCGAGGTGTACTACGAGACGCTCGACGGCACGCGGCACTCGCTACGCTTCGACTTCGCCATGCTGCTGCCGCCGTTTGGAGGTGTGGGCCTCAAGTCGTTCGACCGTGCGGGAAACGACACGACGGCCGAGCTGTTCGCGCCGAGCGGCTTCATGCGCGTCGACGCCGACTATGCGGTCAAGCCGTTCGAGGAGTGGGCGCCTGGCGACTGGCCCACGACATACCAGAGCCCCAGCTTCGATAACATCTGGGCGGTGGGCATTGCCTTCGCGCCGCCGCATCAGCTATCCAAGCCGTTCAAGAGTCCCAACGGGACGCTGATTGCCCCGTCGCCACCGCGCACGGGGATGCCCAGCGGGATCATGGGGCGCGCGGTGGCCAACACGATCGCCGATCGCATCCTCAAGGGTGCCGGCGCGCCGGCGCATCGCGCCTCGATGGCCGAGATGGGGGCCGCCTGCGTTGCATCTGCCGGCAAAGGCTTCCTCACCGGCTCGGCGGCGGCCATGACCATGTATCCCGTGGTCCCCGACTACAAGCGCTTTCCCGGCACGGGGCGCGACCTGCGCTTCACCTTTGGCGAGATCGGGCTCGCGGCCCACTGGATCAAGCACTTCCTCCACCACGCCTTCATCTGGAAGGCGAAAGCGAAGCTCGGCTGGCAGTTCATTCCGGAGTAGGAGACCCAGCGATGCCCATCATCCCCACCCCGTCGAGCCGCCAGGCGCCAGCGCCCTACACCGAGGAGTCGTACGTCCCGGTGGCCACGCGGCGCACACGCGCCCTGCGCACCTTTCTCCCGTGGCAACTGCTGCGCTTCATCGCGATCAACCTCAAGATGCTGCGGATGATCGCGAAGTCGCACCAGCACTGACGCGCGCACTCACGCACGCACTGACGCGCGCACTGTGGCGCGCACTGTGGCGCGCACGCACTGACGCGCGCGCGGGGACGCGCGTCAGCGCAAGGGTGCCTACATCTTCTGCTTCGTCAGGTCGCCGCACGCCACGATCTTCCCCAGGTTGCCGGTGGACTCGTGGATGTTGACGAAGTAGGAACCGGTGTCGGGGACGGCGACGGCGAGCGTGGCCGAGGCCGTGGCGTGTCCGCTCGACGACGTGGTGAGCGGTGTGTAGGCCTTTGCATCTCCAAAGATGGGGCCGCCGGTGGCGCAGCTCCCCGTATGGATGTGCCACGGGCGCGTGGTTCCGTTCGCGTCGCCCATGAGCATGACGCTGACCTCGGTTCCCTTCTCGTCCGCGGTCGCCTTCATCGAGGCGTTGCCGCTCAGTTTGGCCTCGTCGGTCGCGCTGATCTTCCCAGACCAGGTGACGTTCGATACGGTGAGGGCGAGCGCCGACGTGGACGCGACGGCGAGCGCGAGTGTGGTGATGGACAAACGACGCATGGCATGTCTCCAGTAGCGAGGGGTACTGGAGAAGCTGCCCCCCGTGCTCCGGGCGCGCCGTTGGGTAGCGCACAAAGCGGGCGTGACGTTGCCTGCCTGTTGGCGCCGTGGTGCGTCTAGAAGCCGGTCTTCACTCCAAACAGGATCTGCGCATCGTTATTGCTGCGTGCGCCTCGCGTGCGCGCCGCACTGTCATACAGCGCCAGGTACGACACGGTGAACGACGTGGACTGCCGCATCGCATACGACAGCTCCGATGTCGAGTTCACGGTGTAGCTCTCGAGGTCGCTCACGCGCGGCTGCCAGAACGTGGTGTGCAGCAGCTTGAGGCGCGCGTCGAACTGATGCTTGAAGCGCGCCCGCCCCGACCATCGTGCCGCCGAGACCGTTTCCGTATCGGGCGAGAGCGCCGTGGGGCGCAGCCGCTCGGCGAGCATCGCCAGCGACAGGTTGGCCTCGGTGGCCCCGCTCTGGAACAGCACCGCCTTGCCGCCCACGCCCACGCCAACGCGATCGAGGACGCGCTTCTCGTACGACGCCTCGTAGTTCACGAACATGAAGGGGGAGAGGTGCTCGTACGGGTGATAGTCCAGGTTGAGCGTTCCCAGCCACGTGCGCTTGGTGACGTCGCGCGGGAGCGAGTCGCGCGCCGCGTCGGCGTAGCCGAACGAGAGCGAGCCTCGCAGCTGCACCGTGCTGTCGGCGCGCCCGAGCTCTGCCTTGGTGAAAAGCGCGCGCTGGTCTGTGTTCCCCTGGTAGAGCGATGCCGCGGCCTCGACGCTTCCCGACCACGGCTTGGGCGGCTGGGCCGCGGGCTTTCCCTGTGCCGCCACGCGCCGCGGAACCGCCATCGCGACGGTGCCCGCGACGGCAACCGCCACCGCGATCGCAGCGACGCTCGCGCACGCAACGACGCTTGCGCACGCAGCGGCGCGGGAAGGGAGGGCAGTCGTCGGCCTGGAGTCGAGTCGGAGGCGCATGGGCGAGGGCGGAAGCGCAGGTTCGAGGAATGGGAGGTCTCCGCGCGTGGCGCACGGGGATCGGCACTGCCGAACGCGACACGCGCGCCGTCGGTGACCGACGGCGCGCGTCCCTACATCCGGAATGTAACGGGTCGTCCCGCCGGGCGTCAGCGCCCGGGGAAACGGGCCGTGACCGCCCCGGCCGCGTCGAGGAACTCCAGCGAGGCCGTCCCTAACGAGTCGACCTTGAGGCGGAGGCGCGTCTTCCCGTTGGGGTCGGAGAGGTTGATCACCGCGTTCTTCGCCGGGTCGCGCCCCACGTAGACGCGTTCGGCCATCAGCGGGACGCCGTTGCGCGGCGCGGCCCACTGCTTCATGGCCTCGTCGCGCACCGCGCCCGCGGGGAGTTTCATGATCGAGTCGCGCTCCGCCACCATGTCGAAGATGTCGGTGCTGGCGCGGTCGGCGATGGTGAGGCCGGTGCGCCGCACGCCGTTCTGCTCGCGATACTGGAAGTAGAGGATCTGGTCCTGGTTGAACTGGTCGAACGAGAAGCCGCTGGAGGCGCTGTACTTCCCGTCGGGGCCGGCCTTCCCCTCGAAGGTGAGCCCGCCGTTCTCCGTCCCTTCATCGTTGAAGAAGATGATCCCCGGGCGCGACCCGCCGGGATAGCCGAACGGCTTCCCCTTGTAGATCGGCCCGATGGAGCGCGGGCGGTTGGAGATGACGAGGCGCAGCTTGCCGTCGGGCTCGACGACGTTGATGCGCTCCACGTCGATCTCGCCGAAGCGCGCCTTCTCCTGCGCCGGCGGTTGCGGCTGGCGGAATGCCGCCACGCTCAGGACGAGGGCAATGGTGGACGAGGCGAGCGCCCAGGCCTTGAGGAGGCGGATGTCGCGGCGCAGGGAGGATGGCATCGGGTTACCTCAGGCGATGGGTTTGAGGAGGGCACTCATCCTGGCATTGAAGGCGGGGAGCTCCTTCTCCATGAGCACCTTGAAGGCTGCCTTGGCGCGCTCGAGGTCGGCCTCCAGTTCCTTCAGCGTCTGCAGCGACGAGTCGGTCGGGCGCCAGTCGGCGCCGCCGGCCACGTCGCCGGCGCCGCTCCCGATCTCGCCCGCCAGCCACAAAAGCGAGAGGTAGGTGCGGTACGTCTCGACGAACCACTTGTCGTCGGAGTGCAGGTCGTGGCGCGAGAGGAGGATGAGCTCGATGTCGAGCATCTTCTGGTCCATCTCCTTGAGCGCCTTCACCGCGGCGGCATTGCTGGCGTTGGCCTTGACCTGGTCCTCGATGTTCTTTCGCAGCACCTCGAGCTGGTTCACCACGTTCGCCGTCTCGGTCAGGCGGTCGCGCACGCGCACCTGGGCGTCGGTCGAGGCCAGGAGGTCGTCGACCGTGGCGGGGACGTCGGTCGCCTTGAGGACGGTGAACGGCTGCGTGAACGACTGAGCGCCGGCGACGAGCGTGACGGAGTACTGCCCCGGCGCGGCGAGCGGCCCCTGCGACTGCGGCTGCTGGATCCCCCAATGGGCAATGGGGCGCGTATCTTTCCCCTTGTAGGGTGGTTCGTCCCAGATGTAGGGGTTGTCGGGGGGCGACGTGCGCAGCGCCACGGGGACCGCCAGGTCGTAGCGCAGGTCCCAGACCACGCGATTGAGGCCGGGGCGTGGCTTCACCTTGAGCGTGCGGGCCAGGCGCCCCGTCGCGTCACGGATCTCCAGCGCCACCACCGTCGTGTCGGCGGCGCGGAAGGTGAGGTCGGCGCGCCCCTCGCGCGCGCGGCGAATACCGGGGTGCGGGGCAAACAGCGCGTTGCCGGCCGCCGCAACGCCCCCCTCCTGCAACGCCTTGAGGTCGCGCAACACCCACAGCCCGCGCCCGTAGGTCGAGACGACCGCATCGTTCCACCCCTTGGGGATCTCGATCCACGTCACCGGCGCTGCCGGAAGCCCCACCTGGTACTGCGTCCACGTCGCGCCATCGTCCAGCGAATAGTGGAACGCGTGCCCGGTGCCGACGAGGAGCATGCCCTTCCGGTCGGGATGCTCGGCCACGCTCAGCACATAGTCGAGCGGATGCGCGCTGGGCAGGTTGCCCACCACGCTCTTCCACGTCTTGCCGTAGTCACTCGTCTTGTAGAGGTACGGACGGCGATCGTCGTTCGTGTGCAGGTCCACGACGACGTAGGCGGTGGCCGCGTCGTGCGGTGACGGCTCGATCTTGCGTACCGTCCCCCACGCCGGCATCCCCGTGATGTTCTTCGTGAGGTCGGTCCACTCGGAGCCGCCGTTGCGCGTGACCCACACCTTTCCGTCGTTTGTCCCGGCCCAGATGAGCCCGCGTTGCACCTTGGACGGTGCGATCGCGAAGACCACCGAGCCGTAGAACTGCCCCAGGTTGTCGCCGATCACGCCGCCGCTCGGCTTGATCTTCGACGGATCCTTCATCGACAGGTCGGGGGAGATGATGTCCCAGCTCTGCCCCTTGTTGCTGGTGCGGAAGATGACCTGGCAGCCGTAGTAGACCGTTTGCGTATCGAACGGATCGATCGCCATCGGCGCCGTCCAGTGACAGCGATACCTGATGTCGTCCGGCGGCGAGTCGAGCGTGATGCGGTACGGCTGCACCGAGCGCGCCGTCTGCATCCGGTGATCGTAGCGTGTGACCTTGTTGCCGTAGCACGTGGCCCAGATCACGTCGGGATCGTTAGGGTCGGGAAGGGTGAAGCCCGACTCGCAACCCCCGATGCCGTGGTCCCAATCGCGGACTCCGTCGGCGGTCATGCCGTAGGGGAGCTCGCGGTTGCCGGCGTTGGGAATCGGCGTCCCGCGCTCCATGCCATCGGAGGGGCCGCGCATCGTCCCGTTGTCCTGCCGGTTGGAGTAGACCCAGTACGGGATCCGGTTGTCGACCGCCACGTGGTACATCTGCCCGTTGTTGAGCGCCACGCGACGCCGTTGCTTCATGTGCGTCGTCGTGATGGTGAAGCCCAGGTCGTCGGTGAGGCCGAAGTGATCCGGGTTGCTCGGCGAGATCCAGATGTCGTGCGTGTCGCCCCCCCAGCGCGAATCCTCGAACGTCTTGCCGCCGTCCATCGAGCGCCAGAATGACGAGTTGGCCACGTACACCTCGTCCTGGTTCCCCGAGTTCACCGCCAGGTGCATGTAGTAGCCGGCGCGCCCGATGAGCGAGCGCTGCCAGCTCACCACCTGCCACGAGGTGCCGCCGTCATCGGAGCGCCAGAGTGAACCCTGGTTGAGCGTCTGGATGAGGGCGAAGATCCGGTTGGAGTTGGTGGGTGCGATGGCGACGCCCACCTTCCCGATCGGTGCCTTGGGGAGCCCCGGGTGCTCGACCTTCTTCCACGTCGTCCCGCCGTTGCGGGTCATCCAGATCCCGCTCCCCGGACCGCCGGACGTGAGCCCCCAGGACTTCATCACCACCTGCCACATTCCCGCCACGAGGACCTCGGGGTCCTTGGCGTCCATCGCAAGGTCCGAACAGCCGGTGTTCACATCGACGAACGCCGAGCGGGTCCAGGTCTTCCCGCCGTCCATCGTCTTGTAGACGCCGCGCTCCTCCTGCGGTCCCGTCGCCCTGCCTAACGCGCAGACGTACACCACGTCGGCGTTCTTCGGATGCACGAGAATGCGCGAGATGCGTCCCGTCTCGCGGAGCCCCATGTGCACCCACGTCTTCCCTTCGTCGGTCGACTTGTAGATCCCGTCGCCCTGGATGTCGGACTCGCGCACCGTCCACCCTTCACCCGTACCGGCCCAGACGATGTTGCGGTTGCCTGGTGCCACCGCCAGCGCGCCAACGGCCTGCACTGGCTGGTCGTCGAAGATCGGGACCCAGTTGGCGCCGCCATCGGTCGTCTTCCAGATGCCGCCGGACGCCGAGCCGGCGTACCAGGTCGCGGTGTCGCCTTCGACGCCGGCCATCGAGGCGAAGCGCCCGCCGGTGGCGGGGCCAAGGAACTCGAAGCGATATGGCTGCGCCGGCACGGGGGCGTTGGGATCGGCGGGGCGGCGGCGCTGTGCGGCCAGCGTGCTCGCAGCCGCCACCGATGCGACGAGCAATGCGGTGACCAGCGCGGTGCGATGTAGCGGTTGGGGCATGGGAAGGGCGGACGGGAGACGGGGGACGGAGACGGGAGACGGGAGACGGGAGTCGAGTCGTCGCGCGCGTCTGAACGGTGTGCACATCAATTGGGGCGCGCGGGGGGCGCGGCGCAAATGATGTTTCGCCTGTCATACGGGGGCGCGGCGCGCGGCGCTGCGATTGGGGGATGGGGTGGGGGCGCGGCTGGGGGCGGGGGCGCGAGTTTCCGACGCGGGGGACGCGGCGTACCTTAGCGCGTCCCCCGCCGTGTGGCTCCGGCCACCGGGCCGCGGTATCCCCCCCAACCCGTGCTGCCATGCGACTTCCACAGCGCCCTCTCGCCGTCGCTGCCTCCCTCGCGGCCGCCACCGCGAGCACGCTCCTCCTGGCCGCGTGCACCACGCAGTCGGCGCCGCCGGCAAGCGCCGACAATGGTGCGCCGGTTTCCACCGCGTCGTACTTCGACACCACCGGGCGCGCCGACATCCTGGCCGGTGGGATTCGCATGATCCCGATCCAGACGCCGAAGGGGACGTTCAAGGTCTGGACCAAGCGCGTGGGCAACAACCCGCGCATCAAGGTCCTCCTGCTGCACGGCGGCCCGGGAATGACCCACGAGTACTTCGAGGCGGTCGACTCGTATTTCCCCAAGGAAGGGATCGAGTACTACTACTACGACCAGCTTGGCTCCTACTACAGCGAACAGCCCAAGGATTCGTCGCTGTGGAACCTGGACCGTTTTGTCGAGGAAGTGGAGCAGGTGCGCGTGGCGTTAGGCCTGGACAAGGGCAACTTCTACATCCTGGGCAACTCGTGGGGCGGGCTGCTGGGGATGGAGTACGCGCTCAAGTACCAGGAGCACCTCAAGGGGCTCATCATCTCGAACATGATGGCGAGCATCCCCGAGTACGTGAAGTACGCCAACGACGTGCTGATGCCGGCAATGGATCCCAAGGTGCTGGCCGAGGTGAAGGCGCTGGAGGCGAAGAAGGACTACGCCAATCCGCGCTACATGGAGCTGCTCATCCCCAACCATTACGAGAAGCACCTCATCCGCATGCCGGCCGCCGAGTGGCCCGACCCGGTGAACCGCGCCTTCAAGCACGTCAACAACGACATCTACATCCCCATGCAGGGGCCCAGCGAGCTGGGGGCGAGCGGAAAGCTGGAGAAGTGGGATCGCGTGGCCGACCTCCCCAAGCTCACGGTCCCCATCCTGTCGGTGGGTGCGCAGTACGACACGATGGACCCCAAGCACATGGAGATGATTGCGAAAACGGTGAAGAACGGGCGCTATCTCTATTGCCCCAAGGGGAGTCATCTCGCGCTCTACGACGACCAGGAGACGTGGTTCACGGGGGTGATGGCGTTCCTGAAGGACGTGGACAGCGGGGCGTTCAAGGCTGTGCGGTAGTGCCTACCCATTACCCGTACCGACACCGTTACCGACACCGTTACCGACATGTCCGACTTCTTCCACGAGCGCTGCACGCGCCGCGGCGCCGTGACGCGACTAGCGGGGGCGGCCGCGCTCCCCGCGCTGGGCGCCGCCATTCCGATCGTTCCAGCGATTGCGCCTGACGGGAAGGCAGCGGCCGACGCGATGCACGCGCCCTGGCCGGGCTACGAGCGCGCCACGGTCATCGACTGCCTCGCCTCGCCCGGCCCCTTCAACTCGGTGCAGCCGCGCACGCCGCTCAGCGACGCCATGGTGCGCAACGCCGCGCAGTCGGGCATCACGGGAATCAACCTCACCGTGAACGGCGGCGACTTCGCCGCCACGATGCGCAGCATCGGGGCGTGGGAACGCGAACTCAACCTGCACGGCGACGTGCTGGTGCGCGTGCGCTCGGTGGCCGACCTCGCCGAGGCTAAACGCACAAAGCGACTCGGCCTCATCTACGGCTTCCAGGGAGTCGAACCCATCGGGAGCGACCTGTCGACGGTCGCGATCTTTGCCGCGTACGGCGTGAAGATCATCCAGCTCACCTACAACACGCGCTCGCTGGTGGGCGATGGAAGCCTGGAGCCGGGCAATGCGGGGCTCAGCACCTTCGGGCGCGACCTCGTGGCCGAAATGGACCGGCAGCGCGTCATGGTCGACCTGTCGCACTGCGGCCAGCGCACCACCGCCGACGGAATTGCCGCGTCGGCGCGTCCGGTCGCGATCACGCACTCCGGGTGCGCCGCGCTGGCCGACGTCCCGCGCAACAAGCGCGACATCGAGTTGAAGGCCATGGCCGACAAGGGCGGCGTGATCGGCATCTACCTCATGCCCTTCCTCACGCCGGGGCGCCAGCCCATGCTCGACGACGTGGTGCGCCACATCGAGCACGCGCTCAACGTCTGCGGCGAGGATCATGTGGGGATCGGGAGCGACCTCTCCATTACCCCGCACGAGGTCACCGATGAGTACAAGCGCGAACACCGAGAGTTCGTGGCGCGACGGCAGAAGGCGGGGATCGCGGCGCCTGGCGAGGACCCCGAGGTCTACTTCTTCGTCCCGGACCTCAACACCCCGCGCCGCCTCGAGCGCATTGCCGACGCCCTCCTGGCCCGCAGGCACTCCGAGGCGCGCGTGGAGAAGATCATCGGCGGCAACTTCGTGCGCCTCATGCGCGACGTCTGGGGCGGTTGACCGGAACGACCGTCATCACCTCCATCCCCAGTCGCTCGTGAGCACTGCGCACATCCTCACCGCCAAGGCCGACGGCGTTTGCACCATCGAGCTTTCACGGCGCGAGAAGAAGAACGCGATCACGCTGGCGATGTACCGCGGCATGAGCGACGCCCTGGACGACGCCGCGCGCGACAGCGAGGTGCGCGCGGTGCTGCTGCGCGGACAGGAGGACCTCTTCACCGCCGGCAACGACGTCGGCGACTTCCTGCACGGCGCCGCTAGTGCCGAGCGCGAGGGGCCCCGTTTTCTCTACGCCATATCGCAGTTCACCAAGCCGATCGTTGCAGCCGTCGGGGGGCTCGCGATCGGCATCGGGACGACGATGCTCCTGCACTGCGACCTGGTCATCGCCGCCGAGGATGCGCGCTTCCAGCTCCCCTTCGTTCCGCTGGGACTCTCCCCCGAGGCGGGGTCGTCGCTCCTCCTCCCGCAACTCGCCGGACATCGGTTGGCCGCCGAGCTCCTCATGCTCGGCGACTACTTCGACGCGCCCACGGCGCAGCGCGCGGGGATCGTGAATCGCGTGGTCCCCGCCGACGCCGTACTCTCGCTCGCCACCGCCATCGCCGAGCGCCTGGCCAGGCAGCCACGCGACGCGCTGATGACGACCAAGGCGCTCCTCAGGCGCCCCCAGGGTCGCACGGTGCGCGAGGCGATCGACGAGGAGCTTCCGCACTTCGATCGCCTGCTGCAAGGCGACGAGGCGCGGTCCATCTTCCGCGCCTTCCTCGACAAGCGGTAGCGCGCCGGGCGCCTAACGCGTTGCAGGCGTCGCGCGGTAGCCGGGCCCGCGAATCACGCGCCCCGGCTTCGCACCGTTGTACTTGCCGTCTTCCAGCACCACGCCGCCGTTCACCAGCACATAGCGCACCCCCTCCGAGGCAAGCGTCGGCTCGGCGAACGTCGCGCGGTCACGGATCGTCGCCGCGTCGAAGATCACCACGTCGGCCACCAGTCCGGGCGCCAGCTTCCCGCGATCGTACGCGCCGATCTCGTTGGCGGCCACGCTGCTCATGCGGTGGACCATGGCCTCCAGCGTCAGCACCCCGAGGTCGCGCGCGTAGCGGCCGAGCAGGCGCGGAAAGGCGCCGTAGCCACGCGGGTGCACGAGCGTCTGCGACGGGTCGAGCGGGCCGGCGTCGGTGTCGAACGAGGTGAACTCCTCGCGCATCGCCTTGATCTTGTTGGCTTCGGACATGGACTGCGGCATGGCGCCCGCCGTCGTTGGCGCCAGCTCGAAGAAGATGTCCCACGGGTCCTTGCCCACGGCGCGCGCGATGTCGCCGATGGACGTGCCCGAGTACTTCGTGTACGGCGCCGCGAGCCCCGACACGATGATGCGGTCCCAGTCCTTTCCGGCGTGAGCATACCAGTTCTCCCATCCGCCGAGCGTTTCCATCTCGCGCCGCATCTCGGCGCGCGCCGCCGGGTCGCCGAGCTTGCGCAGCAGGTCCGCCTCGCCGTCAGCTGCATGCCGGGGATGGATGAGCGCGCGAATGCCGAGCCCGTTGTTGATGTACGGGTAGATGTCGACACCGACCTGCTGACCGGCGGCACGCGCCGCTTTGATGCGCGCCAGCGCGAGATCCATCTTTCCCCAGTTGCCCTGCCCTGCCGTCTTGAGGTGGAAGATGTGCACCGGCGTCGCCGCGGCCTGCCCAATGCGCAGCGCCTCGTCGATGGCCTCCAGCAGGCGATCGCCCTCGTTGCGCATGTGGGTGAAGTAGCGGCCGCCGTACTGGCCGGCCACCTTGGCCAGTTCGGCAATCTCCGACTCGGAGCCGTAGATCGCCGGCGGATAGATGAGTGACGTCGAGACGCCGATGGCACCCGCTTCCATCGCCTCGCGCACGTAGTCGCGCATGCGCTCGAGCTCTTCCGGCGTCGCCTGCCGGTCCTTGTCGCCAATGACGATCTCGCGCAACTGTGTGTGCCCAACGGTCTGCACCATGTTCATCGGCATCCCCGCCGAGTCGAGCCTGGCGAAGAGTTGGCGCATGGTGGACCACCCGGCGCGCCTTGCCTGCTCGGCGTCGAGCGGGGCGCTCGAACCACCCTCGCCGGCGTTGATGGTCGTGATTCCCTGCGAGAGCAGGTTGAAGGCGCTGTTGGGATTGGCAAGGAAGGGAGTCGCCGTCTGCCCCATCATGTCGATGAAGCCCGGCGCGACCACGAGCCCGGTCGCATCGATGGCGCGCCTTGCCTGCGCCGGCGCGATGCGCCCGATAGCGGCAATGCGGCCGTTGGCGATTGCCACGTCGGCGACAAACCACGGAGAGCCGGTGCCGTCGACGATGCGCCCGCCGTGAATGACGACGTCGTAGGGCGGCCCCGCCGGCGCCGTTGCCGCACGGCGTGCGTCCTGCGCCTCGCCATGACGCGCCACGAGCAGTGCCAGCGCGAGTGCCAGCGCGAGCGCGAGCGCCGAGCGCTGTCCCGTTATGCGTCGAGCCCGAAGGTGTCGGTCGTGGTGGTACATCACTCCCTCTGGTGAAAGGTCAGTCATCGGGCGGCGCACCCCTCCCCTGTCACGCCAACGAACGAAAGCAGGTCACGCACGGGCTGCGCCCTCCACCCGCGCGCGCAGCCGGCGGACTGCGCTCTCCACGGTGGTCAGTACCGGCACGCCGGTTTGCGCGTGCACCTCGCTCGCGGCGCGCGCCATGCTGAACTGCGCCAATGCAATGATGGCGCACCCGGCCGTCACGAGCCGCTGGGCCGACTCGGCGACGAGGGCGTCATGGCGCTGGAGGTCGCCTGCGCGCAGCGCCACGAGCGCGCCCACCGCCAGCGACGTGCGCACGTCGACCGCCGCCGGGAACTCCGAAACCATCGACGCCAGCGTGGGGGCGAAGGTTGCCACGAGGCCGACAGGCGCCCCGCTCGCCGCCGCTGTTGCTTCGTCGATCATCGCCTCGTTCGGCTTGAGCACCGGGAGCGATGGATACTGCCGGCGCACGCCATCGATGCAGCGCCCGAACGCCGAGCAGGTAAAGAGGATGCCCGACGCCCCGGTCGACACGGCGTACGCGCCTAACGCCAGGAACCGGGCGTCGAATCGTTCGTCGAGCCCGTGCGGCGACCGCGCGAGGTCCGCCGACAGCGAGTCGTCCATGAGGTGCATCGTCTCGCAGCCAGGCCACGTGCGCGCCAGCTCCGCGTCGAGCGGGGCGAGGGACTCGGGGAGGGCGTGAATGAAGGCGACGCGTGACATGGACGTGGTGGGAGGGCGTAACGTCTGCTTCGGCGCCGGCGTTGTCCAGCACCGGCGGGCGGCGGTGCGCTGGATCGCCACCGCTGCAACGCAAACGCGCCCGGCAGTGCACCGGGCGCGTCTTGCACGAGATCGTTGGAAATGCGCAGCGCTCCCGCCGCGCGCCTACACCGCGTCGCTCAGGCTCGTGAACGAGAAATCGCGCGTGCGGATCGCCGGGACGACGATTGCCTGCCCGGTGTTCCCGCTCTCGCTGGCACTCACCCGCACCGCACGCGACATCGCCTCCAGGTTGTTGAGCATGAAGATGGGCGACTCGTTGAAGCGGAAGTTCTTCACCGACTTGGTGATCTTCCCCTTCTCGATGAGGAAGGTCCCGTCGCGCGTGAGCCCGGTGTAAAGCACCGTTCGCGGATCGACCGGGCGGATGTACCAGAAGCGCGTGACGAGGATGCCGCGTTCGGTTCCCGCAATCAGTGCCTCCAGCGACTGGTCGCTCCCCAGCATCTTGAGCCCGGCGCCGCCACCAAAGCCGCCGCCACCGCCAAACCCGCCACCGCCACCACCGGTGTTTGCCTCCTTCCCCTGCTTCTGCGCCCAGAAGCGGTCATAAGCGAGGTTCTTCACCACGCCGTTCTCGATCCACACCGTGCGACCGGTGGGAAGGCCATCGCCGGAGAAGGTGTTGGTCCCGATGTCGGGGTCGAGCGGGTCGGTGAAGATCGTCACGCGTTCGTCCATGACCTTCATCCCGACCTTGTTGCCGCCGCCGGCCTTGGTGAAGAACGAGCGCCCCTCGTCGGCGCTGCGCGCGTTGAGTGCCCCCTGGATGAGCTGCACCAGGTTGCCGACGGCGGTTGGCTCGAGCACCACGGTGTAGCGCCCCGGCTCGATGGCCACCGGGTTCTGCGACGCCTTGGCTTTCTGGATCGCCGTGGCGCCTAACGCCTTGGCGTCGATCCGGGACCAGTCCCAGTGCGCGGTCCCGCCCCACCCCGACCCCATCCCGTCGGCGGTGCGCACGGTGGTCGTCAGCACGGCCTCGGTGGTTCGCGAATAGGCAAACAATCCCTTGCTGTTGGCGATGGCCAGCGCCGTCCCGCGCGACTCGATGTAGCCGGTGGAGACGAGCCCCGCGGCGCGCGCCGGCTCGGTGACCTGCTGGATCGCCGCCGCGCGCGCCACGGGATCGAGCAGCGCGGTTGCATCGCTCCACCCGTTCGACTCGGCGTACTGCTGGGGGCCGAGTTCGGGCATGGCCTCGGGGTCCTCGGGCGAGAGGCGCGCCAGGTTCTCCGAGTTGGCCACGCATTGTTGCAGCGCCGCGTCGTCGAGCTTGTTGGTCGTGGCGGTTGCCGAGCGTTTGCCAAACGATGAGAGGACCGTGACGACCGTGTCGAAGTTGTCTCCCGCCGTCGAGATCTGGTTCACGGCAAAGCGCGAGTTGGCGCGCGCCGCGCTGCGGATCGTGACGCGCGTGGAGTCGGCCGTGGCGAAGTAGAGGACGCGCTTGGCCAGCGCCTGCGCCTCGTCGCGCGAGAGGATCGGCGCCCCCTCGACAAACAGTGAACGCGGCGCGCTCATCCCTGCCTCCCGGTGTTGATCACGTTGATCTGGCGATGGCGCGTCGGGACGCACCCATGCGATACGGCGTTCGATTGCGAGGGTTGTCCCTTGGCATCGCCAAAGGCGCCGCACAGTTCGTAACTCTTCGGTCCGCCGATCATGTCCATCGCCGCCCAGAACTCCGGCGTGCGAATCTGGTAGGCCACGTCCTTCAGCATGCCAACGACCTTGCCTCCCTTGATCTCATAGAACAGCTGTCCGCCAAACTGCGCGTTGTAGCGCTGCTGGTCGATCGAGAACGACCCGTCGCCCACGATCGCGATCCCCTTGTCGGTGGCCGCGATGATGTCCTCGAACGAGCGCTCGGTCGTCCCCGGCATGAGCGACACGTTGGGCATGCGCTCGAACTGCACGTCGGCCCAGCTCTGCGAGTACGAGCACCCCTGCGACTTGAGCGGCTTCCCGTTCTTCCGGTACCACCAGTCGAGAAAGGGGGCCTGCATGCGGGTAATCGCGTGGTAGTTCACGAGGATCCCCTTCTCGATGATCATGAAGTCGTCGGGCTTCTGCCCTTCGTCGTCCCAGCCGCACGCCGAGAGCGAGCCGGCCTGCGAGCGGTCACCGCGCACGTTCATGAGCGGCGAGCCGAACTTGAGGGTGCCTAACGTCTTCTCCGGCGGCGCGGCGAACGACGTCCCCGCATAGTTGGCCTCATAGCCCAGCGCGCGGTCCAGCTCCGTGGGGTGCGCGCACGCCTCATGCACCGTCAGCCACAAGTGCGTGGGGTGCAGCACCAGGTCGTAACGTCCCACCTCCACCGGCTTGGCCGAGAGCTTCTCCACCGCTTGCTCGGCCCACTTGGTCGCGTTGGTCACCAGGTTGGCGTTGGTGACGTGCTCGTAGCCGAGCCCCTTGGGCTGGATGTCCGTCGACTGGCGCGACTGGAAGTCGGTGAAGTCGGCCGACACCGCCGTCACCGTCAGCGACGGCTGGGCGCGGTAGATCGTCTGGACCGTGTAGCTCCCATCGGTGTTGGCGTAGGTCTTCTCCTCCCGCAGGAAGAACATCGACGAGGTGCAGAAGCGCGCCCCCTTCACCTTGAGCGCCGCCTCATTCGCCGCCAGGAGCAACTGCACCTTCTCCTCGATCGGGACGTCGAAGGGGTCCTTCTGGATCGGCGACTTCCAGGTGCCGTCGGTCACCGGCGCCTGCCCGGGGGCCAGGACGACCGGCTTGAGCTGCGTGGGGCGCGACGCTTGCGCCTGGCGGGCCGCCTGGCGCGCCACGCGCACGATCTCCTCCGGCGTGATCGTGCTGCTGGCGGCAAACCCCCAGGCCCCGTTCACGAGGACGCGCACGCCGAAGCCGAACGTCTCGTTGTCCACGACCCCCTGCACGCGCCGCTCGCGCGTGAAAACGTTCTGCGTCCGGTTGCGCGAGATGCGCACATCGGCGTACGACGCCCCGGCCCCCTTCGCCGCCTCGAGGGCGCGCATCGCCAGTTGCTTGAACGCCGGGTCCTGCAGCGGCAGCGCGTCGGGACCAACCGACATCGCCGCCGCCACGCGCGGGGTAAGGTGCCCAACCCCCAGCGCGGCCGCGGCCGCAGCGGAGGTGGACACGAAATCACGACGGGAGAAGGGCATACGGGACGGGAGACGGGGGACAGGGGACGGGAGTTCGGTGGCGTGCAACTCTGGGGGGGTACGTGCGGGGGCGCGGGGATGTTGGAATCCAGCGCAGCAAATCGCGAGGGGGCGGACGCTCACGCGTCCGCCCCCTCGCACTCCCGTCTCCCCCCAGCCTTCGCTGGGGCAAGCTGTCCCCCGTCCCCCGTCCGCCCTCTATCTCTTCTTCCGCGCCTTGACCACCGCGACGCCCGCCGCGGCGAGCCCCGCGACGACGGCGGCGCCTACGGCCGCCCGCTTGAGCGCCTTCTTCTTCTTGTCCCGCCCGGTGACCTTGTCGGCCACCTTGGTTGCCAGTGCCTTGGCCCCTTTCTCGGCCTTTGCGACACCCTTCGTGACCGCCTTCTTCACCGACTTCTCGACCACCTGCTCCTTCTTGAGCGCAGCCTTCCTGGCCCTCTGTGCCGTCTTCGCGAGCGATGCCATGCAGTCAGCCTCCCGGTAGGTCGTGATTCCCCGCGACATCTCGAACGTCACCACGATACCACGGCGCGGTGGCGCGAGACACACCCTGATTCGTACACCTAACGCGCCCAGCGGTCCCGGCGTTCGTCGTATTATGGCCGCTTGAGCGTGGTGGTGTCCTTCATCTTCGACGTGTCGGCCATGTGCCCATGCTGCATCCCGCGCATGTTCCCCATCCCGCCTCCCATCGTCGAGTCGCCCTCGGAGAGCGACCAGACATAGGCTGCCGCTGCCTGTAGTTGGCTGTCGGGAAGCGGGAGCGGGGCCATGAGTCCGAAGCGCTCGATGGCCATGGCCGGCATCAGCGACTTCTCCTTGGCCGGCGCCTTGATCCAGGCCACGATGCGCGCCAGCGCCTTGTCGCGGTCGCCCTGGTTCAGCATGCGATAGCGCCGCGACACGTGGGAGAGCGGCGGCGCCAGCTTGGGCGGCGGCTGCTCGGTGTGGCACGCGGCGCAGACCGTCGAGACGAGCTGCTTGCCCTGGGCGAGCTGGGCAGCGCGCGCGGCGTCGCCCTGTGCCAACGCATCGGACGCCGTCATCGCGATGGCAACGCCGAGCGCTGCGGCGATACCCCTCGTCGCGCGCGTCGGGATGCGCGTCGTCACGTTCACAACCGACCGAAAGCTCCGGTTCAACCGCATACGTTCGTTCCCTGCGCCGGAGATCCGGCCGGCGCTCCGAGGGTCCTACCGCCGACCGGCGGCCGCGGCCGAGTCGGGGATGAAGACCGAGTACACCCCGCGCAGGTCGCCAGCTGCAAAGCCGTAGGCCCGGTCCGCGGGGTAGTTCTTCTGCACGAAATCGGGACGCCGGTCGCGCGCGCCATGACAGGCGAGGCACGCCGGCTCCACGGTGATGCGTCGAAAGTAACGCGTTCCCGTCTCGCCGCGCATCGTCGCGCGGCGCGTCATGCTCATGAGCGCCGGGTCCTGTTGCATCGCGCGAAATGCGCGGCGCGACTCGGCGTCGAGTGCGTTATCGGGATTCCGGTTGCGTTCGGCGAGCTGCGCAATCGACCATCCTGTCTCCCTGGCCAGCGCCATCGCCTTCCCCTTCACCGGCTTGCACACCTGCGCGAAGGTCGAGTCGGTGGCCGCCATGCCGCCAGCCGCAAAGGACTGCGCCAGCGTCGAGCGCAGGAGATCCAGCGCCTCGACCTCGTGGACCGCGCGCGCGACTGCCGCGCGTGCCGGCGGGAGCGCCGCGGCGGCGCCCTGCCCCTGCGCCTTCTGCGCCCCCTGCGCTTCGAGCGGAGTGACGAAGAAGAAGTGCGCGCTTCCCATCAACAGGAAGATCATTGGCCACACCCGCTGCGAGCGTAGGCGCTGGGCAACCACTGGCATTGTCCCTCTGGGAGCGTCGGTCCATCTATATAACTCTATGGTTATATATGTGCAACTTCAGGGGGCGGGTGTCGGCGATTCCCTCGCGGGGTGTCGCGGGGGCGATGACGAGCGGGGCGCACGGCGGCGCTGGGCGGGCTGGACAGTCGGTTGTTCTGGCCGCAACGTGCCGCGCAGTCGCGACTGGGCACTCGGCTCGGCCATGTCATGTGTGCGGGAGGAGGATCGGGAGGATGATGCAGCTGCTATTGAGGTTCCCGGGGGAAGAGGGGAAGGGAGCGTCGCCGTTCGAGCGGGCGTTGCGCGAGGTCGCGGACGCGGGCGAGTTGGATCTCGCGGCGCCGTACCTGTCCGTTTCCATCCTTCGCGAGTTGGTCAGACGCGCCCCCAAGTTTCGCCTCGTGACCGACGCGGAGGAGTGGTTGCGTGCGTTTGCGCGGCCGGCGAGGACGGAGATTCTCGACTTCATTCACGAGCACGCCCAGCAGGTGCGGCACTGTCGCGACCTGCATGCCAAGGTCGCGCTGTCGCCCACCTTGGCGATGTTTGGGTCGGCGAACTTCACGGAGCGCGGGCTGTTCCAGCGACAGGAGGTGGGAGCGGTAGTCTCAGACGAAGGTCAGGTCCGACAGATTAGGGAGTGGTATGACCTTCTGTGGATGCACGCGAGCCCCATCGTTCGCGAACAGCTGCTCGAGTTCGAAGCCTCCCTTCCTGCGCTCCCTGAAAGCGAGACTACGCCGACGCTCCGAACAATCCCGTTGGCCGCGCCGGAGACTGCCTCTGCGCGTGCAGCTAGCCTCATCGTCGCCGAAGCCGACATCGATCGGAAGGCCGACTCGGAAGACCGGCTGATTGCCTACCTCGCCGGCGCTCCCTCCCGACGCTGGACGGAGTCCTATTTCGAATCCATAGCCACGCTAGTGGAGGCTCTTGGCGTCGAGAACGGCGACAAGCGATTTGTCCTCACCATTCGCGAGGGGACGTTCTTTATCCCAGTCACCATCAACTCACGATGGGTATTGCGGCCCTACATCGCCGACGATCGCACGCTCGGGATCGCCGGCGCCATGCTACTCGTTCGAGCCAACGCCGATGTGGTCGACGCGTCTGCACCCGGGCGCGTCTACGACGACGTTCAATTCCGGGCGCAACGCGGTGAGACCGACGAGCCGCCGATGTCCATCGCGTTCCGGGACTTCTCGTTTCTTTCCGATCGACGTTTTCGCGACGAATGGCTCATCGCCTGTCAGGTCGAACTCCTTAGAAGAGCGGGCTCGCAGAACCAGCGGCACCACTCCCGCATCCTCTTCCGCACCGCCACCGACCGCGCATATCGCCAGCGCCTGTTCGCCCGGGTAAACTGGGCCAACGCCTGACCACGCGAACCCCGAACATTCGCGAATGCCTGCTCGCAAGAAGTCATCCGGCGCCGCCATCAAGCCCAAGGCTCCCAAGCCTGGCAGCGCCGCCGCCACGCAGAACTACTCGCACCCCACCGCCGACTCCCCGCTGCGCCCCGACGTGGGGACGCAGGCACAGTTCCGCAAGAAGAAGGCGCCGGCCACCTATCGCTACGACTCCTCGCTCTCGCCATCGCTCGACTGGGATGCGCAGAACCCGGCGCGCGAACAGGGCGAAGCGCTCATCGCCGCCATCCGCAACGCCACCTCGCTGGAAGAGGCAAGGGCCGCCGCCGACAAGCTCGCCGCGCTAGGACGCCCCTTCCTCAACTGGACCGGCAAGGGCGAGCGCCTCTCGTTCGATGTGCCCACGCTCCCGCTCTTTGTGCACGAGCGGCTGAGCACCAAGGCCATCCTGGAGAGCGTGCAGCGGCATGAACGCACGCAGCAGGCCGAGCTGGACCTGTTCAGCGACCCGCGCCACAGCGTGGTGGACCAGACGCTGCGCGCCTACGAGCATCGCGACCGCTGGGTGAACCGCATGGTGCTCGGCGATTCGCTGGTGGTGATGAACTCGCTGCTGCACTACGAGGGGCTGGGTGGGCAGGTGCAGATGATCTACATCGACCCGCCGTACGGGGTGAAGTTCGGGAGCAACTTCCAGCCGTTTGTGCGCAAGCGGGACGTGAAGCACAACGACGACGGGGACATGACGCGGGAGCCGGAGATGGTGCAGGCGTACCGCGACACGTGGGAGCTGGGGCTGCACTCGTATCTGACGTACCTGCGCGACCGGTTGCTGCTGGCGAGGGAGCTGCTCAGCCCAAGTGGGAGCGTGTTCGTGCAGATCTCGGATGAGAATCTGCACCACGTGCGGGAGTTGATGGATGAGGTGTTTGGGGCGGAGAACAGTTGCATGGTTCTGGCGTTCAAGAAGACGCAAGGCCAGACGAGCCAGCTTCCTGCAACCGTCAATGACTATCTCCTCTGGTACTCCAAGGACTTCGACTCCATCAGGTATCGCTCCGTCTTTGTCGACCGAGACCCATTCGAGAATCCGAACGAACGTTACATCTGTGTGGAGACCACCGATGGTGAGGTTATCGACCTAACGGTTCGACAGAAGCTGAGGCTCGACCCGATTCCCGAAGGCAGAATCCTAAAGTTGAATGACCTGTCTTCACAAACAGGAAGCGAGAACTCTCGCTTCCCGATTGAGTTAGGCGGAAAGACGTTCTATCCGCCCGGTGCTCGAGGTTGGTCGACCTCGAGGGAGGGGATTGAACGATTGCGGGAAGCAGGACGGCTTCATGCGGTCGGCAAGTCCCTGATGTATAAGGCATATCGTGACGAGTTTCCCTTTCGCGAGATCAACTCGTATTGGCCCGACGCGAAACTGACGGGCTTTGGTGAGACGCGCTACTACGTGGTTCAAACGGCGACGTCCATCATTGAGCGCTGCCTCCTGATGACCACCGACCCCGGCGACCTCGTCCTCGACCCCACCTGCGGCTCGGGCACCACCGCCTACGTCGCCGAGCAATGGGGGCGCCGCTGGATCACCATCGACACCTCGCGCGTCCCGCTCGCCCTCGCTCGGCAGCGCCTCCTCACCGCCACCTACCCCTGGTACGAACTCAAGGACGACGCGCGCGGCCCGGCCGGCGGCTTCACCTACAAGCGCAAGCAGAACAGCAAGGGTGAGGAGGTGGGCGGCATCGTTCCGCACATCACCCTCAAGTCCATCGCCAACAACGAACCGCCGGCGCAGGAAGTCCTCGTCGATCGCCCTGAAGAGAAGAAAGGGATCACGCGCGTGAGCGGCCCCTTCGTCTTCGAGGCCACCATCCCCACCCCGGTCGACTGGGAAGGGGATGGCATCGAGGACTCCGGCCTGCCTAACGTGGCCGAGTCGCACGGGTCGTTCGTGGAGCGCATGCTGGAGGTGCTGCGCAAGAGCCCCGTGTTGCGGCTGGCGGGGAACCAGTCGGCCACGCTCACGCAGATCCGGCCGCCCCGTTCCAAGGTCATCTCGGCGGAAGCCAAGGCCGATGGACAGGACGTCGCCATCGTCTTCGGCCCTGAGAGCGGTGCCATCAGTGAGAAGCTCGTGTACGAGGCCGCGCGCGAGGCCAACGCCAAGCACTACACGCACCTCTACGTCATCGGCTTCGCCATCCAGCCGCACGCGCGCGAGCTGGTGGAGCACTGCGAGGACGTCACCGGGATCCCCGCCACCTATGTGCAGGCCACGCCCGACGTGATGATGGGCGACCTGCTCAAGAACATGCGCTCGTCGCAGATCTTCTCCGTCTGCGGGCTCCCCGAGGTGGTGCTGCGCAAAGCCGCCAAGCAGAAGGCCGGCGAGCCCACCCAGTACGAGGTCGAGTTCCGCGGCCTCGACGTCTTCGACCCCGTCACCATGGAGCTCGACCGCCGCGACGGCGACGATGTGCCGGCGTGGCTGCTCGACACCAACTACAACGAGCTGTCATTCCACGTGGACCAGGCCTTCTTCCCGCGCACCAGCGCCTGGGACAACCTCAAGCGCGCGCTCAAGGGGACGTATGACGACGCGGTGTGGGAGCACCTGGCGGGGACGGTGAGCGCGCCCTTTGTGCCGGGGGCGACGGGGAAGGTGGCGGTGAAGGTTATTGATGATCGGGGGAATGAACTGATGGTGGTGCGGGAGGTGGAGAAGTGAGTGTTGCGGCACTCTGCGGCCGAGTTGGCACCACAGCGCCACTCTCGTACGTTTGTTCACATGGCTGATTACGAGACGCTGCCTCACGCTCCGCTGACCGAGGCGCTGATCGACTTCGGCGTGTCGGCGGAATTCCCGATCGACCTGGACGCACTCAGCCAGTTCGGAGAGCGCATCGCGAATCGGTATCCCGGCAGGACGATCATGCACGCCGTCCGCTCAGAGTTCGCACTCACCCCAACCGGGGTCGTTCCACGGCCCGGAGGAACGAGTGCGACTCAAAACGGGTACCGGTTTCAGAGCGCAGACGCAACACAGGTCGTGCAGGCTCGAACGGATGGAATCGCGATCAGTCGCCTTCGACCGTATCGCGACTGGGGGTCCCTGGTTGCCGAAGCGCGCGACATATGGGAAGCGTATGCGGAGGCCACCGGTGTGCCACACGTTTCCCGTCTTGCTCTGCGCTACATCAACCGAATCGAGGTTCCGCTGCCGTTCTCGGACTTCAAGGAGTACTTCCTGACCATTCCCGAGGTCGGGACCGGGATTCCGCAGGGATTGGCCGCCTTCTTCATGCGTTTGACCATCCCGTTCGAGCAAATCGGCGCCGTCGCGATCATCAATCAGACGATCGATGTGAGCGTTGACCCAAGGGACCGCCTACCGGTGATCTTCGACATCGAATTGAATCGCATAGGAAAGGTCGAAGGCGCCGAAATCTGGCGCATGTTGGAATCGCTCCGTGCCGCGAAGAACCAAGTCTTCTTCCGCAGTCTCACCCCCAAGTGTCTCGAGCTCTTTCGATGAGCACTGTCTCGCTCGCCGCCCCGCCTGCCTACGTTGCCTCGTACCCCGACTTCGCCGTTGGACCCGAGTCGGCGCTGATTCGCATGCAGTTGCGGCTAGCCGACGCGCAGTACAACGCAGCGGTGTCGCGGACTCCACTCGATGCACTGTTCGCAGACCTGGCCGCAACGTGGAAGGCGGACACGGTGTGTTCCTCGTCGCTTTCGGACATCGTGCTCCACCCTGCCTATCAGCGCATCATCGGTCTCGGGCCGGCTGTCATCCCGCTGATCGCGGAAGCACTGCGAGACGAGCCGCATTTCTGGTTTGATGCGCTCACGGCCCTCACCGGGGCGGATCCGGTGACGGACGCGCACCGTGGGAGCCTCATCGACATGACCGCTGACTGGCTCGCGTGGCTCGCTCAGCGTGGGTATGGCGCGTGAGTGCGGAGGATGTCAGCAAGACCTTTCCGGGTCTCGCGACGTCGGCCTTCGCGATTACCAGTCCCGCAACTCCTCAGTACAACTGCATCGCCTGGGCAGTAGGCGACAATACCAGATTCTGGTGGCCGGCGCGCTCCGGCTACTGGCCAGAGGGACTTGAGCGCCTGGAGACGGTCGAGGCGTTTTGCGCGATGCTCGCCGCCCATGGATATCAAGAGTGCGCTTCCGACGCGCTGGAACCCGACAGCGAGAAGGTCGCGCTCTTCGTCAACGCGAGGGGGATGCCGACACACGCGGCCAGACAGCTCCGGAGCGGTATGTGGACCAGCAAGCTCGGGCAGCACGTCGACATCGCCCATGAGCTTCGCGGACTCGAGGGCAAGGTGTATGGCCGCGTTCAACTCGTGTTCTCGCGACCACGAGCCGGCACACCGTAGCGCGCGGTGAATGCCAGACCGTTGGATCGAACGCGGCGCCTGTTTCGCCACGATCGAGCGCCTCTGCTGCCGGGGGGGCAGGTGAAGGTGACTGATGATCGGGGGAGTGAATCTGTGGCGGTGCGAGAGATGGAGAAAAATTGAACGCGGGCAGGGTTGATTAAAATTTCGACCGTTGAATTTTAAGATACGCCTCCTGCGTTAAAGATTTCTGCACCTCGCCCTCCTCTGAAAATCAGGCGCCAAGTGATTGCACTGGAAAGGTTTGGCAAATCGAGCCCGGGACAGCTGGTTCCGCTGACGGGGTTTCCTGACCTCAGCGCGGCCTTTCTGCCGGATTTCCTTCCGCCGACATGGGAGTGGCCGGCCGATCTGTGGCCAATGCTCCTCGAAGCCCGGACGGCCCTGGCGCGACTGGATGGCGTGGGTAAGCACCTCCCCAACCCCACGCTCCTGATGCGACCGCTGCAGCGCCGCGAGGCGCTGCGGTCCTCCAGCCTCGAGGGGACCTATACCGAGCCCGAGGAGCAGGTGCTCTTCGACCTGGAGCCAACGATCCCCGCGCGCGAGACCGACCGAGAGAACCCACTGCGGGAGGTCTTCAACTATGCGCGCGCGCTGCAGCTTCGCGGCAGCGGTACCGACCGGCTCCCTCTCTCGCGACACCTCATCCGCCAGCTGCATCACACGCTGATGGACGGCGTGCGCGGTTCGGACCAGAACCCCGGTCAGTTTCGCACCCGACAAAACCAGATCGGGAAGCCCGCTCGCTTCGTTCCCCCGCCACCGCACCAGTTGGGAGATCTGCTCGAGAACTTCGAGCACTTCCTCCAGCAACCGCGCCAGCGCGATCCCCTCGTCGACGCCTTCCTTGCCCACTATCAGTTCGAGACCATCCACCCATTCATGGATGGGAACGGACGAGTGGGGCGACTGCTACTCGCGTTATGCATCGAGGAATGGTGCCAGCTCTCGGGACAGTGGCTCTACATGAGCGCCTACTTCGACCGCAACAAGGACACCTACATGGATCTTTTGCTCCGCGTCAGCACCGATGGCGCGTGGGCAGACTGGATCGGCTTCTGCCTACGCGGGGTGAAGGAACAGGCCGACGATGCCATGCGGCGATGTGATCGATTGCTGGCGCTGCAGAAGGACTTCGCAGAGCGGCTTTCTGCTGCCGCGGCGATGAAGATGCTAGCGCTCGTTGATTCGCTGTTCATCGCGCCGGCGGTGCGCGTAGCCGACGCCCAGCGAATCCTCAACATCTCGTTTCCAACGGCGCAGAAGTACCTGAATCACCTGACCGCGCTCGGCATCCTGACCAAGCGTGCGGGCGTGTCCCCCATGTCGTACATCAGCAAGCCAATCCTCGACGTCACGTACGAAGATTGAGCGGGTACACTGGACAACAAACTGCCCGTCACCGAGGCTAGGCCCGAGTAAACTCGGACACACGGCATGAAGCCGACTTTCGCCTCGATCAACGGGCAGCAGCAGTTGTAGGTACGACTCACTACCTGTGGAAAGCGTAACAGGCGCCGGTTGCGCCGTCAAGCTGAGCAGAAGAGACCATGTCCTTCGAAGTCGCCCAACCCATCCAGAATCCGCCCTACGATGAACCGTCGAAGTACTGGTTCATCCAGGAGGGCGCCACGCCGCAACTCAAGGACGGCCGCCGCCCCGCCATGGTCTTCCAGCCGCGTGACCAGCGCGACCCATGGGAGGACGACGGCATCATCCGCAAGCTGAGCGAGTACGAACGCGGCTACGAACTCGTCCTCGTCAACATCATCCGCGAGAGCGTGCGCCGCTGGCGCGCCGAGGATTACCCGGGGGTCACGCGCACCACGTACGACCTGCTGCAACATTGGCGCTCCCCCGACCGGCGGACACGCCTCTTCTTTGCGCAGTTGGAGGCCGCCGAGACGGTGATCTTCCTCAAGGAGGCACGGTCGGACTTCCTGCAAGGCATCGACGTGCCGCGCGAGGAAGTCTCGGAGGAGCAGCGCGCCAAGGGCATCACCGGCTTCGAGCGCCTGGCCTGCAAGATGGCGACCGGCTCGGGGAAGTCGACGGTGATGGCGATGCTTGCGGCGTGGAGCATCCTCAACAAGGTGAACGACCGCGCCGACGGACGATTCAGCGACGTGGTCCTCATCGTCACTCCCAACCTGACGATCCGCGATCGCCTTCGCGAACTCGATCCGCTCGCCGGCGAGGCATCGCTCTATCGCACGCGCGACCTCGTGCCGGCGCACCTCATGCCGCTCCTGGCCCGCGGCCGCGTGCTGGTGACCAACTGGCACGTGCTGGCAACGCAGGCGCCGGCTGGCACCGGGGGCGTGTCGTCCCGCGTGGTGCGCGCGGGGGTCGCCGAGGTGCGCCAGGAGAAGATCATCATCGGCGAGCGAACGACCACGGCGCGTGGTTCTCGCTACATGACGCTCGAGGCGTTCGAGGCACACGTTGCCTCTGGCGGCGTGGAGGTCATCGGTGAACCGGAGTTGCATCCCGATGGCACGCTCAAGTCGGTTCGCATTCGCTCGACAGAGTACGTCGAGAGTGACACGGCCTTCGTGAAGCGCGTACTGGGGCGCGCCGTGGGCGGGAAGCAGAACATCCTCGTCATGAACGACGAGGCGCACCACGCCTATCGCATCCGACGCCCTGATCCCGACGGTGAGGAACAGGACCTGCTTGGCGAAGGTGACGACGAGGACTTCTTCAAGGAAGCAACGGTCTGGATCGAGGGGCTCGACAAGATCCATAAGCTGCGCGGGATCAACTTCTGCCTCGACCTCTCGGCGACGCCCTACTTCCTGGGGCGCGTGGGGCAGCTGACGGCCCGCCCCTTCCCCTGGGTCGTGAGCGAGTTCGGCTTGATCGACGCCATCGAGAGCGGGCTGGTGAAGATCCCGCAGCTCGCGCTGCGTGACACGAGCGGGCTCGATCGCGCGAAGTATTTCAATCTCTGGCGCTTCATCACCGACCAGCTCACATCCGCCGAGCGGGGGAGCAAGAAGGGAAGCCCCAAGCCGGAGGCGATCCTCAAGCACGCCGACGTACCGCTGACCCTCATGGCGGGGAGCTACGCGGAGGAATGCGACCGGTGGACCACGGCGGGGATCGAGCGCCCGCCGGTCTTCATCCTCGTCTGCAAGAACACGCGGATTGCCGGCGCCGCGTATGAATGGCTCGCCAGCGGCAACGCCCCGCCAGGCGTGCCGCAGTCGTCGTTGGAATTCTTTCGCAACCGCGATGGCGTCGTGAACACGATCCGCGTCGACACCAAGGTGGTGGACGAGGTGGAGATGGACGGCGCCAAGGGCGACGAGGTGCGATGGATGCGCTTCACGCTCGATACCATTGGCAAGCGCGAGTGGCCACGCGACAGCCAGGGGAGGCCGCTGTATCCCGATGGCTTCGAGGCACTCGCGCACAAGCTCGAGCGACCACTCGAAGCGCCTGGACGCGACGTACGCTGCATCGTGAGCGTCGGCATGCTCACCGAAGGGTGGGACGCCAACACCGTGACGCATATCGTGGGATTGCGCCCGTTCATGTCGCAGCTCCTGTGCGAGCAGGTGGTGGGGCGTGGGCTACGGCGCGTGTCGTACGAGCCCGGCGACGATGGACTGCTGCCAGAGGAAGTCGCGCAGGTGCTGGGTGTGCCGTTCGAGGTGATCCCATTCAAGGCGACGGCCGGAGCACCAGCACCTCAACCCACCAGGCGAACGCACGTATACGCACTCCCCGATCGGGCTGCGTTCGAGATTCGGTTCCCGCGCGTGGAGTGGTACCGCCAGGTGATCCAGCGGAAGATCGTCGTCGACTGGGACGCAGTGGCGCCGCTGGTGCTGGACCCGATGCGCATTCCGCCGGCGGCGGTCATGCGAACCTTCATACCAAACACGGCAGGTGTCCCGTCGACGTTTGGCGTGGGCACCGTGAAGGAGATCACGCTCGCGAGCTATCGCGCTTCGCAGCGACTGCAAAGCCGGATGTTCGCGCTTGCCCGCGACCTCACACGCACCTATCTCAGCGCCGACCCCAGCAAGGCCCCCGCACACGAGCTCTTTCCGCAGATGTACCACATCGTGGAGGAGTTCGTGCAGACGCGCATCGAAGCGCAGGGGGAGTACGAGGCGGAAGACGCCTTCCTCGGCTCCTTCTACTCCGACATGCGCTCGCGCCTCCTCGATGGCATTCGTCCCGAAGTCGCGGAGGGTGAGCCAATGGAACTGCCGCGCTATGTCGCGGGGCGCGAGGAGGGATCGACCGCCGATGTGGACTTCTGGAGCAGCAAGCCTACCTTCGCGGTGCAGCACAGCCACGTGAACTTCGTCGTCGCCGACACCACGAAGTGGGAGCAGGCCGCGGCGCAGCGCTTCGACCAGCATCATCTGGTGCGCGCATTCGTGAAGAACTCAGGACTCGGCTTCGCGATTCCGTATCAGCTCGACGGACAGTCGCACGAGTTCTGGCCCGACTTCATCCTGCGGCTCAATACCGATCCCGTTGCGCACCTGATCCTGGAGACCAAGGGCTACGACCCGCTGGACGAGGTGAAGGAGGCCGCCGCGCAACGCTGGGTGAAGGCGGTCAACGCCGACGGGAGGTATGGGCGATGGGCGTTCCGCATGGCGCGGAACCCGAACGACATTCCGCAGGTGCTCGCGTTGGCAGAGTTGGGGGAGCTGGGGTGAGCGATGTTTGATCTCGAGAGTGAGTTGGTGCGGCGTGTTGAACCGACGAGACACTGCGCGCGCCGCGCCCCCGCCACCCTCCCCTCACAGCACCCCCACCCCCGCCAATTCCACCAACGCCCCCGAACATCCCACCCCCACCAGTCGCGAGCGCATGCGCGCCACATCCTGCGGCGAAACTCGTTCGGTGTGCGCCGCCGCGTTGCGAAGCTCACCCACGTCGCGCAGAATCGCCGGGAGCGAGCCGGCAAACCACGAGCCGTTGCGCAGGTGGTCGCGTAGCCACGTCGCACGCGCACCATCGGAGCCTATCGCCTCTGCCAACACGCCAAGTGTCCAGTTGCCGCCGTCGCTCAGGTCGCGTGTGACCCCGTCGACATTGTGCCACCGCAGCGACTCCGGCGCGCGCAGCAACGCCTGACGGAGCACGCGATTGACCTGCAGCTCCAGCGCACGCGCCAGGTTGACGGCCACGGGCGACAGGTCGAACGCCGCGTCTCGATGGTGCGCGCGAAAGATCTGTTCCGCCGAGGCAATGAAGCAGCGCGCTGCGGGATCGGTCGCATTCCACAACACCGCCCCGAACCGATGGTCGCGGAGCTCGCCCTGCATCGCCGCGTTTCCCCCCTGCTCCGCATCGAACTCGGCCCAGAAGCGTCCGTCGGTGTAGCGCTCGCGGAAGTCCGGATCGAACCAGCGCACGTCGTCGTCACGCCACACGAGCAGCGGGAGATCCACCATGCCGCCGTACAGCGACACCGGGCGGTCGTGGTAGCGCGCATTCCGCAACTGCTTGAGTTCACTGATGACGGCCAGCGTGTCCTCGGAGACTACACGACGAATGTCGAACAGCTTGAACCAGCAATCGCACGCGAGCCGATTACGCCGATAGTACTCGGGCACATGTTCCTGCTCGTCGTCCTCCAGCACGTCGTCGGCCGTGATCTCGGCGACGTGGGCCACGTACAACGAGCGATAGTCGGTGAGGTAGAGGTGGAGTTCGCGTGCGCGCTCGTGCTGCAGTGCGGCGTCGAGCGCGAGAATCTGGTCGAGGTGCGCCAGCGGCTGCTGCCGGTTGCTGGAGCGCACCTTTCCCCACCACACGTACACCTCGCCGTCATCACCGGAGGCGCCGCTCGACCGATACGTGCGCGCATGCTGCAACAGCACCTGGAGGTGCTGTGACATGGCATCGGCGTCGTAGCTCGGATTCCAGACGCCGAGCAGGTGCTGCGCGCGCGGAGCCGTGGGTGTCATTCCACGATCATCGCCTCGATCACCTGCGGCCCAGGGGTCGCGTACGACCGTTGCAGCGCCTCGCCCAGCCCCTCCGCCGTCGTCACCTGCACCGCCGGAACGCCGAGTGATCCCGCCAGCTGCACGAAGTCGATGGGCGGCGTGGAGAGGTCGGTGAGGGAACGGGCGCGCGCGGCGTCGGTCAGCTGCAATCGCATCAGCTCGTACTCCAGGATGCGATACCGGCGATTGGCGAGGATGATCGTCGTCACATCGACGCCCTCGCGCGCCAGCGACCACAGCGCCTGCGGCGTGTACATCGCACTACCATCCGCCTGCAGGTTCACCACGCGCCGGCCGGGGCACGCCATGGCGGCGCCCAGCGCCATCGGCATGCCAAGCCCCAGCGACCCGCCAGTGAGGTCGAGCCAGTCGTGCGGCGCCGCCCCGGCGGTGGCGGCCAACGACGGAAAGCGATTCGTGATGGCCTCGTCGCACACGATGGCCCCGGACGGGAGCGTGGCGGCAAGGGTCTGCGCGAAGGTGGCCGGCGTGATGGCGCCGCTGGCCACCGGCGGGACGGCGCGCGCCACTCGCGGCGCGGCGCCCCCTTCGGCGCCACAGGCGACCACCAGCGCATCGAGCGCCGCCACGACGTCGTCGCTCCCGGTGGCCAGCACATGCACGCTGCACCCCTCGGGCACCAGTCGCCCCGGAAGTCCCGGGTAGGCGAAGAAGGCCACCGGCGCCGGTGCGTCCACGAGGATGAGATGCCGCACTCCAGCGAGCAATTGCAGCACCATTTCCGGGAAGTAGGGGAGCCGCTCGGTGGCCACACTCCCGGCGCCGCGCGGGGCGATGGCGGAGAAGGGCGCGCTGCACAACCTGGCCCCGGTTGCGGCAGCCACGCGTCCGGCGCGCTCGGCGTTGGCGGGCGACACCGCGCGTCCACCCAGGAGGATCACCGCCGGTTCACCTGAACGCAGCACCTGCGCCACGCCATCGATCGTTGCGTCTGACGGAGCAGTCCCGGCATAAACAGCCGGTGCCCGGGCTGCCGCGCGCAGCGCCGCCTCTCCCCTCGCATCCTCCACCACGCCCCACGCCGCATCCGCGGGGACGATGAGTGTCGCGATCGCCCCCGGCGGCCCCAGCGACGCCGCCACGGCGCGCGCCCCTGCTCCCGCCATCGCCTCGGCCGTCGCGACCGTCTCCACCCACGCCGACGACGCGCGCGCCAGTGCCGGGAGATCGCTGTGCAGCGGCGGGTCGTTGGCCAGGTGATACGTGGCGTGGTCGCCGACGATGTTCACCACCGGCGTCGCCGAGCGTCGCGCGTTATGCAGGTTGGACAGCGCGTTCGCCAATCCGGGCCCGAGATGAAGCAGCGTACTCGCCGCCCGCCCCGTCATCCGCCCCCATCCATCGGCGGCCCCACTCGCCACACCCTCGTGCAACGTGAGGACCGAGCGCATGGCAGGCGCTGCATCGAGCGCCTTGACCAGGTGCATTTCCGACGTGCCCGGGTTGGCCAGGCACAGCTCCACGCCGGCCTGGGCGAGGGAGCGCATGAGGAGATCGGCGCCTTGCATTTCTTTGAGAAGACGAGAGGACGAGAAGACGAGAAGACGAGGTCCTTTCCCCAGCGGAGGCTGGCGCCCAGCCTCTCCCCAGCGAGAGCTGGGGTCCAGCCTTTCCCCAGCGAAGGCTGGGGTCCAATCCTCTCCCCAGCGAAAGCTGGGGCCCAATCCTCTCCCCAGCGAAAGCTGGGGTCCAGCCTCTCCCCAGCGAAAAAGCTGGCGCCCAATCCTCTCCCCAGCGAAAGCTGGGGCCCAGCCTCTCCCCAGCGAAAGCTGGGGTCCAGCCTTTCCCCAGCGAAAGCTGGGGCCCAGCCTTTCCCCAGCGAAGGCTGGCGCCCAGCCTCTCCCCAGCGAAAGCTGGGGTCCAATCCTCTCCCCAGCGAAGGCTGGGGTCCATTTCGGAATGCTACGGGACGCGGGACCAAGGCGATAGCGGACAACGGCTGACCTTCGGCACGCGGGGCTGTCATCTGCCGTCTAGGCGAGACGCGATAGCGTCGACGCGATCGCGTCACCATCGACTGCCGGTCACGACGCACTGCCGGCACGGGGCGATGGAACGCCTAGCCCTCGACCGCGTGTCCCTTCTCTACGCTTCGCTTCACGACGCTCCGCCTCTCGAAACCTCTCCGCTCGACGCTCCCCTTCCCGTCCCCGACTACGCCTCGCGCGCCGACATCCTGGGACACGCCGAACGTCGTCCGCTGGACCGGCGAGCCGCATCACCGCGCATCGCGATGGTGTCGGAGTACTACTACCCGCACCTGGGCGGCGTGACCGAGCATGTGCACTACCTCTCGCGTGAACTGCGACGCATGGGATGCCACGTCGACGTCGTCACCTCGACCATCGACGCGTCTGACGATCGCTCGCATGTGATTCGCGTGGGGCGCTCGCTCCCCGTCCGCTGCAACGCGTCGATGGCACGACTCACCATGGCGTGGCGGCTGCGCGACCGGTTGCGCGCGCTGTTTCGCGAGCAGCGCTACGACCTCGTGCACGTGCACTGTCCGCTGGCGCCAACGCTTCCCCTGGCCGCCGTCGACGCCGCGCAGGTGCCGGTGGTCGGGACGTTCCACACCTGGTTCCCCAGCTCGCGCGTCTACGAGCGCGGGCGCCCGTTCTTCCAGCGCCGGCTCGACAAACTCGACGTTGCGGTCGCGGTATCGCCAGCTGCAGCGGAAGCGCATGGGCGCTACTTTGACGCCGAGTGGGAGATCATCCCCAACGGCATCGACACGCACGAGTTCCGCCCGGCGCTGCCACGACCGGCATGCTTCGACGCGGACACGCCGACCATCCTCTTCGTCGGGCGCTTCGACCCGCGCAATGAACTGGGGATGCTGATCGACGCGCTCCCGCTGGTGCAGCGCGACATCCCGTCGGCGCGACTGGTGATTGTCGGCGATGGTGCGCTCAGGCGTCATTACCGCGCGCGTGCCGGCGCCAATCCGTCCATTCACTTCGCGGAGTCGCAAGTGGCCGAGCGGGGTGCGTACTACTCGGCGGCCACGGTGTACGCCTGCCCCACCACGCGCGCGTCGTTCGGCGTCACGCTGCTGGAGGCCATGGCCGCGGGGACGCCGATCGTCTGCACCGACCTTCCCGGCTTTCGCAGCGTCGTCACCCCTGGGCGCGAGGCAATCATGCACCCGGCGCACGACGTGAACGCGCTCGCCCAGGCGCTCGTACTCGTCCTGCGCGATGCGTCGCTGCGCGCGCGGCTATCGGCACATGGGCTGCGGCGCGCGCACGACTTCCGCTGGTCGGTGGTCGCCACGCAGGTGCTGGGCGCGTATGCGCGCGCTGGCTGCAACATCGATGTGGAGCAGGTGGCGTGACACCCACGATCGCAATGCTCGCATCGCTCACCCCCATCGCCCTGGCCGGTGCCGGGAGCTACGCCGCCCTGCACCGCAACAGCAACCTCTTTGGCCGCGTTCTGTCGCGCCTTCCCGGCGACGGGCTGCGCGTGGCGCTCACCTTCGACGATGGCCCCAACGTGTGGGCGACCCCTCGCATCCTCGACACGCTCGCCGAGTATGACGTCCCCGCGACCTTCTTCCTCCTGGGGCGTCATGCGGAGCGATGGCCTGCGCTCGTGCGCCGCATTGTCGCCGAGGGACACCAGGTGGCGAACCACGGCTTTGCGCACCGCCGGCTGCATCTCGCCGGCCCCAACCGCGCCACCGCCGACCTTTCGGCCGGGACGCGAGCCATTGTCGATGCCTGTGGCGTGGCGCCGCGCCACTTTCGCGCGCCACACGGCTTCCGCTCGCCATTCGTGGCGCCGGCGGCGCACCGTCTGGGGCAACGCTGCGTGGGATGGTCACTCGGCGTGTGGGACAGCGGCCGCCCCGGCGTGCACGAGATCGCGCGTCGCACCGTGGGCGGAGTGCGAGGCGGGAGCATCGTCCTGCTCCATGACGGTGACGGCTACGACCCCCTGGGTGATCGCACACAGACGGCCGGCGCGCTGGCACGCATCGTTCCCGAACTCCTCGCGCGCGGCTACGCGTTCGAGGGGCTTCCTGTGTAAGATCCCGTCGGTCGAATCTGCGGCCGTTGTTGCGTTCCCTTCGTCGTACTGTCTGTCGTCATCTCTGTCATGATTCCTGCCGTCTTGCCCGTGCTGTTCCCGCTCCTGGCTACCGCTGCGACGGATCCCGATCGCCACTTTGCCCCAGCCGCTGTCACGCACGCCGCGCCAGGCGTGTCGCCCGTTGCGTCGCCATGGTCGACTAACGTCGAGCAGCAGGCGCGGGTCCCCGACTCGCTCCGCGTCCCGATTCTCGTCTATCACAACATCCAGTCGGCGGCCGAAGGGCGCGCGGTGCGCGGCGCCGACCTCACCATGCGTCCCGAGGTGTTCGCGGCGCAGATGCAGTACCTCAAGGCGCACCAGATTCCGGTCGTCTCCTTCACGGCGCTGGTCGAGGCGCTGGAAGGGAAGCGCACGCTCCCGCCAAGGGCGGTCGTGATCACCTTCGACGACGGGCGCGTGAACCAGTTGCAGAACGCCGTTCCCCTCCTCAGGAAGCTAGGCTTCACCGCGACGTTCTTCCCGTTCACCCATGCGATGGACCGGAACCCGCGTTACTTCACCTGGGCGCAGCTCCGCGAGCTGCAAAAGGAGGGGTTCACCATCGGGTCACACACGTCGTTGCACGTGCGCGTGGACAAGATGAAGGACGCCAGGCAGATGCATGAGGAGGTGACCGGCAGCCGCGAGGCGCTGCAGAAGAACCTGGGCACCAGCGCCACCGAATACTTCTCCTATCCCTTCGGCGCCCTGGCCGCCGCCGGCGACTCGGCGACACGGACCGCTGGATACCGCGCGGCGCGCGCCTACACGGGCGGGCCGTGGAACTCGATCCAGAACCGGTGGCGGCTCAAGGCCGTGCCGATGACCGAGAACATGAAGCGCTTCGTCCAGGTCGTGGATCCGGAGAGCGCCGAGGCGCGCGCGGGCGCGACACGCGCCGCCCGGCCGGCCGGTAAGCGTTAGGCACCAGGCGTCACGGGCGCGCGCGAAACGCCCCTCGCCGGAACGGCCGGCGAGGGGCGTCGTGCTGCGCAGGTACCACGGATTCCACGGGTACCACGGGTCCTGGCGGTCCAACAGGCGCTACGCGATCCGGCGGGCGCGCCAGAATTGCACCTGACGAGCGTCGCCTACGGGCAGACCGGGCGGCCGCGCGGGAGCGCCATCGTGCACGTCTTGGTGTCGCCGTTGATCGTGATCACCACCTTGGCCGTGGCGCTGCCGTCGTAGGTGATCACTTCCTTGCGCGAAGCCGTGGTGGCCGCCGAGCCCGCGAAGGTGACCGACGCGTTCATCACGCGGATCACCGTGCCGGCCGTCGGATACGTCGGCTTGCCGTCGACGATCGGGACCTCGACCCCCCGGCTCGTGTCGGCGGCGACGCGCTTGGCGGTGAAGTTCCCCTTGCTCGACGTCCCGGTGGTCGACTCCTCGCCCTGCGACGTGCCGTTCACCGTGCGTTTCGTGCTCCCGGTGGCGAGCCCGGTCACCGTGCGGTCGCTGACGTGGTTGAGCGTCGTGTTCGCGGTGAGCACCGTCGTCGAGTCGCCAATCAGGTGCCCGAAGTGCGGCGGCCCCTTGCGCCCTTCCCACGACGCCCGGGTGGAGTCGCGCACGAACGAGATGGTCCCCGCCACGGTCGACTTCACCTGCACCGAGTTGGTGGTCCCTGTATCCAGCGCCGACTGTACCGTGCCGGCGGCGGTCTTGTACTGGATCTGCTGGTTGAACGTGATGCCGTTGCTGGTGACGGGCGTGCAGACAAACCATCCCGTGCCGGCGTTGAACGCTCCCTCGCACGTCCTGGCGCCGCCGAACTTTCCGCCGAACGGACCACGCCGCCCGCCGCCGCCCATCGAGGCGTTGGCCGCAATGCCGCCCGCGAAGGCATCACCGAGCCCACCCCCCATCAACCCCTCGCGACCAAAGGCTTGTCCCCGCGGACCAGGAAGCCACAGCGACGACATGCCGTCGGTGTCGCCGGCGTAACTCGACGCGTTGTTGCTGAAACCGACCGGAACGGTGCTGAACGCCGCCGTCAGCGACTGGCTGATCGACGTGTCATCCGAACTCGTGCCGAGGAACTCGGCGCACGCCGTTACGCCAAGCAGCACTGCCGCGGCCGCAACGACACGCACCGGTCGTAATGAGAGAACGGTGGAGCGGAACATGAGGTGAAGTCTCCAAGACAGGGTGTCGTACCGGGGTGGGGGATACGCCGGTCCCTACCCAACGGACACGCACCTGGTACAAGACCCCCACAAGCGCTCGGGGGCGCCGCAATCACCGCGGCGCCCCACAGCTTTCCCGCCGCGATACCGCGGATACCACGCGGCTACCCGGCGGCTACCCGGCGGCTACCCCGCGGCTCGTCGCCCCCGTGCTCGCATCACCGGCACGACGCGATGACCGCTCCTGCAACGGGCCGCTAGATCGCCGTGACGGTGAAGGTCGCCGCGGGAAGGCTTCCGCTCGTCGCCTTCACGGTATACGTCCCCGGCGCGGCACCGACGGTGAGTGTGATGGTGGCCAGCCCGGCCGTGTTGCTCGTGCTCGTGGCCGCGCTCAGCGTCCCGCCGGAGCTGGTGACCTCCCACGAGACCGTCGCGTTCGAGACCGCATTCCCATACTGGTCGGTCACCTTCACCACGAGCCCGACCCCGGCGTTCACCAGCGCTGCCGCGTTGTCTCCCGCGAACTTCACCAGCCCCGACGCCGGCCCGGCGACGATGGTCTGCGTAAACTTGAGTCCGGCGAGCGACCCCGCCGTCGCCGTCACCTCCGCCTTTCCCGCCACCTGGCCGGCGTTGAAAACGATCGAGGCCAGCCCATTGGCGTCGGTCAGGCTCGTCGAGGAGGGGAGGGTCCCGCTCGTCCCCGTCTCCAGCGACCAAGTCACCGTCTGCCCCAGCATCGGCGACCCATTCTGCGCCACGACCTTCACCACCATCGGCGCGACGAGCGACGTCCCCGCCGCCACCGACTGCGAGTCACCGCTCACGCGGGTGATCTTGCCGGGGATGGATGGGGAACTGGCGTCGCTCCCATTGCACGCCGCGGCGGCGGCCAGGAGCAGGGCGATGGCGGGAATCCCGCGGAGGGCCCGAGACGGGCGAAGTGCGCGTAGTGCGGTCATGGCAGGAAGATGGTCCGGCAGGCAACGGTGGCGACCCACTCCCCCGTCAGCCCTGCGGGGAATCGAGCCGCCACCACAAACATAAGCCGAGGAGGCGCCTGGGGACGCCAGGGGACGCTACATGATCGTCCCCGGTTTCTTCTTCCCGATGACCCCGTCGACCTTGCTGGCCTGCAGCAGCTTGTTGAACGCCGCGATGTCGACCGTCTCGATCTGGTCCACCTCGCTCCG